>NZ_JAEHQE010000006.1:0-155724 GCF_016238545.1 Proteus sp. PR00208 | reverse complement strand
CTATTTATAATCATCCCTACTTATGGTTACGCATCAATAGAAATAAATAAGGATAAATTTATTTTTATTGAAAGTAAAGGTCAGGAGATTATTGAAATAAAAAATAACACAAATAATGATTATTTTATACAAAGCTGGATTTCTCATTATGATGAAAATAATGATACAGAATTACCTTTTATTATCACTCCCCCACTTTTTAAAATAGAAAAAAATGAAAACTATTCTTTAAAAATTTTTAAAACAGATGAAATAGAAAAAAAAGATCGAGAAACACTATATAAAATAAACATTAAGAGAATACCATTGCTATCTAATTCAGATGAAAATAGAAATTTATTACATATATCAATGAATTCTGTCTATAATTTAATATATAGACCAATATCAATAGAAAAAGGTGCAAAAGATGCTTATAAAAGAATTGAGTTTTTAAAAAATAAAAATAATGAATTTATTGTAAACAATCCCACACCCTACTTTATTACTTTGCTTAATGTTAGTTACAATGGTGTACTACTGATGAATAAAAGCAAAACCATACCTCCATTAAAAAAATACAATACAAAAAATATAATTAAAGAAGATGGATTAATTAAATGGAAAACAATTAATCAATATGGCGTGGAAATAAATGCAACAGATAAGGCCATAATAAATGAAGATTAAATATAAAAAAATGGAGTTCACTTTCTTTATTTTTATAATTATTTGCACCAAAGATGCTATCGCTCAGAATAATTTCCTCTCTCTTTATTCTAATTCATTTTCTAATATTAATGATGAAACGATTAAACTACTTCTTGAAGATAAAAAACCTGAAGGGTTTTATCATTCGATTATTCATATTAATAATAGAAAGAAAATGGCAAAGCTCCTTTATTTTAAAAATGTAGATAACAAGTTAACTCCTTGTCTTTCTATCAATGATTTAACTTCTCTTGGTATTGATACTTATTTTTATAAAATAACAAAAGAAAATCAGGAAATAACTCCTTTAAGCGATTATTCGATAGATTTTAAATACCAATTTTCCAATCAAAAATTAAATTTAATCATTCCGCAAAAAGCATTAATAAAAAAAACAGACTATGTCATCAATGAACAAGATTGGGATGACGGAATTACCGCATTATTCACTCAATATTCCTATTGGATTAAATATCACCAAAAAAAATCGACTGAGCAAAAACTTAATTTACACTCAGGTATTAACATGGGAGCTTGGCGTGTACGTAGTCAAAGTGGATTTAATTGGAATAAAGATCGTTATCAATCTAAGCTTTCATCAATTTACACCTATCGACAAATTAATTCTTTTTCTTCTCTTTTTTATGGAGGTAAATTTTCACCTACGACACGAATATTATCAAATGATAAAATTATTGGCTTTCAATTAATATCCAATAATTTAATTTCGAACAAAAGTCTTTATGCTAATAGCCCGATTATTGAAGGTATTGCTGATACACAAGCTCAAATTATCATAAAACAGGGTGATAAGATCATCTATGAAACAACGGTTCCTCCTGGCCCCTTTCTTTTAAATTCATTACCTTCAATAGGAAGTGAAAAACTCACTTTGGAGATCAAAGAAGCAGATGGAAGAGTAAAAATTTCGACACACTATTTTGCATCATTACCGAATCAATTAAATAAAGGAAGTTATCAATATAATATCATCTCAGGCACATTATCTGATCATCCAAATAACAAAAAATCTCTTTTTCTTTTAGGCGAATTTTCATATGGTCTAAGCCAAAAAATCACTTCTTACAGTGCAATAAAAAAACATGATAAAAGACAAACCTATTTATCTGGACTATCTCTAGATTTAGGTATTTTAGGTGGTTTAGCGACAAATATAAGTTATGAAAAAAATAACAATAATAAAATTAAATATCAATTTCGTTATCAGAAAAGTATTCCCATGACACAAACTCACTTTACTTCGGGAATGTCTTTCTATCATTATTTAGGTAATTCATTATCAAAAAACAATATTAAAAAAAACCATTCACTATCTTTATCTCAAAATATTAATGAGTTAGGCTACTTCTCTTTGCATTATCACGGTAAAACATACCATGATTCATCGAAAGAATTTGAAATTGGAGCATCCTTTTCATCCTCATTTAATAGGGTAAATTATCATTTAAAGTATGATTTAAAAAAAGAGAAATATTTTTCGGATCATTATTTTTCATTTAATTTTCATATTCCTATAGGTAATATTGAACATCATCATTGGATGAACAATCAAACAAGCTATCAAGTCAATAATAAACGTTATACAAATAGTACAAATATAGGCGGAGCATTGCTTAATAATAATTTAGGATATTCGATAAACTATCAACATACACATCACCCTAAAAGAAAATATAATCAATTTTCTGCTAATACACGCTATCAAAATAATTATCAATCTTATAGTTTCTCTGGAAATAAATCAGAAAATAATTATAATCTTAATTTTTCAATTAATGGTGCATTAGTACTTCATTCAGAAGGTATTACTCTGACACCCCGTTTAGGAAAAACCTTTGCATTAGTGAGTACACAGGGTATTACTGGTATTAAAACATCATTTTCATCTAATTTAGAAACAGATATCTTTGGTAACCTAATTTTAAATAACATCACACCTTATCGAATAAATAAAATCAAACTAAATGCGACTACACTCCCCCAATCCGTTGAAACCGAATATTACAGTAAGAGTATTATTCCTACATTAGGTGCAATATCTAAAATTACTTTTCCAATGAAAACAGGTTATCGTATTATTTTCAAATCAATAACGCCACTTCCTTTTGCTTCAACAGTTACCGTACTAGATAAAGAGGATAATATTATTTCCCAAGGATTGGTGACAGAAAATAATGTTATTTTTCTTTCTGGTATTCCTGATCATGGATTAATAAAAGTAAAATGGGGAGAAGATAAACAGTGTCAATTTAATTATAATTTGAGTTCCGATGAAAAGAAAAAAAACCTGATAAAAAAAGAAGTTAATTGTCTTTAATTCAAAACAAAAGTACTAAATATGAAAAATAAAAAACATTTCTTCTATTTAATTATAATTTTACTCTATTCATCATTTTCATTTTCATCAATACCAAGACGTGGTGATCACGATATTCCTCTAAGCTGTGATATAGATCATATTTATGAAAATACAAGTGATAGATTTTCTATTAACGGAAATGACTTTTCTTCATATGAGAAAGGAGAATTAGCGAATATTGATCCTCACATTATCCTTATTAATATAAAAGATTGTTCTAAGAGTAATGGGAATATTCGCTTAAAAATTGAAAATACGAGTATTGATAATACAACAGGTTACTTGAAAAATATGATTAGTGCTCCCGATGCAAGTAATAATATTGCTTTTCAATTATTGTACAATGAGGAAGAAAGACCCATCAATCTTAATAAAAAGAGCGAATTTACTGAAGAACTGACTGATGGAGAAGCTGAATTTTATTTTTTAGTTAACTATGTTAAAAAAGATAATATGCCTCCTGCATCCGGTTATATACGCTCAAACATTAATTTCATTGTCATGATCAATGACGATATTGTTAATTTTAGTGGTAATGATTAATTAGTCATAAAAATTAGCTACAAAAAAGCACGATAGAAATTTATAATATATCGTGCTTTAAAAATAAAATGAGGTTAAGTCTGTATTTAAGATTTAACTACTTCTTTACCCATTTTCCATTAATCCCCTTTACAAACTCACCTTCATTAGCTCTTGCGACTAATTTTTCACCTGCTAGTCGAGCAACAGAATCAGGTGTTACTTGGTTAGTTTTAGCAATTTCAGCATATTTTGCTTTTCTTGCTTGATTTATTTCATCAGCAAGTTGTTGAGCCTGCTTATTATTAGTTTGCACAAGCTCAATATAACCACTAAAGGTTTCCCCTACTAATCCTTGTGATCTTGCTTCATCAAGCGTTAATGCTATGGCATTTGCACTGCCTAAAGCTATCATTAGCGCAAAACTTAAGAAATATTTTTTATAATTCATCATTTATCCTTTAAAAAATGGCGCTGTTATTTTTTAAGAGATCTTCAACTTGTCGGTCTATTTTTACATTAATTTCATGTTCAATTTTTACATTCATATTAATGTTAATGGGCTTATCCGGTGTGGCGACTTCTAACCGAATACATCCTGTTAATGCTGATATTCCCATCATCAAAGCTGTTAGTAAGAATAGTTTTCTTAAGAATAATGGTTTCACTCTGACTCACTCCCTAAATCTGATAAGCTCTTTTCTAACCACTCTTCCAATTGTGAACCAAATCGTAAACTTCGCCATAATTGGAAGACATTTTCTTCATGTCGATAATTTAAATTAACTTGTCGACGTTTATCTTCTAGAGGATTCGTTCCATTGATTTCTGCTTCTAATACCAACTCACCCAAATTACTTAAATTAACGCGAGTCCAAGAACGGCTGATCTCTAAATAGCGTAACCATGCCATAGCAACGCCCGCAGACATATTATTTTCATCAATAGAATCCACAAAATCCTTATCAAGTCTTAACGTTAAATAAGATGAATTAGCCAGCCAACCATCTTTAATAATCCATTGGTTATTATTAATAAAAAACGGAAATTCACCACTAACTTTACCTGATGCCGCAAACTGCGTCACTTTTAACAAAGTAAAAAGATGACTTAATTGAATGTTATCAAGAGAAATAATCGCTGCATCATGTTGTGGAATTGTGAGTTTTGCCAATGAAATGGTTCCATCAAGCATAGCAACATTCACATTAGATAGAACTAACGGTTTATTTTCTGTTGCAGGGTAAAAACCTTGAAGATCAGCCGTAATATCCGTCATGTCAAAAAGATTATTAACACGCTTTATCCGTAACTGGACAGGCTGTTTAACACCTAATTGCCATTCGTCGCCATTTAAACGCCAAGGCAAAATAAAATCTAAACCTTCTAAAACACCATCTTTAAGCCACATTCCACCTTGTTTAACAACAAGATGCCCTCCTGCTATTAATCCTTGTTCTGGTGCAATAGAAAAATCTGCTTGTGTGTAAAGTTCACCTTTATCAAGAGTGATCCCTAAATCTTCAGGCAAGAGCGATTGAAAAACATTAATAGGTTGTGAAGGCCAACGCATTTGACCTCTTAATCTTGCGCCATCCCAACGCGTATTTATTGCAATAGGTCCTATATTGGGTTTAGCACTTAATTCGCCTTTTACATTAAAATTAAAAGGGGAATCACCATTAACTGTGGCAATAAAATCGGCCTTATCTAAAAAACCACCAGCAGGAAAATCAATACGTTGACTCGTTAATTTTAGTTTTCCATTAAATACAGGCTTTTTATCATCTCTTACCCAACGAAACGGACTTTCTAAAGATAATCGAGGAGCAGTCATCGTAGTATTTTGATATTTTAAAACATCAAAACCTGTATTGAGTTTCTCAAAACTAACCACTTTATCAGCCCAGTACCCTGTTCCTGCGATATCCCAACGTGCTTTTAAAGGTAATAAATCCCCTTCTCCCCAATAGCGCCATTGCCAAGTCCCATTGTCAGGTAAAAAATCAATCGCCTTACCTTGAAAATGAATACGGTAATCCCCCCAAATGCTATCTTGGGCAACGACTATCGCATTTAAACGACCATTAAAACCATTTGATGAAAGTGTGGTTCCAGCTAAAGGTAAACGAGCATCTGTGATGGTAAGCGTTTCAGTGAGTGGTCCTTTAAAACGAAACAAAGAGCCAGATTGAAATTCAACAGTAGGATCGGTCAACATGCCAGTGACTTTAACAGGTAATTGCGCACTGGCTTGCATTAATTCTTTATTAACAATACCAGTGATTTGAATAGGGATTTGTGCATCTAACCAATTTACTGCGGTTTCAGGGATCGATATTACTAAATTCCCTTTTCCCGCTTTGCCTTCTGTCATCACGTTTAATCGTGCAGTTAGTCTTAAATCCGCCAATCCTTTTTGCCATTGAGCGATATTAATATTTACACCGCCTCGCAAAGGTTGATCCAATCCAAACCATTCCCAACGACCTTGTTCAATCACTATATTTTCGGGTGTCACTTTCCAAGGTAATAAAGCCAATGCATGGCCACCACCTTGTTCAGCAAGCGAAATCGTGCCAGATTTTTCTACCCATTCAAGAATAATAACCAATGGGTGAGCGTAGTGAGACGTCAATAGTGTCGCATCAATGGTTCCTTTTTCTGGTAATGAAGCAACATCAAGAGGAAGCGCTATTTCAGCAGCAAGTTCAATGTTATTGTTATCAGGCAAATTCACTTTGAACCGTTTAATATCAAGCCATTGGTTATCTCTAATAAAAATACCAAGTTGTACATTTTCTCCTTGGTAAGTCATTAATCTTCCATTATTTTGTGTTCTTAATTGCAAAGAACCTTGATAACGCGCATTTTCTTTTAAGAGTACATTTTCGATGTTGACAAATAAATGAGGTATTGAAGTCAGTAGTGAATTTATCTCAAGAGGAACGGTTGCAGTTTCTTCTTGCTTACTTACAGGCATCATTGAAAAACATTGTTCATCAATGGCAAGTTGCTGGCTATTAAATTGCAGTTTATCAATCTGTTCTTTTTGATAAGAGAAAACAAAGTTATCAAGATTAGCTAAAGTGCAACTCTCTGTCTTTAATACGATGTTTTCAATTGAAACACCCATACGCTGTAATTTGGGCTGTGATAAAGAAAGAGTTACACCTTCAGGTAAGTAATAATGAGCAACAACAGGTAACCAACGAGGAATAGCCCCCCATAAAGCAGTGCCTATTAGGCCGGCGCCTAGTAGTATCGTCCCTGTCCATTTGATTGTTTTTCTTAACAACACATTATATTCCTTTTAAACAAACCTGAATCATCCACTTACCTCGTTAAATTGTTTATAATGATAGTATTAATTTCTTTCATATTGGGGCTGGATAATTCTTGTTTTTCCAGCCTCTGAATAAAAATTTAATCGAGAGTAGAGAAGACTGGATGAAAATCGTTTCCTATAGTACTAAACATTATGATCGTAAGCACATGGAATGGGTCAATCAACATAATGGATATCATTATGATATTGAATATTTCGATTTTAATTTAACAGAACAAACTGCAAAAAATGCCGTTGGCGCTGATGCTGTCTGTATTTTCGTCAATGACGATGCAAATCGTGCGGTTTTACAAGAACTTGCTAGCCTTAATATACGTATTCTCGCATTACGTTGCGCGGGCTTTAATAATGTTGACTTAGAAGCCGCCGCTGAATTAGGCATTACTGTTGTTCGTGTTCCTGCTTACTCACCAGAGGCTATTGCAGAACATGCTGTTGGTATGATGCTGTCACTTAATCGTCGTATACACAGAGCTTATCAACGTACTCGTGATGCTAACTTCTCATTAGAAGGCTTAACTGGCTTTAATATGCATAATCGTACTGCCGGTATTATTGGTACAGGTAAAATAGGATTAGCAACATTACGCATATTAAAGGGTTTTGGCATGAAGTTACTTGCCTATGATCCTTACCCAAACCAAGCTGTACTTGATTTAGGTGCCGAATATGTTGATTTGGCGACGATTTACGCAAACTCCCATGTAATTTCATTACATTGCCCATTAACCGCAGATAATCATCATCTATTGAATGAAACTGCTTTTTCACAGATGAAAGATGGTGTGATGATTATTAACACCAGTCGCGGTGCATTGATTGACTCTGCGGCTGCGATTAATGCATTGAAACAAGGCAAAATTGGTGCACTGGGAATGGACGTTTATGAAAATGAACGCGATCTTTTCTTTGAAGATAAATCAAATGACGTTATTCAGGATGATATTTTCCGTCGTCTTTCTTCTTGCCATAACGTGTTATTTACTGGGCATCAAGCATTTTTAACAGAAGAAGCCTTAATCAGTATTAGTGAAACAACTCTGCACAATATTAAAGAGATTGCTTCAGGTAATGAGTGCGTTAATCAGATCAAAGCTTAATTCTAGGCATTAAGAATAAATGTAATAAAAAGCCCCCTTCGCCATAGATTAGCCAAGGGGGCTTATTTTATTTATCATCGATACGACACTTATTTTCCTTGAGTGTCGATAACTTCTGTTGATTGTGTTGAATCAAAACGTGAAAGAATTTCGTTCTCTTCATCTACTGTAAATTGTGAAACCAATTTAGCTAATTGATGAGCTTCATCATCCATATTTGCTGTGATAGCTGCTGATTCTTCAACCAATGCTGCATTTTGCTGAGTAACGGTATCCATTTCACTGACGGCCAACGCTATTTGGTTAATACCCATGCTTTGTTCATTAGAAGCAAGGGCAATCTGTTGCATAAAGTCATTTACCTGATTAATGGTTGTAACGATCTCTGACATTGAACGTCCAGCTTGAGCAACCTGTTGCGAACCAACATGCACTTTATTAACAGAGTGCGTAATCAACTCATTGATCTCTTTTGCAGCTTCGGCACTGCGGCTAGCTAAACTGCGCACTTCAGACGCAACAACGGTAAATCCTCTACCTTGCTCACCTGCTCTTGCTGCTTCAACTGCCGCATTCAGTGACAAAATATTCGTTTGATTGGCTATGCTGTTAATAATGTCATTGATATCTGCAATTTTTTTCGCACTTTCAGAGATTGAAGACATGGTCTCTACCACGCTATCCATCACATTTTCGCCATTTTGAGCAGATGCCGTTGCTGTTAGTGCTAATTTGCTAGCTTCACGCGAGTTATCCGCATTTTTCTCAACTGTTGTTTTAATTTGCTCCATGCTCGCAACAGTTTCTTGTAATGCACTAGCCTGCTCCTCAGTACGGGAAGATAAATCAGTATTTCCTGTCGCAATTTCACTTGCACTTACACTGATGGTATTCACTGCATTTTTGACAGATGCGATCATATGGCTTAATGAATTTTTCATCTTATTCATTTCATTGAATAACTGACCAAATTCATTAGTACCATGATTCTCTACACGCATACTTAAATCGCCTTGGCTCATCTTACTAAATATGTTGATTAAGATTTTAATATTGCCAATAAACGTATGAGAGAACCAACGTAATATAAAGATAAATAAGAGAATAACGACAGTGCCAATAGAAATCGACACCAACATCAAGCGTTCTTGGGATGTTTTTGCAATATCGATATAGCTATTCTCAATGCCATTAGCAACAGCATAATATTGCATAGTAATATCATTTAGCTCATCCATTTTAACACTGGCAGAGTGTGTTGTTAGCTCACCTTTACGCAGTTTATCTAGTGCGCCAGTGAAGATATCCAGCAGTTCATCAAAACGCTTTGTCATATCATCGGCTAATTCTCGCCCTTCTTGGGTGAGTTTTTCCGTATCTGACCAACGATGGATCTCTTCACGCGTTATTTCAATATATTCCGCAGTTTGGTGAAAGTATTTTGCTGAGGGTTTTTCATTAACGCGTAATTGTCCATCTAACCCATTAATATTTGCCCTGATCACCGCCATTTGATATCGCGCTTTGCCCATAAGTAACATTTGCTGACTGAGGCTATTTGATGAAACGAAATTATTGTAGGAGCGAGTGGAAGCATCATAACTAAAATAAATAATGCTCATAATCAACGCAAACAAAATGGCCAGCATGACCTTAACGGTCTTTTCTATACTGATATTTTTAAACATGGTCATATTCCATCAAAATATACAGAGTTTGTTATCTGTACATTTGTAAGATATCAGAATGCACTCTTTCTCTGATAAAGAGCATATTCCCTAGTGTCAATAAAATAAGGCTAAGATTTATTCATTAGAATATAAAGGCACGTAGGATCTACCTTTGTTTATAATGTCGGTAATAATGAGAGAAAACTTTAGAGTATAGTGAAAATCATTTTTCATTTATGAAATAAACGATTGTTTTAGCCACCAAGATACAAATTAACTATATAATATCCCGCAATGAAGGTGATTTTACTCAGAAAAAGATAATTTATTAATTATATTTTAGTTTTTTTGATTTTATTTATATATTTTCATATTAAGTTTTAATAGGTATATTTACCTATTAACATTAATTAATTTAATTCTGAGATTAATTTACAGTGAGTTTTAAAAGTGTTTTATTTCCAATAAAAATAAAGCAGTTTCTAAAAACCGCTTTTATTGTTTATTTATTATGAGTAATTTAGCTTTATTAAGAAATTTAAATAATTTTTTCTATTAATAGTTTTTCAGTTAGTTCAATAAGTCTTATCACATTTAATGGGGTTTCTATTTTTCTGACTTCTTCCAAAGAAAGCCATTGGAAAGAATTATTTGTTAATCGGCTATTTTTTAGCGGCTTGCAAAGGTAAATCATATCAATGTGATAATGAAATCCTTGTTTTTTATCGTGGATGGGTTCTTTTAAAATGGCGAGAGGTTTTACAAGCTCAATAACATCATTGTTATTGAGGTTAAGGCTAAATTCAGGTTGATAGCAAAGACACTCACACAGTAAGCCTGTTTCTTCTTCTATTTCTCTTAATACTGCATCTTGTGGCTCTTCATTTTCTTCTATATGACCACCAGGTGGTAACCAACAACCTATTTTAGAGTGTAAATGGAGAAGGAATTTGCCCTGTTCATTGAATACAATGCCCGTTGCGGTGAAATGACTCTTAGGCACTTCTATTGTCATAATATTCTGATCCTTTACTCTATTTATTTTTACCCAATGTACATCACACCTATCATTATTTTTGTGCTATTTATGGTCTTTCACATTTATTGAAGATTGTTTCATTCCCATTAAAAAATCAGAAAATATCGTTTTAAAATCCTTACAAGCATTTTCAGGTAATGTAGTTTCATTTTTTAAATTAATCGCAATATGCGTAACAAATCCATAAATTAAATTAACGACAATATCAGGAGAATAGGTACAAATTTCTTGTTTATCATAAAGCGTATCTACACATTTTTTTATTCGAGGAATAAGAATTTGTGAATCAATTTCATCCCATTCCTTCCAACCTAAAACGGAAATTATTTCTTGTAGGGGAATAAGCTTATCTTTATGTTGATAAATATGATCAACACAGAAACTAAAAATAGCCTCTAACTCTTGCCATTGATCATCATAGGTAGGAATTTGAACCAGTTTTTCAACAACCTTATCAACCTGAAAAAGATAGCACTCTTTTAATAAGGCTTTCTTATTACTAAAGTGGTGATAAAACGCCCCTTTCGTTACTCTTGCGTGACGTGATATTTCATCAACAGAAACATCACAATAGTTTTGATTTATAAATAGTTCTTGTGCAGCTTCACGTAACGCAGAGCGCGTTTGCTCTGAATTCTCTTGTTGCCGTGATTTTATTTTCATGATAAAACCCTTAAAACATACCATAAGTATGTAATAATATATGGGTATCAGTTTCGTGTAAACTGAACAAAATATTTTCAGGAAATCATCATGTCATCTCAGTACAATGGGCTTATCCCCTCCAATACCTTATCCTCATTTAATATAGAAATTATCAAAGAACTCCTTCTCTGGATTGAGGTGAATCTGGAAAAACCGTTGTTACTTGATGATGTGGCAATTAAATCAGGTTACACAAAGTGGCACTTACAACGTGTATTTAAACAAGCAACGGGTTTAACGCTTGCTTCGTATATTCGAGGAAGACGTTTAACAAAAGCTGCAACAGAGTTACGGTTAACAAAGTTACCTATTCTCACTGTTGCATTGCGTTATCAATTTGATTCTCAACAGTCATTTACTCGTCGCTTTAAAGCAACATTTGGTGTTACACCAACGGAATATCGTAAACTTGATAATCTTTGTGGTAATAATTTCCAGCCCCCCATTAATTTTGATGTTATTGATTTACCTATTCCTAAGATTATGGAATTACCAGACAGTTATGTTTACGGCATGCAATATCAATATTTTTGCTCTATAGAAGATATTGGCAAATTACATGAAGATATTCGTCATCAATTTTGGAATGATTTTTTACTGTATACTGATAAAAATTTTACGGAAAGTACGGTGCTTATCTCATACCAACCCAATACTTTACGTAAAAATAAAATCCAAATTGATTATGAAATTGGCTTGAATAACTTAGATCATTTTACAAAAACCAGTGGTTTTAGAAAAAGAGTGATAGAAGGAGGACGTTATGTCCGATTTCAATTTAAGGGAACATTAGAAGAATATAAGCAGTTTGCGATGAAAATTTATTTTTATACGCTACCTGCATTAGGTTTATGTCGTCGCTTAGGCGCTGATATTGAAAGGTATGTCAGTATAGAAACTGATGTTGATTTAATGGAATTACCAAAAACCTTAGAGATTGATTATTTCGTTCCCATCCATTGATGATCCTCAAATAGCTTGAATTTTCAGGCTATTTTATTAAGAGCAGATTAATTTCATAGTGACTATCTGTGCGATAAATTTTTCATCACTTGTTTCTGTACAATAATTCACTAAATTAGCTGTTTACTTATTATTAAAATAAAATTTCGTATTACCTCCCTACAAAAACAAATAAGGTGATCATGCGCATTTCACTTCTATTTTTACTCTCTACTTTTTTGCTTCCTTCTTTTGCAAGTTATGCAAAAATATCGACACATCTACTCCCACGGAAAGATGGTAGTGAAATTAGCTATTACTTGGATAAACGAGCTGAAAAAAACCAAACTCTATTAGTATTAATGCAAGGCTCTGACTGTAACAGCATTAAAAATAACATGTTTATCCAAGAAACCTTTGGTCAGTGGTTACCAAATAGTGATGTTCTCATGGTGGAAAAATACGGTATTACCGCCCTATTACCTTATTCACAATATGATGGTGAACGTGTTGATTGTCCTAAAATCTATAAGCGTCATGATAATCCCAAGCAACGAATCGAAGATTATGAAGCTGTGTTAGATAAATTATCCTCACAGTATCCGAATATTATTTTAATTGGTGGAAGTGAAGGCGCCACGATGGTGCATTTAGTGGTAACTAAGCGCAATGATATTAAAGCAGCTATTGCGTTAAATGGCGGGGGTCGTTTTTTTCTTGATGATGTTCTTTATAATATCCGCCATACCACACCGAAAGAATACGTTGAAGATGCTCTAAATGGCTTTCAGCAATTTGCTGACGCAATAAAAAATAATCAAATAGATGATGAACAATTTATAAGCGAACACAGTAAAATATGGTGGCAACAATTTTTTACTATCGATTTACTCAAAGTCATTAAAAGTAATCAACACACCCCTGTATTAATTATTCAGACACTTAATGACACTAATGTAAATGTCGATGCATTTCATCAATTAAGCCAAGATATCAATCAGCCTAATGTGAAATTTATTAAATACAATAAGCTAGATCATGGGTTTTATAATGAACAAGGCGAGCGTTTAACGAATGAAATAATCAGCGATATACAGCAGTGGTACTCTCAATATACAAAATAATTTTATCTTTTTTATTGGCTCGCATTCTTATTATCCTATACTTCAATAGTAACAAATTTGCTTACTAACTGATTTAAAGCAGGATCTTTATATCGTTAATTCTGTATAATAATTATTATTCTCTCTTTTAAGTTTGGGATAAGAATGGAAAGCACGACTGCACTTTTACGTCTTGATAAAATAAGTTATCGAGTCGATAACAAAACTATCCTCGATGATATCAATTTTGAACTTCAACCTTCTGAATTTAAACTTATCACAGGCCCTTCAGGTTGTGGTAAAAGTACCTTACTCAAGATTGTCGCTTCTCTATTATCACCTACCAAGGGCTCAATTTTCTTTGAAAATAAAGACTATTTAACGTTGTCACCCGAAGAATATCGTCAACAAGTTTCTTATTGCACTCAAACACCTATGTTATTTGGTGAAACTGTTTACGATAACCTTAAATTTCCTTATTTCTTACGAAAACTCTCAGTGGATGATAAGAAACTAGCACATGATTTGGATTATTTTTGTTTACCTGAATCCATTATGAAAAAAGGAATTAATGAACTTTCTGGCGGTGAAAAGCAGCGTATTTCACTGATAAGAAATCTGCAATTTATGCCAAAAATCTTATTACTTGATGAGATAACAAGTGCATTAGATGAAGATAATAAAACAAAAGTGAATGATGTTATTCACCACTACGTTAAAGATCAAAATCTTGGTGTGTTGTGGGTTACTCACGATCAAAATGAAATAAAACACGCTGATGATGTGATTTTATTACCTTCTCACAATGATGCCTGATTTTTTATTTCTTTCTCAGTCATCCTTTTGTTATAAGCGAACATAATATTATGAACGAACATACGATAAGCAATGAATCTCTAATTTTCTCGCTTTTATTAGTTCTCGTGGCTATTTTTATTAGTCGCAAAGAAAAACTAGCTTTAGAAAAAGATATTATTTGGAGTACAGCAAGAGCCATTATTCAACTATTAATTGTTGGCTATGTCTTGACCTATATTTTCCATGTTGACCATTTTATTCTCACCTTCTTAATGGTGTTATTTATCTGCTATAACGCAGCTCATAATGCCAAAAAGCGAAGTAAATACGTTAAAGATATTTTTCTGATCTCATTTACTGCTATTACAACTGGGGCACTATTAACTTTAACTATTTTATTGCTCACCAGTTCTATTGCTTTTACACCAATTCAAATTATTCCTATTACGGGGATGATTGCGGGTAATGCGATGATAGCAACAGGGCTTTGTTATAATAATTTGGGTCAACGTTTTCAAAATCAACAACAGCAATTGCAAGAGATGTTAAGCCTTGGTGCGACACCTAAATTAGCCTCAATGAGTATTATTCGAGATAGCATTAAATCTTCATTGATCCCGACCGTTGATGCAGCAAAAACTGTGGGTATTGTGAGTTTACCGGGTATGATGTCAGGGCTTATTTTTGCCGGTGTTGATCCATTACAAGCTGTTAAATATCAAATTATGGTGACTTTTATGTTGATGGCAACAGCCAGTATTTCAACCATTATTGCTTGCTATTTAACCTATAAGAAGTTTTTTAATCAGCGACACCAGCTTATTAATCTTGAAAACCGCTAAATTATAGCCATTTAACTATATTGATAAAGGTCACTCAATTGAGTGACCTTTTTTATTACTTACTAAGAAATCGGTTTAAAATCTTATTTTAATACCGTACATCCCATTTTTTTGACTAACTCACCAGATTGAGATTTCACACCTTGAGCGCTTTCAGGTAATTGACTCCAGAGTGTTAGACCTGTACGTGCTTCCACTTCTGCCGCAGTTACTTGGAATTCACAGAAATTTGCTTTTTTCGGTGTTTGTTGATCCATAATAAACGCTGCATAAGAGGAGTTTTCAGGTGAATCATTTAGAAAAACCACTTTAAAATAAGCGCTTGGAATTGTGTGATCTTTATCTGTACTTGGCAATTTACCCATATCTCTTTCATAGATAGGGCCAGTAACTGTAAAGACTTTATGACCTTCTTTTGCCAAATTACGCTCTTGATCTTCTAATCGCACCCACGCACCTTGGTTTAAATCTGCTTTTTGTGGTGTGATATTCGAAAGATAGTTAAGTGCATTCCAGCCAGGCAACGCAGCCAATGAAGCTAAAGGCGCCTGATGACCACGGTCAACTTTTAATGTGGCATTGGCATTTTTGTAATCCGTTGGCGATAAGGTTTCATCATTACCTAAAGCTGGGTCTTTTTTCCAGTTACGTGCTTTACCACTACCAATACTGTCTTTAGTCACTAAATAAGCAACCCAGTCCGCAAACTTGGTTTCGCTATTATTATTTAATGTATAAACATCACGTTGAATTGTGGTTTCACTGCCTCCTAATGGACAACCAATACCACAGTTTTCATCATTCATTGCACGCATTGAAGTATCACGCGCAACGGCAGATGGTTGTGTTTCAAGATCAGGCCCTACCATCGTCTCTGAATTGGCATAGCTAGTTGAAACCATAAGAAGTGATAAAATAATCGGGGTAATACGTTTCATATAAAATTCCTTTTTATAAAATGAAGAAACAAAAAAACTCGCCGAAGCGAGTTTTGATGTTTTAGATAAGAGAAAATCCATTCTTCTCTTTTAGTGAATTCTGGTAATAAACGATAAAGAAAAGCGCATCATTTTAATATTGATGTGCTTTTCAATGACTGAATACGACTCAGAATTTTGCTATAAAATATGGAGGGAATTTTCACAGCACTAAAATGCAAAAAGCCCCGCATAAGCGAGGCATTTATTCATTTAGTTGGTGAAATTCAAATTTCCCACCATGAGAATAATCATGGACTATATTTCCCATCTCGTCAATAGATTTTCTTAAAAAGATTATTTGATGAATATTTTTTCTCTTATTGGCATCAAATCAGGAATTTTTTATCATTGACATCATGTCAATCGGTATAGCTGACCCAGCAATATCTATTGTCATTACTTAGCTCCTTTAACAAAAAGCGCCTATAAAGGCGCTTTTTAATGAAAAGAAGTAATTAACCACGCCCTTTCGGACGATTAAGAATATGATCTTCCCAATCTTCAACTTCCGTTTCTGGTACCGCAATATATCTTACGGAAATATTGCCTTGGTGCATTTTTGCTTTATTACCTGCAATAAGTGGATGCCAACTTTGTAACGTCTTACCCTCTGCTAACAGGCGATACGCACATGTCATTGGTAGCCACTCAAATGTTGGTAAATTATACCGTGTAAGCTTGATACAATCTGGCTCATAACGGAAACGATCTTCATAATTACTGCATTGGCAAGTTTTAATATTTAGCTGATTACAAGCGACATTGGTAAAATATATCTCATCAGTATCGTCATCCATTAACTTGTGTAAACAACACTGTCCACACCCGTCACAGAGCGATTCCCACTCATCATCACTCATTTCATCTAATGTTTTAGTCTGCCAAAAAGCCTGTGTCATCTCTACGTTATTACCTTATTGCTCATCTAATACGAATTAAATAACCCGCGTTGTCAGCTGATGTTCATTAACACTTAATACCAACATATCGCCTGACTCTAGAGGACCAACACCTTCAGGTGTCCCCGTTAAAATCACATCACCAGGACGTAGAGTAAAAAAGCGAGACATATAGCTGATAAGGGGTAAAACAGGGGTTAGCATATCACGACTGTTACCCTGCTGACGAATCTCGTCATTAACACGTAACATTAAATCCGCATTTTGCGGGTCGCCAAATGAATTGACAGGGATAAAACCTGATAATGGTGCAGAGCCATCAAATGCTTTACTTTTTTCCCATGGTTGCCCTGCTTTTTTCAATTTACCTTGTAAGTCACGTAATGTGAGATCAAGACCAAGACCGAAACCCGCAATTGCACGATCAACCCTATCTTCATTAGCTTGCTTAAGTGGCTGACCGATAAGTACCGCTAATTCAATTTCGTGATGAACCGCTCCCATATCTTTTGGGATAGCAATAGGTTGGCGAATATCACACATTGCTGTTTCTGGTTTGATAAAAATCACAGGCTCTTCTGAGCGAACGGACCCCATCTCTTTAATGTGATTTGCATAGTTACTGCCAACGCAAATCACTTTATTGACAGGAAAATCAAGTAACGCACCTTCCCAATCACGATGTTGATACATAATGTGTTCCTTTTAGGTAAATTGCTGTGTTTTATTTCACTATAAAAACGCGATTAGCTCGCGTTAGGTAGTGAATTTATTTTATTAGCAACGCCATCAGCCATTGTGACAATACTGAGGGCAAAAAAGTAAGAGCTGTTCCAATGCATAATCGTACGGAAGTTCTGTGTTACTAAATAGCTTCTGTGCAAATCATCATCAGGAATGATTAACCATACAGTCATAGCATCGTTCAATTGGCTATTTACAGGTAATTGAACACCCAACGCTTTCCATTGAGCGACCGTTTTTTTCTGTTCGGTCTTAATGCCTTCAAGCTGTTGGTTAAAATCTACCGATAAAGTAACCTGTTCTCCCCAAGGAAGTCCACTTTTCCAACCTTCAGTCGCTAAATAGTTAGCAGCCGAAGCAAATGCGTCTTCTTGAGTATTCCAAATATCGATTTTTCCATCACCATTGCCATCTGCGGCATAAGTTAGGAAGGAAGATGGCATAAACTGAGTTTGCCCCATAGCACCCGCCCAAGAGCCTTTGAGACGCTGTCCTTGAGGGATATGTCCTTCTTCAATAATCTCTAATGCTGCCATCAATTGACGAGCAAAAAGTTCTTCTCGACGGCCTTCAAACGCAAGCGTTGCAAGTGCAGAGACAACATCTTCTTTGCCTTGCACCTTACCAAAGCCACTCTCAAGTCCCCATAACGCAACAATATAGTTTGCAGGCACACCATATTTTTTGCTGATTTGTTCTAGGGTATCTTGATTCTCTTGATAAAGCTTAGCCCCTTGGTTTAAACGCCCATTGGTGACAATGCGCGGTAAATAAACATCGAGTGTGATTTTCTTTTCCGGTTGATTACGGTCTGATTTAATCACTCGTTCAATAAAATGTGCTTCTGAAAAAGCAAAATCTATTGTTTCTTGTTTATATCCCAATTGAGCTGCTTTCAATTTTAACGCTTCAACATAAGCAGGAAATTGTGCAGAAGTACGAGTTTCTTTAGGAAACGCTTGTTCTAACGATGCAACATTCACTTGTTTCCATCGAGGCATTTTTTGTGTTTCAACTGCCTTTTCCTCTGGTGCAGTAATTTGCCTTTCAGCCAATTTTTGTTGGCTATGAGTACACGCAGATAACATTAAACCGGAAACAATCACAGCGATGAATGAATATTTGAACATTTATGCTCCTTTTATCTCGATGATTTATTCAGTTTTTTCTGATTTTTTTAATTCATCTAAATAAGCATTTAACATACTTTCGACAGGGGGTGGAACTTGTAAGTAAAAACCCTGCTCAACTAATGCTTTTTTGACTTTTTCAATGTCAGCATGCGCTAAACGCTGTCTATCCGCGAGATTAAGCAACATTGAAAATTGTGGTTCGCCAAAACTTTGTAATAATTCGTCCGGAATTCGAGAGAAATCATCCTTTTTTTCGATGTATAAATAAGTTTGATCACGTTTGGTACTACGGTAAATTGCACAAATCATTTTCATTAAACTCTAATTATTAAAATAAGCGACTTGCCTGAATATTTTAGTAAATATAACATGCTTATATACTTTCGTAATATCGTCTCTGGTTTTTTGTGCCAGATTATAAAAAATTTACTGAGTCAGATAGATGTCAAACACGCCCATTGAGTTAAAAGGCAGTAATTTTACCCTTTCAGTACTCCATTTAAACGATGGAACACCGAAAGTTATTCGTCAGGCTATTTCAGAAAAAATTGCACAAGCGCCTCAATTTCTGAAAAACGCACCTGTGGTTATCAATGTCTCTGCTTTAGCAGATGAAAATATTGATTTTAAAAAACTGAGGCGAATTGTAGAAGATGCTGGCTTACGAGTCGTGGGAATTAGTGGTAGTTCAAACGCTCAACAGAAAGAAGCGATAATTGCCGCACAGTTACCTATCTTAAATGAAGGTAAAATAGTTAAGCCAAGCACTCAGGCAAATAACGATAAAACGAATGAAGCACCGACAGTTGTTCGTCAAAAAACAAAAATCATCCATACACCTGTGCGTTCAGGTCAGCGTATTTATGCTCAAAATAGCGATTTAGTCGTTATCAGTAATGTAAGTGCAGGCGCTGAATTAATTGCTGATGGTAATGTTCATGTCTACGGTGTGTTACGTGGACGTGTGCTTGCAGGAGCATCGGGTGATCAAGAGAGTCATATTTTTTGTACACATCTGTCTGCTGAACTTGTTTCTATTGCTGGTCAATATTGGCTAAGCGACCAAATTCCTACAGACTTTGTTGGTAAATCAGTACAACTGAGTTTGCAAGAGAATGAATTAACAATCGAGAACTTAATTTAGAGCATCGACAAGGAATCACTCCATGGCACGCATTATTGTTGTTACGTCAGGTAAAGGTGGGGTTGGTAAAACAACTTCCAGCGCGGCCATTTCTACCGGCCTCGCTCAAAAAGGTCATAAGACGGTTGTTATCGACTTTGACATTGGGTTGCGTAATCTAGACCTTATCATGGGTTGTGAACGTAGAGTTGTTTATGATTTTGTTAATGTTATTCAGGGTGATGCTTCTTTAAATCAAGCATTGATTAAAGATAAGCGTACAGAAAATCTATTTATTCTCCCTGCTTCACAAACAAGAGATAAAGACGCGCTCACTCGTGATGGTGTCGAACAAGTATTAGATGAACTTGATGAAATGGGTTTTGATTTTATTATCTGTGATTCACCTGCGGGTATCGAAAGTGGCGCTTTGATGGCTCTTTATTTCGCAGATGAAGCTGTTATCACCACAAACCCTGAAGTGTCATCAGTACGTGACTCCGACCGTATTTTAGGCATTCTTGCCTCGAAATCACGTCGTGCTGAACGTGGTGAAGAACCAATTAAAGAACATCTGCTATTAACACGTTATAACCCCGGTCGTGTTAACCGTGGTGATATGTTAAGTATGGAAGATGTCCTTGAAATTCTATGCATTCCACTCTTGGGTGTTATTCCAGAAGATCAATCTGTTTTACGTTCATCTAACCAAGGTGAACCTGTTATTTTAGATAGCGAGTCTGATGCGGGTAAAGCCTATTCAGATACAGTAAATCGTTTGTTAGGTGAAGAACATCCATTCCGTTTTATTGAAGAAGAGAAAAAAGGCTTTCTGAAACGCCTTTTTGGGGGGTAAAAGATGGCTTTACTAGATTTTTTCCTGTCGCGTAAAAAGTCGACAGCTAATATTGCCAAGGAGCGTCTACAAATTATCGTAGCAGAACGCCGCCGTGGTGATAGCGAGCCAGCTTATTTACCTGATATGAAAAGAGATTTATTAGGTGTCATCTGCAAATATGTGCAGATAGATCCAGAGATGCTTTCAGTTCAATTTGAACAAAAAGGTGATGATATCTCTGTATTAGAGCTAAATGTGACTTTACCTGAGAGTGAAGAACCTACAAAGTAAATCATATTTTACGCTTTACATAAGTCATTATTCACAGAGCCAGCCATGAACTATAATTAATTTGATTGGCTCTGTGTTTAATTATATACAAATTGAATACACCTGAATGCGCAAATAGCGCTATATCTCGTTGCTATTTTGATCATTGGTGATAAGTCAAAGGAGTTTTTTTATTCCGTTATAACGTTTATTTTACGCCCTGTTTATTTAGCTTATTAATCCGTATCACCTATTTTTTATAGGCGATTTTTTTGTGCGCAAAAAATAAGAGCCTCAAAAGAGACTCCTATTTATTGAACTAATGATACCGACTTCATTTCAAGTATTTGCTATTAGAAAATAAGCCGTTAACAAATTTAGGAATATTGTGCCAAAATTTCAGTGACTTTTTCTTCTAATAAGGCTTTACGCCAGCGTGAAGTAAGCTCAGGTTGCCCTTCTCTTATTTTCCAATGAACACTCAATAATTGATTTATTTGTCTTCTTGAGGCTAATAATTCAGGGTTATAACGCTTGTCTTCACTAATTTCTTGAATAACCGATTTGATTGCTTTAAACGCTTTTTTATAGTTTGGTTGTTCAATTAAATTGCCAATAGGCTCTGGGCAATCTTCATCTTTAATTTCTTTTGCCTTAGCAACAAAATCTAATAAGCGACGACCATGACAACGAATTTCTTGACCAGAAAGCGATAACGCATCTAATTCTGCTAGTGATGAAGGAAAATAACGAGCAACAGACCATAAATGTTCTTCTCTTACAACGAAGTTTAATGCCATATCACGAGATTTAGCTTGATTTAAACGCCACTGAGCAAGCATTTGTAAGCATGCTAGCTGTTGGCCTTTTAATTGCCATGCATTGCTAATATCACGATAGGCAAGCTCTGGTACAACCGTTTCTTGTCGACGTTCTGCAATCATGTTGCATTCATCTGCAATGGCATCCATATAGCCTGCTTCTTCAGCTTCTTTAATTAATTTTTCAGCTAAAGGTAGCAAATAGAAAACATCACCACTGGCATATTGGCACTGTTTTTCAGTTAAAGGTCGCGCTAGCCAATCTGTTCGAGATTCACTTTTATCGAGTGCAACATTTTCATATTTCTCAACTAATGTCGCAAAACCACAAGAAATGGGATGACCTAAGAATGCAGCAACGACTTGAGTGTCAATCATAGGTGTTGGAACACAGCCAAACTGGTGAGAAAAGACTTCGAGATCTTCACTTCCCGCATGGAGAAACTTCATAATGTCTGAGTTTGTTAGTAGCTCAACAAAAGGAGCCCAATCCTTAATTGCTAACGGATCAATAAGAGAGATCTGCTTACCGTCATACATCTGGATCAAACCAAGATGTGGGTAATAGGTTCGTATGCGGACAAACTCTGTATCTAAAGCTATTTGTGAAGCCTCAGAAGCGGCTTTACAGGCGGTATCTAATGCAGTGTCTGTCGTAATCAATTGATAATTCAAAACAGGTTTCTCTTATTTTTATGTCTAATGACTTTTTTATGTAATCACAAAAACGCCGGTATAAACCGGCGAAATTGAAAAAGGTTATTGAGTGTTGTATCAAGATTCAGTTGAGGTTTTCAACTCTTTTTCTTCATTTCTTAACTCTCTGCGTAAAATTTTACCAACATTTGATTTTGGTAATTCATCGCGGAACTCAATAATTTTAGGTACTTTATAACCTGTTAGGTAACGACGACAGTGTGTTTTTATCTCATCTTCTGTTAATGATGGATCTTTTTTCACAATGAAAACTTTAACTGCTTCACCTGAGTTTTTACTCGGTACGCCAATTGCAGCTGATTCTAAAACCTTAGGATGCGCCGTGACAACTTCTTCGACTTCATTAGGGTATACATTAAAGCCTGAAACTAAGATCATATCTTTTTTGCGATCAATGATACGAATAAAGCCTTCGTCATCCATTGTAGCAATATCACCAGTTGCAACCCAACCATCATGTAAAACTTCATCAGTTGCATCAGGACGATTCCAATAACCTTTCATTACTTGAGGACCACGAACCCACATTTCACCGCCTACAGTGCGGTCAACTTCGTTACCTTCATCATCCATAAACTTCACATCCGTTGAAGGTACAGGTAAGCCAATACTACCACTGTATTTTTTCAAATTATAAGGGTTACCAGTGACTAAAGGAGAACATTCAGTCAAACCATAACCTTCTAACAAATGTTTACCCGTTAACTCTTCCCACTCTTTAGCAACACTACTTTGAACGGGCATACCACCGCCAACAGAGAGGTTTAGTTTGGAAAAATCAAGCTGACGGAATTCTGGATTTTGTAACCAAGCATTAAATAAAGTATTTACGCCAGTAATTGCCGTGACAGGGTAACGTCCTAGCTCTTTAATTGTGCCTTTCACATCACGAGGGTTGGTAATAAGTAAATTTTTACCACCAATTTCAATAAAGAGCAGACAGTTTACGGTTAAAGCAAAAACGTGATATAGCGGTAACGCTGTAACCACCAGCTCTTTACCTACATTTAGTGCAGGTACATAAGCCGCTTTTGCTTGCTCAAGATTTGCCAACATATTGCGGTGCGTTAACATAGCACCTTTAGCAATACCTGTTGTTCCCCCTGTGTATTGCAAGAAAGCTAGGTCACTTCCTGTAATTTCAGGTTTGATATATTGCATACGATAACCAAAATGCATTGCTCTACGGAATGAAATGGCATCAGGCAAGTTATATTTAGGCACTAATCGTTTGATATATTTAACAACAAAGTCGACTAATGTTGCTTTAGGACGAGATAGCTGATCACCCATTCGGGTTAAAATAACGTGTTTAATACTGGTATTAAATACGATTTTTTCGAGCGTATGCGCAAAGTTAGAGACTATTACAATGGCATTTGCACCACTGTCATTTAATTGATGTTCAAGTTCTCTTGGTGTGTAAAGTGGGTTTACGTTTACGACAACCATGCCTGCACGAAGAATACCGAAAAGCGCGATAGGATATTGCAGTAAATTAGGCATCATTAAGGCAACACGATCACCTTTTTTTAATCCTAAGCCGTTTTGCAGGTATGCTGCAAAAGCACGGCTACGCTCTTCAAGTTTGCGATAAGTCATGACCTCGCCCATATTGATAAAGGCGGGTTGATCTGCGTAATTTGCGACAGCGTTTTCAAGCATCTCAGCAAGGGATGCAAAACGGTCCGGGTCAATTTCAGCCGGAACATCTGCCGGATAACGTTTAAGCCAGACTTTTTCCAAAGTAGTACTCCTGATTAATCGCACTTCTTGGGTTAATATTATGTTTCATTTTTAACAAAGTATTAACTCATCCTACCAGCACAAACAATTTTCTGTTGTGAAGATGCGAAGTGTGTCACTAAATATTTTATTTTTAGATTAACAAAAAAGAAGGCGGTCAAAACCGCCCTCTCTTTTATTTTTATTCAACTTTAATAACTCTATTAGATAGTTACCTAATATATTATAGATATTGATTATACACCGTTTCTCACAAATGGAGATAAAATATTATTTTGTCATGGAATCTAATACCCATTTTTTATTCTAAAACGGGCACAACCTGACCGGTTCCATATGGATATCCACCGTAACCGCCATATCCATGATGATAACCCCAATATGGGCCATCTCCATAATATCCCCATGTCATAACAGGTGCTGGCATAATGACTTGTTGTGTCAGCGTCCAACGTTTCATGCCCGTCACATCAATACGTAAAAATGGATAACTCGCTTCACCGACTTTGCCAGTTTCAACACCTTTAATAGTACCAACTACTGTTACATACTGATTTTTATAATCGGTAGGATCTAAGAAATGCATAACATTCGCATAGAGACGACCAATAGAAGGCTGTTGCAATTCGGGCGCAGCATCATATTGAGAAAGAGGCATAACAGCAATTTCTAGCTGTGTTGATGATTGAAGATTTTTAACATCAATCACACGTCCACCAAAACGCCCTTCTTGGCCAATATAAAGCTCAGGTGCAACAAAAACTCCATTTAAATCAGTAACAGGCGTTGCTGATGTACCTTTTATTGATTCAGGTATAGAGACGCATCCCGCCAGAAACAAAGCACCAGATAGAAATAGCGCTTTGTTTACCAAACGGTAGTTTAATTGTCTGTTCATAAACCACCTCATTGCAAGTCATTATTGACGTTACTCTATAGTACTATTATAGCTTTACTCTTCGATTTCTAATAGATACTCACAAATCTATTCACGACCGGGCAATTTTTTCCACGTCACTTCATTACGTAAATACACAGGCTCAGCGTCTTCAACTTTGGTTGCTTTACCTTCATGCCAAGCGGTTACAGCAAGGGGTAACATATCTTGTGCAGCAGGTAATGTAATCTCAGTTTCAACAACAGTGAAAGACAACGCTTTTTTTAAATCAGGATAAGCTTGCCAGCCTGTACCTGCCATTGCCCATGTTCCTGTTGTTGATTGTAATGCTTCAATAAACTGCTCAGGTTTCATCACCGCTTCAGTGTCTTCCCCCACCCAAGCACCTGCATCATTACGCTGATATTGAGCGCAATAGATTTCACCCATACGCGCATCGATTGCCACGAGAACTTGTTTAATACCCGTTGTTCTAAAGACACCTTCAGCCATTGTGGCAAGTGATGAAATACCAATCATGGGCAACTCAGCACCTAACGCAATACCTTGTGCAACACCAACACCAATACGAACGCCAGTAAAGCTCCCTGGGCCTCGTCCAAAAGCAAGTGCATCTAATGATTGCAATGTGATGTTTGCTTCTTCTAAGGCGCTTTTCACCATAGGTAAAATCTTTTGTGTATGTTCACGAGGTGAGATTTCAAAACGTGAAGCAACAACGCCTTCATTCCAAACTGCAACTGAACAAGATTCTGTTGCAGTATCAATTGCTAAAATTCGCAGTGACACGCCATAACTCCGGCAAATTCGATAATTAAAAGAGGAATAATAATATCATAATAGTGTTCAACAGAATAAACACACATTCTGTGCGATCGCTATTATGAATCCGATATTTCTTGTATTTCATTCTGCTGTGCGCGTTGGCTCAAAAATTTCATTGTTTTATCGAGTGAACGCGTTCGTGGTGATGGTGGCAGACTACTTAAAAAAACCTCGCCATATGCACGAGAAACCAATCTATCATCACAAACTATAATTGCACCATAATCGTGTACATCACGAATTAATCGCCCGACACCTTGTTTTAAACTAATAACAGCATCAGGAATTTGGACATCTTTAAAGGCATCTCCGCCCCGCAACTCACAATCTTCAATACGTGCTCTTAATAAAGGATCATCAGGTGCTGTAAAGGGTAATTTATCAATAATCACACAAGACAATGTATCTCCACGCACATCAACACCTTCCCAAAAACTTTGAGTCGCCACTAAAAGCGCATTTCCTGATGAGATAAATTTTTGCAGTAATTGCGTTTTACTCATCTCTCCTTGCATCAATACGGGTAATGGCAAACTGGCTTTGAATTCTTCGGCAAGTCCACGCATCATGGCATGTGAAGTACAGAGGAAAAAACAGCGACCTTGGTTTTTTAAAATAACAGGCGTGAGCATAGTAGCTAAACGTTTCGCCGTATAAGATTGATTTAATGGTGGCAAATAACGTGGTACACAGAGTAATGTCTGATGTTGATAATCAAACGGACTGTTTAAAATCAGTGTTGTCGCATTTTCTAAACCGAGCCTGTCTGTGTAATAAGACATCTGTTCATTTACAGAAAGTGTTGCAGAGGTAAACACCCAACTACTTTTATGTGATTTGATAAGCTCACGAAATTTATCGGCCACAGAAAGTGGCGTAATGGCCAGTAAAAAATGGCGACCATAACTTTCAAACCAGTAGCTATAACCCGGAATTGTGGTATCAATCAGGCGTTTTAAGCGATTGCGATAAACGGTGGCGCGTTCAAAAGCACTATCAAGTAATTGGCTTCGCCCTAACGAAAGTTTCATTACGTCATAACTCAGTTCTAAGGCATCATCCAGTAACGTAAGAAAACGTTTTGTTTCACCACCTTGCAATAGCTCACGTAAATTTCCACGATACCCCGTATCACCTAACGCTAAGCGAAAATCCATCACCATTTGCGTTAATCTATCAGCGCTTTTTTGCAACTGAACTTGATCACGGACTTCTGTGCGATAAGCAACTGTCATGTCTCTGGCGAGATCAAAAAGCTGTCTACTGGTAAGTTGTTGACCAAAATAGTGACTAGCGATATCTGGAATTTGATGGGCTTCATCAAAGATCATAATTTCAGCTTCCGGAATTAGCTCACCAAAACCAGTATCTTTAACGACAGTATCCGCCATAAATAAATGGTGATTAACCACCACAATATCCGCATCCATTGCTTTTTTACGTGCACTTAAAACATAACACTCTTTATAGCGAGGGCAATCACTGCCTAAACAGTTATCGTTAGTACTTGTGACTAAAGGCCAAACACGACTGTCTTCAGCCACGCTATGACAACGGCTCACATCACCATCTTCTGTCTGCGTTGACCATTGACGCACATACATTACATCAGACAAAACTTCAGCCTCGAGATCACCACCGCTCAGCATTTGCTGATCAAGCCTTTCCAAGCAAAGATAGTTAGAACGCCCTTTTAATAACGCCGTATTACCATCATAATTAATCGCTTCAATGATCGTGGGTAAATCTCGACTATATAATTGATCTTGCAAGGCTTTAGAGCCTGTTGAAATAATCGTTTTTTTACCCGAACGCAACGCGGGCACAAGATAAGCATACGTTTTTCCTGTCCCTGTACCCGCTTCAGCGATAAGTACACCTTGCTTATCAATAGTTTCCTCTATTGATTTCGCCATTTGTCGTTGAGCTTCACGGGGATGAAATCCTGGAATAGTTCGGGTTAAAATCCCGTTTTCTGCAAAATCGTCTGACACAGGCATACTCTTTTTATAAAATAAGACGTAAATTATGCCAGTGGATAACCAAAAGTACCACCTATGCCGTTAATACAAAGGAGAACTCATAATGACAATTAAACGTATCGACCCTGAAGATCGCTGGTCTGAAGCTGTTATTCATAACGACACAATTTATTACACTGCGGTGCCAGAAAATTTATCGGGCGATATTATTGAACAAACAGCAAACACATTAGCGGCAATTGACGTTTTGTTACAACGTGTAGGTTCTGATAAAACTAAAATTCTTGATGCAACAATTTTTTTAGCTAATAAAGAGGATTTTGCAGGAATGAATCAAGCGTGGGATGCATGGGTTGCCAAAGGTAGTGCACCAGTGCGTTGTACTGTACAAGCACAATTAATGCACCCTGAATATAAAGTTGAAATTAAGATTATTGCGGCTATGTAAATAGGTATTATTTATTGACCTGTTACGTTTATATAAAAAAGCTGAATTCATAAGAACTCAGCTTTTTAATGTCACTTATTTGCTGTAATAATTAGATTTTTTGTTTTATCAATATCTCATTTATTAAGTTAATTAGATTTAGGCAAATTTAATCATTATCATACCAACCAGTAATAATATAATTCCACCCCATCCTTTATAATTGAGTCGTTGATTAAATAAGATCCAACCCGCGGCAATGGTTGCAATAATTCCGAATGCTCCCCAAAGTGCATAAGCAACAGAAAGCTCTATCCCTTTGACTGCCATTGCCAGTGCACTAAAGGCACCTAATACACAAAACAGTGATAATATTCCTAATCCCATTCGGCTAAAACCGTTAGACATTTTTAAGAATATATTCGCGACAATCTCGAGCACTACGGCAAGTATCAGAAACGCACCATGCCACCATTCAAATTGAGCTAACATAATTAAGCCTCCTTGATATTGGCAGGAATTGGCTTATTCGCTCCTTTTACAGCACTGGCAACGTGCTTGGCTTTATCGGCAATACTTTTTACCGATTCTGTTGTTTTCTTAGCAACAGCCGATTTTTTAGTACCTGATTTTATAAGCGTGATCCCTGCAATTAACATTGCTAGACCACCTAATTTTAATGGTGAAAGTGATTCACCAAACCACAGAACGCTGAATGTCGTAATAATGACAATTCCAATACCTTCCCACAGTGCATATGCTACACCTAATGCCACTTTTTTAACGGCTATGGCTAAAAAGATATAGGAAGTGGCAATCATTAACCACATCACTATCATACCGGTGTAACCACCGCTTACACTGGCGTACTTCATCGATAAAGTACCGATAACTTCACAAACAATAGCTAATGCTAAAAATATCCAATAAATCATTTTTTCATCTCTCATACACATTTGAAATACGCCGAAACGTTTCTTGCGCAGAAGATAGAGAATATGTAGATAGTCTTTCTGGCGGCAATAGTAGCCAAACGTTAAGGCAACGTCATTTCCTGATAACTCAGGAATTAAGATGAGAGATTTCTATAATGCGCCACACCAGTAGTGTTCGCTGGATAAAATAGCAGAAAGGAATAACTTATAGGTAGAACGTTTAACTTTGACGCTTTTGGCGCTAGTCATGATTATTTATTCTTTCATCGCACAGACCATCCGCACGATATACTCCGAACCCTCATATAAGATGGTTAAATGTTACATGATATTTCTATCACGCCAAATTATTTAAAGCAATGCTTTTGAGGAAAATTTTTTAGTTAATTGGTTGGTTTTGTTTAAGTTTTAATTTCCAACTTAAATTAGATTGCATAGTTAATCAGTAGTTTTACGATCCTTCAGCGGTTTTATTCATCTAAAGCGCTGTATCTATGCTTAGAGGTAAAAAATACCCAGCAAAGCTGGGTATCTTAATCGTCGAATAAACAATAAAGACATTATTGATTATTCAATTTCATTCCAAGAACGACCATCACGAGTGATCATTGCAACAGATGCAACAGGCCCCCATGTACCAGCTTGATAGGGTTTAGGTAGCTCATTATCGCATTCCCATGCATTGATAATTGAATCAACCCATTTCCATGCTTCTTCCACTTCGTCACGACGCACGAATAGCGCTTGAATGCCACGCATGGCTTCTAACAATAAACGCTCATAAGCATCCGCTAAATGCGTTTGGTTGAATGTTTCAGAGAAACTCAAGTCCAGCTTAGTTGTTTGTAAACGGTGTTTATGATCAAGACCAGGTGCTTTGTTTAGCACTTCAATATCGATACCTTCATCTGGCTGTAAACGGATAGTCAGCTTATTTTGAGGTAACTCTTGATAAGTCTCACTGAAAATATTCAGCGCAGGCTTTTTAAAATAAACCACAACTTCTGAACATTTACTTGGTAGGCGTTTACCTGTTCTTAAATAGAACGGAACACCTGCCCAACGCCAATTATCGATATCAGCGCGGATTGCCACAAATGTTTCTGTATTGCTGGTTTTATTGGCACCTTCTTCATCAAGATAACCAGGTACTTTTTTACCTTGTACAAAACCACCCGTATATTGTCCACGAACTGTTTTTTCGCGAATATTTGTGTTATCAATACGACGCAGTGAACGTAAAACTTTCACTTTTTCTTGACGAATACTGTCAGCTGTTAAGTCAGCTGGCGGGGACATTGCAATCATAGTCAGGATTTGTAATAGGTGATTTTGCACCATATCTCGCATTTGACCTGCTTGATCGAAGTATCCCCAACGCCCTTCAATGCCCACTTCTTCTGCAACCGTAATTTGGACATGATCAATCGTTTTATTGTCCCAGTTGTTAACAAACAGTGAGTTTGCAAAGCGCAATGCTAATAGGTTTAAAACGGTTTCTTTACCTAAATAGTGGTCAATACGATAAATTTGAGTCTCTTTAAAGTATTTCGCCACGCTATCGTTAATAGAAACAGAAGACGCTAAATCTGTCCCTAATGGTTTTTCCATTACGACACGATTAGGCTCTTTATTTAATTTTGCATGACCTAGTCCCTGACACATTGCGCTAAAGGTACTTGGAGGCATAGCAAAATAATAGATAGCGGGTAATTTATCTTGTTTTAGATGCTTTGATAACTCAATGAAATGGTCGGTTTCATTAACATCAAGATTACAAAAATCTAAGCGATCACTTAAACGCTGCCAAATTTCAGGGTTAATTTCTTCTTTTAAAAAGGTTTTTAACGCTTCATGAGCGACATTTTTATATGCCTCAACATCCCAATCAGCACGACCGACACCAATAATGCGAGAGTCAGGGTGAATATATCCTGCTTTCTCCAATTGATATAATGATGGAATGAGCTTACGGCGTGCTAGATCCCCTTTCGTACCGAAGATAACCAGATCACAGGCCTGAGCAGTCGATATCGCTGCCATAGAACGTCTCCTCATGATGAGATTTTGTAATTTTGTTACAGAATTTTGTATTAATGTACTCTTTTGGATGTATTCAGTAAATACACTTGCACATATTAGTCTTTAACTTACCACACATATTGTAATGCTTCATTTTATGCCTAGCGTTTTATCCTTTCTTGTAACTTTACAACAGTTTTGTTTCTTGTTTTCAGCTTTGAAAGTTAGACACACGTCATACTTTAACGAAAAAAGCCCTGTTTACCGATGGTTTACACTGCAAGCCTTGTTCTTTGCGTAGTATATTTTCATAAAACCGTTATAGATTTCTCCTTTTATTGAAATTGGCAAAGCCAAGGATCTGTATATTTAATGAATATATTGGAAAGGGTTCAGTCTAATCTGGACATCTTGAGTAAATCAGAAAAAAAAGTCGCAGAGGCTGTTTTAACTGCGCCACAAACAGTTATCCATTCAAGCATTGCCTTAATGGCTAAAACGGCTGATGTCAGTGAGCCGACTGTTAATCGATTTTGCCGACGTATGGCAACAAAAGGATTTCCTGATTTCAAATTACAATTAGCACAAAGCATTGCCAACGGTACGCCTTATGTAAATCGTAATATTGATGATTCCGATACTGTCTCTTCTTATACCAATAAAATTTTTGAATCCGCAATGGCAGGACTTGAAAACGTTAAAAACAATATTGATATCGCAGCGATCAATCGTGCAGTTGATATTTTGACGCAAGCTAAAAAAATCTCTTTTTTTGGTTTAGGTGCATCAGCAGCCGTTGCTCACGATGCCATGAATAAGTTTTCTCGTTTTAATATTCCTGTCACTTATTTTGATGATGTTGTTATGCAACGTATGAGTTGCATAAATAGTACTGATGGTGATGTGGTCGTTATTATTTCACATACAGGACGTACTAAAAATTTAGTTGAAATTGCCAAAATCGCACGCGAAAACGATGCAGCGGTTATTGCTATTACAACTCCAGGCTCTCTTTTAGCCTCTGAAGCAACCCTTCCCATCTTGCTTGATGTGCCTGAAGATACTGATATTTACATGCCAATGATCTCCCGCCTTGCACAACTCACTATTATTGATGTTCTTGCAACAGGATTTATTTTACGCCGAGGACCAAAATTCAGAGATAACTTGAAGCGCGTCAAAGAAGCTTTACGTGATTCACGGTTTGATAAGTAATCGTTTTTAATTATTCTGTTAGTATAGTCACACTTCCAATTGTGCCCCTGACTAGATAAGTTTTTGAAAAATGGTAGCATATCTGCGAGCTAACTCTCGCATATAATGAAAACAGTAGTGTATGTTGCAATTAGCTTGAAGCGTTTCACTTAACATATTGGGTAAAACACAGTCTGATTTCTGTTTTATCCAATTGCCAACACCTTTCGTTCAAGGTCAACGGAGTAATACATGTCCAGACGGCTCAGAAGAACAAAAATTGTTACCACCTTAGGCCCAGCAACAGATCGTGATAATAACTTAGAAAAAATTATTATTGCTGGCGCGAATGTTGTTCGATTAAATTTCTCTCATGGTTCTGCGGAAGATCATCTTGCTCGTGCTAATCGTACGCGTGAAATTGCAGCAAGATTAGGTCGCCATGTTGCTATTCTCGGGGATTTACAAGGCCCTAAAATCCGTGTATCTACCTTTAAAGACGGAAAAGTTTTCCTGAATGTCGGTGATAAATTCTTGCTTGATGCGGCGCTAGAAAAAGGCGAAGGCAATCAAAATCAAGTGGGTATTGATTATAAAGGCTTACCAGCCGATGTGGTTCCAGGCGATATTTTACTTCTTGATGATGGTCGCGTTCAGTTAAAAGTCCTTAAAGTGGATGGTTTAAAAGTCTTTACTGAAGTGACTGTGGGCGGTCCTTTATCTAACAATAAAGGGATTAACAAACTGGGTGGTGGTCTCTCCGCTGATGCGTTAACAGAAAAAGATAAGCAAGATATCATCACTGCTGCAAAAATTGGTGTTGATTACCTTGCCGTTTCATTCCCAAGAACTGGCGAAGATCTTAACCTTGCCCGCCGTTTAGCCCGTGATGCTGGCTGTGAATGCCAAATTGTTTCAAAAGTAGAACGAGCTGAAGCGGTTGCTAATGATGAAATCATTGATGAAATCATTCTAGCTTCAGATGTGGTGATGGTTGCTCGTGGCGATTTAGGCGTTGAAATTGGTGATCCTGAGTTGGTTGGCGTACAGAAAAAATTAATTCGTCGTGCTCGTCAGCTTAATCGTGTCGTTATCACTGCGACTCAAATGATGGAGTCCATGATAACAAATCCAATGCCAACTCGTGCCGAAGTAATGGACGTTGCTAACGCCGTATTGGATGGTACTGATGCTGTTATGCTTTCAGCAGAAACAGCTGCTGGACAATATCCAGCAGAAACAGTCGCTTCAATGGCGCAAGTCTGCTTAGGTGCTGAGAAAATGCCAGCTGCCAATGTTTCTAAGCACCGTTTAGATATGGTGTTTGATACAGTGGAAGAAGCCATTGCAATGTCTACAATGTATGCAGCTAACCATATGAAAGGCGTTAATGCGATTATTGCGATGACTGAATCAGGTCGTACTGCACGCATGATGTCTCGTATCAGTACAGGCTTACCTATTTTCTCAATGTCTCGTCATGAGAAAACATTGAATCAGACTGCACTTTATCGTGGCGTAACCCCCGTTTATTGTAGTACTCACACTGACGGTATTGCCGCTGCTAATGAAGCAATTGGTCGTTTGCGTGATAAAGGTTTCTTAGTTTCAGGTGATTTAGTGCTAGTCACTCAAGGTGACCAAATGGGCACAGTCGGTAGCACCAATACATGCCGTATTTTGACTGTTGAATAACTCAGAGTCTTAAATATTAATAACAAAATGGGCACTTTATTAAGTGCCCATTTTTTATTTGGTTATTTCTTGTGCAAGAACTAGTCTAGGATATTCTCACGTGCATAAGGCTCTATTTCACCCTCTTTACGTGTCTTAAGTAATTTTAAGATCCACGTATATTGCTCTGGCGTTGGTGTCACTAGTGCTTCTAACTCTTCATTCATTCTGCGTGCAATGTACGCATCATCTTTATCTTCAATATCATCCATTGGTTCACGAACAATAATACTAAGCTGATGTGTTTTATGACAATACACTGGGAACAACGGTACGATAGCTGCTCGGCATACTTTCATTAACCGCCCAATCGCGGGTAATGTCGCTTTATAAGTACCGAAAAAATCGACAAATTGGCTATGCTCTGCACCGTGATCTTGGTCGGGCAGATAATAGCCCCAGTAACCTTGTCGCACAGAAGAAATAAAAGGCTTAATACCTGCTTCGCGTGAATGTAATCGACCATCAAAATGATGACGTGCTTTATTCCATAAATAATCAGCAACAGGATCTTTTTGGTGGTGAAACATCGCGGCCATCTTCTGACCTGTTGATGCTAATAGCATTGCAGGGATATCAACTGCCCAGCCATGAGGCACCATAAAAATGACATTACGGCCTTGCGCTTTAAAACGTTCAATAATTTCTAGCCCCTGCCAAGATGTGCGTTTTAATATACGCTCAGGGCCTCTTAAACAAAGCTCTGCTAACATCACAAAGGATTGGGGTGCAGTTTCAAACATACTGTCGAGTACATTTTCACGTTGCGTTTTATTCCATGTTGGAAAACAGTATCTCAAGTTGATATCTGCACGACGTCTTGCGCTTTTCGCTTTACGTCCAACAAAACGGCCAATAGAAGCAAGAAAGGGATCACGCCATTTTACTGGCATATAAGCCAATACACTTAATACACCTGCACCTAGCCAAGTTCCCCAATGACGAGGATGCAAATACGCACGGTGAAAAGTGGGCACATAACCCGCTTTGCTATCTGTATCTTTTTCTTTATTCATCAGATAATTCTCTGAATTGATACCCCTAATAGGCGTAAAAAACATTAAAACAAAAACGGATGATATCAATCATCCGCTTTTATGTCTTTAAAATCGTGTTTATTGTCAATCGGCTAGCACTAACTGAGGTTTAATCTCTTTTACTTTAGCAAGATATTCTTGTTTATCTTTACCTGTTAAACCGTCAGCGCGAGGCAATGTTGCCGTTAATGGATTGACTGCTTGTTGGTTGATCCACATTTCATAATGTAAATGAGGCCCCGTAGAACGCCCTGTATTTCCTGATAACGCAATTCTATCGCCACGCTTAACACGCTGTCCTGGTTTTACCAATAATTGACGTAAGTGCATATAACGTGTTGTGTATTGGCTACCATGACGAATAGCGATAAAGTTACCTGCAGCACCACTGTATTTAGCCACAATAACTTCACCATCTCCTGTTGCTAATACTGGAGTACCTACTGGCATCGCAAAATCAACACCTTTATGTGCAGCTAAACGCCCCGTAACAGGGTTAATACGACGAGGGTTAAATTGAGAGGAAACTCTAAATTGCTTCACAGTTGGGAAACGCATAAATCCACGTTCTAATCCACCCGCTTGGCTATCGTAGAAACGACCATCTTCAGCAAGGAACGCATAATAATCTTTACCCGCACTACGTAAACGGACACCAACTAGCTCACTTTGCTCGGTACGCCCATCAAGCACTTCACGAGAAAATAGTGCCGCAAATTGGTCACCACTTTGTAATTTTTTAAAGTCCACTTGCCACTGTAATGCTTTGGTAACGGCGCGTGCTTCAGCATTGGTTAAACCTGCATTTGTTGCACTGATAGAAAAACTCCCACGAATAACACCTGTGGTTACACTGTTCTTCCATTCACCTTTTTGAAACTCTTTTGTTTCTTTAAAACCCGTTTCGGTACGGGTATAAACGCGAGTTTCGCGACGAGAAACACCCCAGCTTAATTCTTGAAGCAATCCATTATCATCAAGTTCCCAGCTAATAGGTTGCCCTATTTTGAGGTTTCTAAGATCTTTATTTTGATTAGAGATAGTCGCGATATCCGCAGAATCAATACCAAACTGAGTCAGAATTGAACTTAATGAATCGCCACTAGAAACAATATAAGTATGGGGAACTTGCGCAACCGCAGTGCTTGTATCAGTGCCATCATCAGTATCAACTAATCCTTCATTGGTAAGCTGATCACTACTATCAGTGATAATGTCATCGGTATTTTCGCCTTGATTGGCAAGAGGCATTTGAATGCTGACTGGAACTTCTCGGCTTTGCTCATTTTGAAGTACCACAGGCCGCCAAATTGCGACGACCAAGGTTGCTGCAGTTAACGAACCAAGCATGATCTTATGTGGGAGTGGTAAACTTAAATATACCTGTGCAATGGATTTCTTCTGCTGCACGCTCTTAATTCCTTATTGTGTTTCATTCAGGCAGCTCGCATATTGGTTAGCTAGTTGGGTAAGGAATTTTACATAGCTCTCTTGAGTTAGAGCAATCCCACTTCCTAGGGGGTCTAATACACCCATTTTAACCCCAGTGCCTTTCGCCACTGTTTCTATTACTGTCGGCCTAAATTGTGGCTCAGCAAAAATGCAGGTTGCTTTTTGCTCAACCAACTGTGTTCGTATTTGATGTAATTTCTGCGCACCTGGCTGTATTTCAGGGTTGATCGTAAAATGACCTAACGGCTTTAAATTATAATGTTTTTCGAAGTAGCCATAAGCATCATGAAAGACAAAATAACCCTTATTTCTCACAGGCGACAGAATATTAACAAGATTCTTATCAGTTTGCTTGAGTTGTTCGCTGAATTTACCTAGGTTTACGTCCAGAAGTTCTTTTTTATCTGGATAGAGTGTAATTAACCTTTGGTGGATCTGTTTTGCAGACGACAACGCAATTTCTGGTGATAACCAGATGTGCATATTATAATCACCGTGAGAATGATGTTCGTGATTTTCCTCATGTTTATGCACATTGTCATCATCATCTTTCAATAAAAGTGACTTTATTTCGTCAGTTTCCGCTAAAGCCAACTTATGATTGTCAGTAAGTCTGTTTAATGGCTTATCTAAAAATACTTCCATATCAGACCCCACCCATACCATCAGGTCTGCGGAAGTAATTTTTTTCAAATCAGAGGGTTTTAATGCATAATCGTGTGGAGATGCCCCATCTGGTAATAAAACCTCCGTTGGTGTTACTCCATCAGCGATAGCCGCAGCAATAAATCCTAGTGGTCTGATGGAAACGACAACATCAGCCTGCACTGAAGCACTGAATGAGCTTATCATCGCTGTCGTTAAAAATGATTTCAATAAAAAACGATGCGCAAATTTGTTGTTTTTATGTAACATAGGAAGAATTCTCGTGAATCATCATTGGAAATGTTATATTATAACGTTTCAATGATTCTGCAAGTGCTAATTTTATGTCTGACTTGATTTGTTTAAAATCGGTTTGTGTTTCTTTTGGTGAAAGAGAAATTTTAAAAGATATCTCTTTTGATCTAAAAGCAGGCCGTATTCTTACTTTACTTGGCCCTAATGGTGCAGGTAAATCTACGGTTATCCGTTTAGTTCTTGGTTTATTAAATCCAACCTCAGGAAAAGTTGAGCGTCAAAACGCGCTACGAGTGGGCTATGTACCACAAAAACTCTATCTTGATCCCACAATGCCACTCACCGTTAAACGGTTTATGACACTAAAACCGGGTGTTCATGATAAAGATATTCTCCCTGCTTTAGAACGCGTTAATGCGGCTAAATTAATCGATCAACCTATGCAGAAACTTTCTGGTGGTGAGTCTCAACGTGTATTGTTAGCAAGAGCGTTGCTTAATCAGCCCCAACTTTTAGTTTTAGATGAACCCACTCAAGGTGTTGATGTTAATGGTCAATTAGCACTTTATGATTTAATTAATCAGCTTCGTCATGAATTAGGTTGTGCCATATTGATGGTTTCTCATGATCTTCATCTTGTGATGGCAAAAACAGACGAAGTCCTCTGTTTAAATGGTCATATTTGCTGTTCGGGTACACCTGACGTTGTTTCTTCTCACCCTGAATTTATTGCCATGTTTGGAAGCCGTGGTGCTGAACAACTTGGTATTTATCGTCATCATCACCAGCATAGTAAGGAGTGTCGTCATGATTGAGTTGCTGTTACCGGGTTGGATTGCCGGTATGCTCTTAGCAATGGCGGCGGGCCCTTTGGGCTCTTTTGTCGTTTGGCGTCGTATGTCTTATTTTGGTGATACTTTAGCTCACGCCTCACTACTTGGTGTTGCTTTTGGTTTGCTGTTTAACATCGAGCCTTTTTATGCTGTGATTGCAGTCACGCTTCTCCTCGCTATTTTGTTGGTCTGGTTAGAATTAAAACCTCAACTTTCTGTTGATACTCTTTTAGGGATCATGGCACACAGTGCGCTTTCTTTAGGGCTTGTGGTTGTTAGTTTAATGTCGAATGTACGTGTTGATTTAATGGCTTATCTGTTTGGTGATTTGCTGTCTGTAAACTATCAAGACGTTATCAGTATTTTTATTGGTGTTGTGATTGTTTTATTTGTGATTATTCGCTCATGGCGTCCACTACTTTCCATGACAATTAATCAAGATATGGCATTTGTTGATGGTGTGAATATTCAACGAGAACGCTTAAAGCTAATGATGATCACCGCATTAACCATTGGTTTAGCCATGAAGTTTGTCGGTGCGCTGATCATTACCTCGTTACTGATCATCCCAGCTGCAACAGCACGTCGTTTTGCTCGTTCTCCAGAACAAATGGCTCTGATTGCAATCGCGGTTGGTATGTTAGCCATTACAGGCGGTTTAACCTTCTCAGCTTTCTATGACACTCCAGCTGGCCCGTCTGTAGTTTTAGCAGCGAGTTGCCTATTTATCTTGAGTTTATTTTCACCTACTAAACAGTAAGATAACAAATTAAGTTTGGATAAAAAAATACCCCTCGTTGTTAATTATTTCACCGAGGGGTATTTTTTATCTATTTTCTAATGATGATAAGAAATTAATCTTCCATAATTCGATTAAAATGACGATAGGCATGATTAGTGGCAACACGGCCTCGTGGTGTGCGCTGAATAAAACCTTGCTGAATTAAATAAGGCTCTAATACATCTTCTATGGTTTCACGCTCTTCACCAATAGCGGCTGCAAGGTTATCTAATCCTACGGGGCCACCCATAAATTTATCAATGATGGCAAAAAGGAGTTTACGATCTAAATAATCAAAGCCTGCCGCATCCACATTCAACATATCAAGCGCTTTAGAAGCAATCTCTTCATCAATGGCACCATTACCCTTTACTTGGGCAAAGTCTCTCACACGGCGCAATAATCGGTTAGTAATACGCGGTGTGCCTCGTGAACGCATCGCAATTTGACGAGCACCTTCGTCTGTCATCTCTAATCCCATAAAACTGGCACTACGAGAAACAATATGTTGAAGATCGTCAACATTATAAAACTCAAGACGTTGAACAATACCAAAACGGTCACGCAATGGCGATGTTAAAGAGCCCGCTCTTGTGGTTGCACCCACTAAGGTAAATGGAGGTAGGTCAATTTTAATTGAACGAGCCGCAGGCCCTTCACCAATCATGATATCAAGTTGATAATCTTCCATTGCTGGATAAAGAATTTCTTCAACAACGGGTGAAAGACGATGAATTTCATCAATAAATAATACGTCGTGAGGCTCAAGATTAGTTAGCATTGCTGCTAGATCACCCGCTTTTTCAAGCACAGGACCTGATGTCGTGCGTAAATTAACCCCCATTTCATTAGCAATGATATTTGCCAATGTGGTTTTACCTAATCCAGGAGGTCCAAAGATAAGCAAATGATCGAGCGCATCATGACGCAATTTAGCCGCCTGAATAAAAATCTCCATTTGTTCACGAACTTGCGGTTGCCCAACATATTCGGCAAGAGATTTAGGACGTATCGCCCTATCAATAATTTCTTCTTCAGGTTGTTGAATTTCTGCTGAAATCAGGCGATCTGCTTCAATCACAATGTGTTACTCCTAAATAGCCGCGCGCAACGCTTCTTTGATAAGCGTCTCGCTATCTGTACCCAGTTTTGCCACTTTGCTGATCATTTTTGCAGCTTCTTGTGGTTTATAGCCTAGTGCGATTAATGCAGCAGAGGCTTCGGCTTCAATATCTGCCGCTTTTGGTGCTTTAGGTGAAGTACTTTCTGGTAATTCGATGTCACTATTTTCGAATAAATCACCATTAAGACCTTTAAAGCGATCTTTCATTTCAACAACTAAACGCTCAGCTGTTTTCTTACCTACACCCGGTAATTTCACTAGTGAAGTGATAGATTCATTTTCAATCGCGGTTACAAATTGGCGAGCAGACATGCCAGATAGAATGGCTAATGCGAGTTTAGGCCCTACACCATTCACTTTAATTAATTCACGAAAGAGTGCGCGCTCTTGTTTTTGGTTAAAACCATAAAGTAATTGAGCATCTTCACGTACGATAAATTGCGTGTAGATAATGGCTTCTTGACCAATATCAGGCAATTCATAAAAACAGGTCATTGGCATATTGATTTCATAACCCACACCATTACCTGCCTCGATCAGCACCACTGGTGGCTGTTTTTCAAGAATAATTCCTCTGATACGACCTATCACCCTAACGCCTCCGCAAATATAATTACGTCAAGTTTATAACATAAAAAAAGCTGGACGTATATCCAGCCTGTAAAAAACCAAAGACATTTACCAAGATAACAACTTATCTTAACCGACCTCGTGTTAACACTAATCGAGGATCACCCACACGTAATAAATTTTGGTTAAAATGACAATGCGTGATAGCAATCGCCAAAGCATCAGCAGCATCTGATTGTGGTGCCGCAGATAGTTTTAGTATTGAGCGCACCATATGTTGTACTTGGCTTTTTTCAGCGGCACCCGTACCCACAACGGTTTGTTTAACTTGGCGAGCCGCATATTCAAAAACAGGTAAATCATTGTTTACGGCTGCGAGTATCGCTACACCTCGCGCTTGCCCCAGTTTTAATGCGGAGTCAGCATTTTTAGCCATAAACACTTGTTCAACGGCAAACACATCCGGCGAAAACTGAGTAATAATTTCGCTAACACCAGCATAAATGCGCTTAAGTCGATTGGGGAGATCGGGAACTTGTGTACGAATACAACCGCTTCCCAAATAGATAAGTTGACGCCCTTGCTGTCGAATTACGCCATAGCCTGTAACACGCGAACCGGGGTCTATACCTAGAATGATAGCCATATCAATTCCTGTTGCCGATATGGTCGATGGCGAGAGAAAAGAGCAAAAAAATCTGCTCTGCTCTTCTCTTCGCACTTTTAATAACAGCGTTAAACACCGTTATTTTCGATAATCGTTAGAACGATTACAGGATATCTTCCAGTTGTTTTGCAACTTCGTCTGAGATATCACCGTTGTGATATACTTCTTGCACGTCATCACTGTCTTCTAACATATCGATAAGACGCATTAATTTTGGTGCTGTTTCAATATCTAATTCAGCTTTAGTCGATGGGATCATTGAAACTTCTGCTGATTCAGCAACAAAACCTGCTGCATCCATTGCATCTTTTACTTCACCAAAAGATTCTGGTGTAGTGTAAACATCAATAGCGCCATCATCAAAGGTTTCAACGTCGTCAGCACCTGCTTCTAACGCAGCTTCCATAACGGCATCTTCATCAACACCTGGTGCGTATGAAATTACACCTTTTTTGGTAAACAGATAAGATACAGAACCATCAGTTCCTAAGTTACCACCTGTTTTGGTAAATGCATGGCGAACATCGGAAACAGTACGGTTACGATTATCACTTAAGCATTCAACCATCACAGCAGTACCTGCTGGGCCATAGCCTTCATAAATGATGGTTTCCATATTATCGTTTTCATCATTACCCACACCTCGTGCAATTGCACGATTTAAGGTGTCACGAGTCATGTTGTTCGATAATGCTTTATCAACTGCCGCACGTAAACGCGGGTTAGTTGCAGGATCACCACCACCTAAACGTGCTGCTGTAACTAGTTCACGGATGATTTTAGTGAAAATTTTACCGCGTTTCGCATCTTGCGCTGCTTTACGGTGTTTTGTATTGGCCCATTTACTATGACCTGCCATGAAATATCTCCAAACGTGGTCTAATCATTAAATAACAAATTCTTCAATCGCTTGCTGATTACTGGCGGATTTTGTTAATTTTGCCGCCAGTGACGCGTCTAACCATTGGTATTGCGAATGCTCAGTTAGCACAATATCTCGCTCTGCGGGCAGTGCTAACGTAAACCAATGTTCCTGACAATGAGTAACATCTGGTGCATAACGATGCCGAAAATGTGCAAAAATTTCAAAAAGAATTGAGCGATGGCAATCCACCAGCTCAAGATTTTCTTTTATGATATCAATTCCAACTTCTTCTTGCACTTCGCGCAACGCTGTTTGAAAAGGCGTTTCACCCTCTTCTAAACTGCCAGTCACAGATTGCCAGAAATCAGGATCATCTCGACGCTTTAGCATAAGCACCCGTTTGGTCTTTTTTGCATAAATAACAACTAAAACGGATATCGGGCGCTTATATTTCATCATTTACTCTTTATCTTCGCTAACTTCTTTTTGAGTGACTGCAATCGCTAACTCTTTTAAAGAATCTTCATTAGCAAAGCTTGGTGCATTAGTCATTAAACACGCAGCGGCTGTTGTTTTAGGGAAAGCAATAACATCACGGATGTTATCAGTACCTGTCAACAACATCACTAAACGGTCTAAACCAAATGCTAAACCTGCATGTGGTGGAGTACCAAATTTAAGTGCATCTAATAAGAAACCAAATTTCTCTTGTTGCTCATTCGGTGTAATACCTAAAATGCTAAATACCGCTTGCTGCATTTCATTACGGTGAATACGCACTGAACCGCCACCCACTTCATAACCATTAATCACCATATCATAAGCATTTGCCACAGCACCTACCGGATGTGCAGTCAATTCAGCTGGTGATAAGTCTTTTGGTGAAGTAAATGGATGGTGCATCGCACTTAAGCTACCAGTTTCTTCATCTTCTTCAAACATTGGGAAGTCGATGACCCACAATGGTTTCCATGCATTTAAATCAGTCAGTTCAAGATCACGACCGACTTTTAGACGCAGAGCGCCCATCGCATCACTCATTGTGCCTTTACGACCCGCACCAAAGAAGATTAAATCGCCATCTGTTGCGCCAGTTGTTTCCAAAATAGCGTTAACAACATCGTTAGTCAGGAATTTAGCGATAGGGCTTTGTACACCTTCAATGCCTTTCGCGCTTTCGTTGACTTTCATCCACGCAAGACCTTTAGCGCCGTAAATACCAACAAACTGTGTATATTCGTCAATATTTTTACGGGTTAATGCTGCACCACCCGGTACACGCAATGCGATAACACGGCATTTTTCATCGTTGGCAGCTTGTGCAAATACGCTAAACTCAACATCTTTGACTAAATCAGCGATGTCTTTAAGTTCCATTGGGTTACGTAAATCTGGTTTGTCTGAACCATAACGACGCATTGCTTCAGCAAAAGTCATTACTGGGAACGCACCTAAATCGACATTAAGAATATCTAACCATAATGCATGGATCATACGCTCCATCACTTCGCGCACTTGATCTGCACTCATGAAAGAGGTTTCAACATCGATCTGGGTAAATTCAGGCTGACGGTCAGCACGTAAGTCTTCATCGCGGAAGCATTTTACGATTTGATAGTAACGATCAAAGCCAGACATCATTAACAGCTGTTTAAAAAGCTGTGGTGATTGAGGTAATGCGTAGAATTTACCTTTATGTACACGACTTGGTACTAAATAGTCACGCGCACCTTCTGGTGTCGCTTTAGTCAGCATAGGGGTTTCAACATCAAGGAAACCTTCACCATCCATAAAACGGCGAACAAAGCTTGTGATTTTAGCACGGGTTTTTAAGCGATCTGACATTTCAGGGCGACGCAGGTCTAAATAACGATATGTTAAACGACGCTCTTCGGTATTTGTTTGATTGCTATCTAACGGTAATGGCTCTGAACGGTTAAAAATAGACAGAGATTCTGCCGCTAACTCAATTTCACCTGTTGCCATATTTTTATTAACTTGGCTATCAGGACGAGCGCGTACTGTTCCTGTGACTTGAATACAAAATTCATTACGCAGTTCTGAAGCCTGAGAAAATGCCTCTTTCTGCTCTGGGTCAAAGAAGACTTGAACAATACCTTCGCGATCTCGCATATCAATAAAGATAAGTCCACCTAAGTCACGGCGACGGTTAACCCAACCACAAAGAGTCACTTTTTGGCCCACATGGGCGCTATTCAACTGCCCACAATAATTAGTACGCATACAATATCCTTTTACTCAGCTTGTTGTGCTTTCTGCTGCGGAAATTTTGGCAATAGTCTTTTTCGAGTAGTGTCAAAAAAAAAGGCAGACATTATAACGAAAATTCTTCCTGGAGATAAGAGTATAGACCTAGTTTATATGATACATCTTTTCAAGGATTTGCTAATCCCCAAACAATTAATTAATAATAATTATTTATAGCGACAGAAGTCGCTTTGAGGTTTATCATTAAATTCGCCGTTTTTTGGCTTTGGCAATGGAGAAAAGATGGTTAGCTCGCTTTACATCGTACTGGGCGCACTATTATTGATTAAATTGTCCCTCAATGTCGTAAAACTCAGAACACAATATCGGGTTGCTTATGGCGATGGTGGCTTTTATGAATTACAAACAGCCATCCGTGTTCACGGCAATGCGGTAGAATATATTCCGATTTCCATGATCTTATTACTGGTCATGGAAATGAATGGTGCTTTTGTTTGGATGGTGCACATCTGTGGCTCAATTTTAATCGCAGGTCGCTTTTTACACTCTTATGGATTAAAACACCGTGAACTTCGCTGGCGCCGTTCAGGTATGGCAGCCACTTATTTATCGATGGTATTGATGATCATTGCTAATATTTATTTCCTTCCTTGGATACAAATCTTTTCCTTTTATTACTAAGTCCTCGCGGGAATAACATGATCATCCATGATCAAAACCGACATCCTTGCTGTTGTGTCTAATAACGGCAAGGTATCAAAAAGGTTTATTTATTTTTTCCAATTTCTTTCTAAATAATGCAACTTTGTGAGCACCGTCGCTTCTGGTAGAATGCTTGCTTCTTTTATTCCTTAAACCTATTTTAGTTATGTCGAATTCAAAATCATCACAACAAGACAGCTTATTTGCGACACCTATTGCTAACCTTGGTGACTGGCGCTTTGATGAAAAAGTCGCTGAAGTGTTTCCTGATATGATAAAACGCTCAGTACCAGGTTATTCTAATATCATCTCCATGATTGGTATGCTTGCAGGTCGCTTTGTTACGCCCAATAGCCAAGTCTATGATTTAGGCTGTTCTTTAGGTGCAGCAACCCTTTCCATGCGTCGTAATATTGATGCTGCTGGCTGTAAAATTATTGGTGTTGATAATTCACCTGCCATGGTAGAACGCTGTCAGCGCCATATTGATGCCTATAAAGCAGATACACCCGTTGATATTATTGAAGGTGATATTCTTGATATCGAAATTAATAATGCCTCAATGGTAGTGCTTAATTTCACCTTACAATTCTTAGCGCCGAACGATCGCCAAATATTATTAAACCGAATTTACCAAGGTCTTAATCCCGGTGGCGTGTTAGTGCTTTCTGAAAAATTCAGTTTTGAAGATAAAGAAATTGGTGAGTTGTTGTTTAATATGCACCATGATTTCAAACGTGCTAACGGTTACAGCGAATTAGAAATTAGCCAAAAACGTAGCATGTTAGAAAATGTTATGCTGACCGATTCTGTTGAAACGCATAAAGCTCGCTTACATAATGCAGGTTTTCCACATACAGAAGTTTGGTTCCAATGTTTTAATTTCGGCTCTCTTTTAGCGATTAAAGGCAATAATTAATGATTAATTTTGGCTCGTTTTATCAACTTATTGCGCAAGATGAGCGCTTATTTCATTGGTTAGATACATTACCGGCTCAATTATCAGAATGGCGTTCAAATGCGTTACACGGTCACTTTTCTTCTTGGGAAAGAATGCTCGATGGTTTGCCAGAAATTACGCCTACTGAGATTGATTTGAAAAATGGTGTGATTGCTCAACACACTCCAGCATTAAGTGCTGGCGAGCAACTAGGATTAAGTAACGTTTTAAAAAATTTAATGCCGTGGCGTAAAGGTCCATTTTCACTTTATGGCGTCAATATCGATACAGAATGGCGCTCTGATTGGAAATGGGATCGTGTTTTACCCCATCTTTCACCGCTTGAAGGCCGTTTAGTATTAGATGTGGGTTGTGGCAGTGGCTATCATATGTGGCGGATGTTAGGTGAAGGCGCAGAATTTGTTGTAGGGATCGATCCTACTCAACTTTTCTTATGCCAATTTGAAGCTGTCAGAAAATTATTAGGTAATGACCAACGCGCACATTTAATTCCTGTTGGTATTGAGCAAATGCCAGAATTAAATGCCTTCGATACTGTATTCTCAATGGGTGTACTTTATCATCGCCGTTCACCACTTGATCATTTATGGCAATTAAAAAACCAATTAGTTTCTGGTGGCGAATTAGTGTTAGAAAGCCTTGTTGTTGATGGTGATGAATTTCAATGCCTGATCCCTGGTGAGCGTTATGCACAAATGCGTAACGTGTACTTTATTCCATCTGCAAAAATGCTAAAGGTTTGGCTAGAAAAATGTGGTTTTAAAGATGTGCGTATTGTTGATGAAAATACGACATCACTTGATGAGCAACGTAAAACAGATTGGATGGTAACAGATTCATTAGATGCTTTTTTAGATGCTGATGATAAAACAAAAACTGTTGAAGGTTATCCCGCACCAAAACGTGCCATATTAATTGCCACTAAGCCTTAATTTTTTATCTAAATTTAAAGGGGTATCAAGTTATTAAATATCCCTTTCTTTCATAATATTCATCTTGTTTTTTATTAAAGACACTTTATACGCCCCTTATTTGCAGATAAATGATTAAAGAAAATTATGGCAAAGACACCAAAGAGCAAAGTTGCTACCCAAAAGGAAATAACACAAAAAAAACAACACGCTCTTTTGCAAAAAAATAAGCGTCAGCAATATGATGATCCTATTTTTTCGTCCTTTATAGAAACCACATCAGCAAAACGCCCTCCACTAACTCCATTACAACAAGGGGTACAACTCTTTTTTTCATTATTTGACTATGCCACACAACTTTTATATATCGCTTTTATTATTACCGTTTGGTGGTTTCCTGAACATTTCTCAGTTCAAACAATTTATAATCTAACCGTTTTATTTTTATTTGAATTTATTCTCGTGCATTCAGGTGTTTTTATGGCTGCATTTGCTCGTACTAAGCTTGTTTTTGCTCTTATTCCTTTTTATGGGATATTTGCTCTTATTATCAATAGTATGATTATGGGTGATGAAAACCTGATTATTTGGCTTTATGCTGTAATTGTTGCTAATCGAATTATCAGTGGTTATCAAGTGAAAACTAGAGAAGAAATGGGAAAGAATTTATTCTATTCTGCACTATTAGTTTTAAATTTTATGCTGTGCCTTTTTTCTGTCATGATTTTTAAGTTTCTAGTCCCTTACGGTGGATTAACGCCCCAATATTTAAATGAAATTAACTATCTCTATTTAATTCCACAGCACAGCGATTATTTTAATGTTCCACATATTGGTATGGCTTACGGCACATTATTCTACGGTATTCCTTTAGCTTGCATTGCCTATATTAATATATCATCGATTTATAAACGTATAATGTTTAGAATAAAAGCACATAAAATAAGAACCACACAAAGATAACCTTATTCGGCGCTTGTTGTTTATCTTTATTCATGTTTAAATACGCGCGTTATCACTCCAATTATTTCTCTTTTTAAGAAGGCACTTCCCTACGATGAACTAAATTCTGCCAGAAAATTATTTCAAATACCTTTTAGGTATTCATTTTCTGTTACTGGCAGACAATAATTTATTTCGTCGCATCTAGAAAAAAGATCTCGGCTGTCTGCCACCTATTTCTCTTAGGAGGTCGATGATGACAATAGCCTGTCATTTTTCACAACTTACTGTCGAATTTAATCAACAAGCTCTTTTTCCACCATTAACTCGCTCACTGACTTGTCAGCAAAATGCATTAATTGGCCATAACGGTAAAGGAAAGTCTGTACTATTAAGATTATTAGCACAAAAAATATTACCGACTTCGGGTCAAATTAATTGGAATATGCCTTTTGTTCACGTTGAACAATTAACGCGATTACAGGGTGATACACTTGCTCAAGCGTTAGATATTCATGAAATTTATCAAGCATTCCAACGCGTTGATGACGGTATTGCCACATTAGAAGATATTGAGTTACTCGATGGCAAATGGCAACTCCCTGTCATGTGGCAGAATTTATTAGATTCAGCACAACTTCCCGTCGCATTAGATACCCCTATTGCGCATCTAAGTGGTGGAGAACAAACACGTTTAGCACTTTGTCGCGCTTTTTTATGTGAAGAGAGCTTTCTACTGTTAGATGAGCCAGATAACCATCTTGATTATCAAGGACAACAATGGCTAATAAAACAATTAGCTCAGCACAAAGCTGGCTCTCTTATTGTTAGCCACAATCGAAACCTGCTTTCGTATGCTGATACCATTCTTGAGTTAAGTGAGAAAGGCTTATTAGAATATGGTGGAAATTATACGTTATATGAGGCACAAAAAAGTGCGGAAATAACATCATTGGAAGCCGCAAGTGATCGACTAAACAGCCAAATTAAAAATGAGAAACGCCAGCAACAAGCAACATTGCAAAAAGCAGCACAACGGAAACGACAAGGCGAATCAATTAGGCAAAGTGGCTCTCAGTGCCTACTTTTACTGGATATGCAAAAAAACAGAGCAGAACAACGCCAATCTGCCGTAGCAAAACGACATCAACGCGTAATTGATGATATGCAATCTCAAAAGCAAGGTATCGATGAGGAAAAAGCACATGTTCATCAGCAAAAAATGGTATTGAATTATCAAAGTGATGGCCATCGTTTAAATGTATTTGTTAATAATCTTCAACTTCCATATGGTTATCAGCACCCTATTTCATTTTCAGCTTACGGCAATGAGCATTGGCATATTAAAGGTAAAAATGGCTGTGGAAAATCAACATTACTAAAATGCTTGATCGAACAATTTGTACCGCTTTCTGGTGAGTTTCGTCTCAACAAAGACTATTGTTACCTTGACCAACATCTTGCTTTACTTGATAAAACATTGCCAGTTGCACAAGCACTACACCAATATCAACCCGCGATTTCTGTCGAGCAATGGCGAACTCGTCTTGGAATGTTGAGAATTAGAGGTGATAAATCTTTACTACCACTTGAAAAACTCAGTGGTGGCGAGCAATTAAAAGCAACGTTATTGGCTTTAACACACAGCCCAAAACCACCAGCAGTATTATTACTTGATGAGCCAGATAATCACCTTGATATCGAATCCAAACAACTATTGGAAAATCTACTTGTTGAATATCAAGGCACATTGTTACTGGTTTCGCATGATGAAGCCTTTGTTGAACGCTGTGGTATTACACATACGCTGTTATTAGGCGAACTTATATAAAAAAACTGCGCCATAAAAGGCGCAGTTTTAAAATATTTAATCCGTATCAATCAAGATGCTAATGGCGCATAAATACTCATAATATCTTTCATCGCTTCAACTGTATCTTCATCCACACAGTAATGCGTAAACTCATCAACCTCACTGTCAGAGCTCATAGTTACCCCCGCTTTTCGATAAATCATGGTTGAAGGTGCCACTTTTCCTGCTGAGCTATGAATTTCTTTCAATCCTGCATCTAGGAATTTTTGGATATTGCTGAGTCTTACACCAGCGCCCGCCATAATTATAGGGCCTTGTGTTTTTTCATTTAACGTGCGTAATAATGGCAAACCTAATTCTGCATTCGCCTGCTGTCCTGAGGTTAAAATACGAGCAACACCTAGCTGAGTCAGTTGTTCTAGCGCTAATAATGGATTAATGCACATATCAAAAGCACGATGAAAAGTAATGGCTAATGGACCTGCAAGCTCCATTAAAATTTCCATTTTAGGCAAATCAATATGCCCTTCTTCATTTAAAAGACCAACAACGGCACCTGAAAATCCCATATCACGGATCAAACTAATATCATTTTTCATTGCTGAAAAATCAGCTTGTGTATAACAAAAATCACCACCACGCGGGCGAACGATAGGATGAACGGGAATACGAACCAGATCCCTGACTTGTCGTAGCATTCCAAAGCTTGGTGTAATACCACCTTCTGCTGGACTCGTGCACAGCTCTATTCTGTCTGCGCCTGCTCGTTCTGCTACCAACGCACATTCAGCGCCAAAACAACAAATCTCCAATGTAGCCATATCATCCCTCTCCATCCTTAATAAAGAAAGTAATCAGAAAATAAATATCATTTCTTAGCGATTACTAACAATAGTTGTCGAATCTTGTAATTCATTCAATTCTGCCATCAGAATTTTGTGCTGACACAAGCAAACTATTTTCTGAAAGTGTCGAACAACACTCACTTTCAACGATTTCAAGTAACGAATAAGGATGATACTTCACGGTGACTTTTCCATTAGAAATAGCCACCGTTGGATTGGGTAAACGTTCTTTCTCACCTTTAGGTTCGCTGATTTTTAAGCTAACACTCTCAGGTAACGTTTCGGGTAAAAAAGACATCACTTTATCCACTAAAAAAGCGGGTTCAACGGAGATCACTTGCTCAATATGCTCCCAACCTTGGTATTCATATTTTTTATTTGTGGGGAAAGGCAATTCAACAATCGAAACAGATTGATTTAGAATAGTTAGCGGTATTTCTAATTGAAATAGATATATTGGGCGCCCATTAATCACATTATCAGAAATACACTTTCCACACTGGCTTAATCCTGTTCGCCACTGCTCCGCTAATGCTAAATCGTGACAACGTAACGATACGTGATCAGTGTGATAGATGGATAAATCTATGCCCAAACTATTGACAAATAGTGTCATATTTTCTTCAAACAAAGAAAGCTCGTGAGTTAAATCATTTAATTGAGGAATTGAAGAAAATAACACCATTTTGAATAACCTTAATGAAAAAACAGAGAAAAAACCTTAAAGATAAGGCCTAGATGGTAGCATGTTCTAGCCGGAATATGTTATAAATTCAAGGTTAATCCTAATTCTTTATAAGAAACCTGTCAGACTTTTGTCGTCAGGTTTTATTTTCTCAATAATTTAAGGTAACCCGGTGAATATTCAGGCTTTTCTTTCAGAAAAAATCAGTGTGGCAATGTGTGCTGCTGGCGCACCCGCTGATAGCGAACCTCTTGTCCGTCAGTCAGCCAAAGTACAATTTGGTGACTATCAGGCAAATGGTGTCATGGGAGCTGCAAAAAAAATGGGGATCCCACCCCGACAACTCGCAGAAAAGATCCTAGAAAAGCTCGATATTACAGATGTTGCAGATAAAGTTGAAATCGCAGGCCCAGGTTTCATCAATATCTTTTTATCTCCACAATGGGTTGCAAAGCAAGCTGAAGACGCATTAGCAGATGAACATCTAAACGTAACACCCGTCGAACCTCAAACTATTGTTATCGACTATTCATCTCCGAACGTTGCAAAACAGATGCACGTTGGTCACTTACGCTCAACCATTATTGGTGATGCAAGTGCGCGTACTTTATCTTTCTTAGGTCATAATGTTATTCGTGCTAATCACCTTGGTGATTGGGGTACGCAATTTGGTATGTTGATTGCGTATTTAGAGAAAAAACAGAATGAAAATGCCGCTGATATGGCGTTATCTGATCTCGAAGAGTTCTATCGTGAAGCGAAAAAACACTATGATGAAGATGAAGTATTCGCAGAGCGTGCCCGTAATTACGTAGTGAAATTACAAAGTGGTGATGAATACTGCCGTACAATGTGGCGTAAATTAGTTGATATCACCATGCAACAAAACCAAGTGACTTATCAACGTCTTAACGTCACATTAACCGAAGACGACATTATGGGTGAAAGTCTTTATAACCCAATGTTGGCAGGTATTGTTGCCGATTTAAAAGCAAAAGGTCTTGCAGTAGAAAGTGAAGGCGCAACGGTTGTTTTCCTTGACGAATATAAAAACAAGGAAGGCGAACCTATGGGTGTTATCGTTCAGAAAAAAGACGGTGGCTACCTATATACAACGACAGATATTGCTTGTGCAAAATACCGTCACGAAACATTACATGCTGACCGTGTGCTTTATTATATCGACTCTCGTCAGCACCAGCATTTAATGCAAGCTTGGACAATCGTTCGTAAAGCAGGCTACATCCCTGATTCAATGTCACTCGAACACCATATGTTCGGTATGATGTTAGGTAAAGATGGTCGTCCGTTTAAAACTCGTTCTGGCGGCACTATTCGTTTAACCGACTTGCTGGACGAAGCTCAAGAAAGAGCCCGCGCATTAATCGCTGAAAAAAATCCAGATATGGATAAAGACGAATTAAATAATGTTGCTCGCGTTGTGGGTATTGGTGCTGTTAAATACGCTGATTTATCTAAAAACCGTACCACAGATTACATCTTTGATTGGGATCTGATGTTAAGTTTTGAAGGTAACACAGCACCGTATATGCAATATGCTTATACTCGTGTTGCTTCAATCTTCAAACGTGCAGAAATTGATGAAAATGCGTTAACGCAACCTATCGCACTAACCCAATCCCATGAAAGACAGCTTGCATTACGTTTAGTCCAGTTTGATGAGACGATTATGCAAGTTTCTCGTGAAGGAACGCCTCACGTTATGTGTGCTTATCTTTACGATCTGGCACAAGCTTTCTCTGGCTTTTATGAAAACTGCCCTATCTTATCTGCTGAAGATGAAAACACTCGCCAAAGTCGTCTAAAACTAGCTCGTTTAACCGCAAGAACCTTAAAACAAGGTTTGGATACTTTAGGTATTGAAACAGTAGATAGAATGTAATTCATCTCTATTTTCAAATAGTAGTGATAAAAAAACCGATGGTATTAACCATCGGTTTTTTATTATGCGTTAAATTTTAATTCAAGATAGCTAAAAACACGACAAACAATGGTTTAATAAAACTTCCAATGCTATTTAATCATTAATCTTCGTTAGCAGTTATAACATCCTGACACAATAGCCCTCTAATATCTTTTACCTCAATCCAACCATCGACACTGTCTATTGGCTTACTAGGGCTGTATAAGCGGTCATTGACGTCTTTAGCGGTGAAAGCAAGCTTCTCATTAGTTTTGTCGAATACGCCAATACAGTTAACTGGAGTGAGTCTTGAGGTATTAATTTTTCCGTCAGCAGTACAACCTGCAAGAAATAACGTAGCTAGTGATACAGAAATGATAATTGCTTTTTTCATAGTAGCTCCTTGACACTCTTATTTTTATTTTTACCAAAAATCACGCAGTGATTATTTAGTGGTCTTTAAACTAGAAATACCTAATGATTTATAACTACTTTGAGTATAACGAATAAATAGAGAAATATTTGAGTTATTGAGCTATTAATAAAAAAATAAGAGATATTGAGAAGGACTAGAAAAGAGAGGGAAAAACAGAAAACAACGGCGGATAAATGAAAATAATAATTAGTGTACCATACTGAATTTTCAGTAATCTAATTATCTACTAATAATAGATTTAGCATTAATTTCATTATTCACGCGACTTATTGTTTACTGCTTATCCCCAGCAATCGTGTTACCTATTTGAAGCGCAGACAAAATAGATATGATCACTTTCAGTAGTACTGAACGATAACAAGCAAATAACTTTACAGTCACGGTTAATCTACCTGAATAAAGAAATAATAATATGTCTTAAATCAAAAAAATTAAATGTTTTAAAATATACTGCAATATTTTGAAATATTTGCAATATCTCATCATTAAGTAAGAAATATTTAACAGATGTGTCAATTTTTAAACCTATACGACATAAGAGAGTTTATCTAAAAAAAGATAATTCGTCAAACCGTAAGTGCTTAGAATATAGTGTCTATTTTTTTACTTTATGTAGAATCCCACTGCTAATAAACAAATTGTCTAAAGATATTCGATATGATTAATGTTTAGATAAACTTATCAATAACGATTAAAAAACACTTTCAGATGCCGAAAAACTGTATAAATCATTTAGAAATTGGAAAAAAAATTTAATAAAAAAATAGTGAGAAAAAAGATTTTTGCTTTTTTTCTCACTATTTTTTCTTTTTAAGGGTAGCCAGATCCGCGTAACTAAATGCGAGAAGTGTGATCTATATAACATTATAAATAGTCTAAAAATAGAGAAAGGATCTAAATGAAGAGAATTACATTGAAAAAAATATTGTTAATTTTGCAACTCCTCGCTTTTATACAAAAACGAGGAGTCCATGTTATCAGTTATAAAGCACGTAGTGAGAAATGGCGAGGTCTAAACCCTAGTGCATACAGCGCAACAAAATAACTTCCTGCTCCAGCTACTACAACTAACAACAAGCGTAAGATGCGCATTAGCATATTGCCAGTATCCCAACTTGGCATGATCCACAACATTCCAACTAATACTGCCCCCATTACGGCAAGCGCAATAACAAGTTTTAATAAGAACACTGGCCAGCCAGCCAAAGGCTGATAGATATTTTTCTTACGGATCTGCCAAAACAACATAGAGGCATTAAAACAAGCCGCAATACCTATTGAAAGTGCAAGCCCCACATGTTTCAAGCTACCAATGAATGCAAGGTTCATTAATTGTGTGAGAATTAATGTCGCAATCGCAATTTTTACTGGTGTTTTAATATCCTGACGAGAATAAAACCCTGGTGCTAAGATTTTTATGATAATCAGTCCCATTAACCCAACACAGTAAGCGATTAGCGCTTGTTGTGTCATTAGTGCATCATGAGCATTGAAATTACCATACTGGAATAAAGACGCTGTTAAAGGCCCAGATAATATCGCTAAACCAATAGTACAAGGCAGTGCTAATAAGAAGCACAGTCTTAATCCCCAATCCATTAATTTTCTATATTCTTCAGTATTACCACTGGCAAAACTCTTAGATAATGAAGGAAGTAAGATTGTACCTAATGCAACGCCTAATACCCCTGTCGGTAGTTCCATCAAACGATCTGCGTAATACATCCAAGAAACTGAACCAGAGACTAAGAAGGAAGCAAAAATAGTATTGATAATTAACGATATTTGGCTAACCGAAACCCCTAAAATAGCAGGTCCCATCAGTTTCATCACGCGCCAAACACCGCTATTTTTAAATGAAATACGTGGCAAAACAAGCATACCGATTTTTTTCAAATGCGGTAATTGATAACCCAGTTGTAATATTCCCCCAGCAACAACCGCCCACGCCAATGCCATAATAGGAGGATTACAATAAGGTGCGACCACTAAAGCGAAAAAGATCATGCTGACATTGAGTAGCGTTGGTGCAAAAGCGGGTACTGAAAAACGATTCCAAGTATTTAAAATAGAGCCGGTCAATGAAGCCAGTGAAATAAGAAAAATATAAGGAAAGGTGATCCGTAATAGATCGGTCGTTAATTGAAATTTATCAGGTGAACTACTAAAACCCGGTGCTGTAACATAAATCACCCAAGGCGCAGCAATAATACCAATCACGGTGACCACGGCTAAAATAAGCGTCAGCATACCCGAAACGTAAGCAATAAAGGTACGCGTTGCCTCCTCACCTTGCTGATTTTTATATTCTGCCAAGATTGGAACAAATGCTTGAGAAAATGCCCCTTCTGCAAAAATACGCCGCAATAAGTTTGGCAATTTAAAAGCAACAAAAAAGGCATCTGTTGCCATACCTGCGCCAAAAATACGCGCAATAATTGCATCACGAATAAATCCCAGTACCCGTGAAAATAAGGTCATAGAACTCACCGCAGCAAGTGATTTAAGTAAATTCATAAAGTCATTCTAATTTTTGTTGAATGGAATAAAAAGAAAGGGACTATACTCCGTCTCTAACATCGAAAAATCAATCTTCAATTAGCTAAGAATATGCTGACTCTGCTTATCTTCGACTAATCCAAGCGATTAAAAAATAGCTATTTATGGCTTTGTCAGCATTTTTCTCAACATCGATTCCAACATAACGTGATCCTCACCCTCATTAAATTCAGGATCGATAATATTTCTTCCCATAGAGCCATCTGCGATGACTAACAGCCATGTTGCAATTTTCTCTGGCTCAAGTGTTGAGTCTATCTGCCCTTTTTTAATACCGTTTTTCAGCATCGCAATCAAACGCTGTTTGTTGTTTCTTTCATTTTCAATAAAAATCTCGTGAATGCTCGCATTACGCGATGCTTCAGCAAAAATTTCAATACTAATGCGCGCATATTCGGGGTGATTATAAAGCGCTATAATTTCCTTCATTAAATCGATGATTGCTTGAATACACTCTTCTTCGGCTTCATAGCGACAAAAGATATCGTCAAACAGTTGTGCATCTTCTAATGCAATCGCCTCAATAATCGAATTCTTATTCGGAAAGTAATGAAATACATTCCCAGGGCTCATACCTGCTTCATGACAGATTTCTGCTGTTGATGTGGAGTGAAAACCTTTTACAGCAAAGCAACGTATTGCAGCATCAATAATATGCTTCATTTTCGCTTTTTGTTTTTCAGTAACAGTCTTGTTCATAACATTAAAAATCTCTGGACAAAATAAATTAGACTGATTAGTCTACAATCAACTAGACTAAACAGTCTAAAAAGTTAACCCTATTATTGCAGAGTAACGATATCATGCAATTACTTAATGAACACTATCAGCTTCGTGTTGCAGAACCTTCAGATACTCCTGAAATTATTCAATTATTTGCACAAGCATTTCGTTTTAAATTGAACGCATTTAATATTGATAGCACTAATCCTAACCAACGTCGGCAATTAGAGGCTATTTGGAATTCATTAGCATGTAAAAAAAATAGCCAACAATTTGTTGTCATTGATGATGGAAAGATAATTGCAACATTTTGTGTGGTGATAAAAGAAAACGACTTTATTTCAAATCCCTTTATTAAAACACCTTTCTTGGATCATTGGCGTTTTGGTATCGCTCATTATATTAAGCAAAAGATTTTCTTTTCTTTATTTGATTATATACCAAATGAAAATGAGGCTTATTTGGCTCATATTGCCGTTTTATCATCATATCAAGGACATGGTATTGCTTACGCTATACTTGATTGGATAACCCAATATAGTAAAGATGTTCTGAGAAAAGCGTTTTTATCACTTTATGTCGATATTCATCATGAAGGTGCACTTTATTTGTATCAAAAGAATGGGTTTTATATTGAAAAAGAGGAATCATCACGCTTAACACAGTCTATTTTCCATATTCAACATTGGTACTATATGTTGAAAAAAACCGACTTAATGACCTATTAAATATCTCTATTATCATTAAAGAGTGGCTAAAAGCACTGACATAAGGCATTTTTAATATAATTATAAACAGTGCTTTTCTTCCATGATGACCAATATTAACGTTTAAAATAAGTTCGCGTTGTTAATGCAGTTAGTACGTGATCTCGCCACTCTTGATTAATTTGTAGATAGTTTTTGGCGTACCCTTCCCGTTCAAAACCATGTTTAGCTAATAGGTTTCCACTGCGTAAATTATGAGGCATATAATTCGCCATAATACGATGCATCCCTTGCTGTCGTTGCATATAACGAAGTGTTTCCGTTAAGGCTTCCGACATATAGCCCTGACCTTGCCATTTTTCACCCACTGAATACCCTAGAAAACAAGCATTAAAAGCGCCGCGCATAACATTGCTGTAATTAGCAACACCAATAATTTCATCTTCATTTTGTGTTAATAGCAGAAAATGAAAAGCACTTTCTTGTCGGTGCAGTTCGTTCATATATTGTAAGCGGTGTTCCCAACCAGAGGGTAGGTAATGTGTTTTATCTCTTACGGGTTCCCACGGAATTAAAAAGCGACGATTTAATGTATAATAATCGGCCAGTCTTTCAGCATCTCTCTCATATGCTAAACGAATTACCATTCTTTGTGTTTCAAAACGAATTTTAGGAATTCCGCCACGATAACCAAACATTACGATCTCATTATCCTTTGATATAAATAAGCCTAATTCTGAAGCAACTCTTCTTATTCTGCCACTAACCTTAATAAAAAAATATCATCTTTAATTTACTAGGAATTATGTACATTTAGAGACAGAATAGTCGAAGAAATAAATTATTTCATTCCCCCCTTATTTTATTTAAATTATTTGCTTATTGATGGTGAGTAATGGCGCTGGTAACACAAGCCCGTACTTTGGGTAAATACTTTCTCCTCGTTGACAATATGTTAGTTGTCTTAGGTTTTTTCGTCGTTTTTCCGCTTATTTCTATTCGTTTCGTCGAACAATTAGGTTGGGCTGGTGTTATTGTCGGCTTTGCTTTAGGGCTTAGACAATTAGTACAACAAGGCCTTGGTATTTTTGGTGGTGCTATTGCAGACCGTTTTGGTGCAAAACCAATGATAATAACAGGCATGTTATTACGAGCTTCAGGTTTTGCTTTAATGGCAATGGCAGATCAACCTTGGATACTTTGGTTATCTTGCATTTTATCTGCATTAGGTGGGACTTTATTTGATCCACCTCGCACAGCGCTAGTTATCAAATTAACCCGTCCTTATGAACGCGGTCGTTTTTACTCTTTATTATTAATGCAAGATAGCGCCGGTGCCGTTATTGGTGCACTCATTGGTAGCTGGTTATTACAGTATGATTTTCATTTAGTCTGCTGGGTCGGTGCTGGTGTTTTTGTTATCGCCGCCTTATTTAATGCTTGGTTATTACCCGCTTACCGTATATCCACAACCCGAACACCAATTAAAGAAGGATTAAAACGCGTATTTCTTGATAAACGCTTTGTCAGTTATGTCTTAACGCTGACAGGTTATTTTGTATTATCCGTTCAAGTCATGTTGATGTTTCCTATTATCGTCAATGATATTGCGGGTACGCCAACTGCCGTAAAATGGATGTATGCTATTGAAGCCCTACTTTCTTTAACATTGCTTTATCCTATTGCGCGCTGGAGTGAGAAACGCTTTAAATTAGAACAACGTTTAATGGCGGGCTTATTTTTAATGAGCATCAGCATGTTCCCTGTTGGTATGATCCATTCATTACAAAGCATCTTCTTGATTATTGGCCTGTTCTATCTTGGTACTATTACCGCAGAGCCTGCTCGCGAAACATTAAGTGCATCACTTGCTGATCCTCGCGCTCGTGGTAGTTATATGGGCTTTAGCCGATTAGGCTTAGCATTTGGTGGTGCAATTGGATATACCGGTGGTGGATGGATGTATGATTTAGGTAATCAATTTGATATGCCTGAATTGCCTTGGTTCTTACTAGGAACCGTAGGTTTAATAACACTTTATGCATTACATCGCCAATTTAATCGTAAAAAAATAGAAACAGCCATGCTTACTCCCTAAAGATCGGGTAAACTCTTAGTTATCAATGATCAAGGAGTGTTTATGAAAGTAATTTTTCTAACAGCTATATTAGTATTAACAAGCTTAGTCACAGGGTGTGATCAGCTCAAGCAATTTGATGTAAGTGAAAATCTTATTAATGACTATATCAGCCAAAAAATAAATCTCCAGAAACATATTGGTGAAGATGAAGTTGTATCCGCTGATATTAAATTGAGCAATCTTTCCATTCAAATTGGTCGTACTGAACCGGGTAAAATTAGTCTTTCTGGTACAACCGACCTAACAATTAATTCATTCTTTGGCAAAACAAACGCTAAAGTTGAGCTTACGTTATCAGGCCAACCTTCTTATCAAGCTGATAAAGGAGCGATATACATAAAATCAATGGCTATTGATAGTTACAAAGTCTCTCCAGAAAAAATGGATGCAGTGGTTGTAGCATTAAAACCTTATTTAGAGACAACCATCGCAACTTACTTTGATAATCAACCTGTTTATGTTCTTAATCCAGAAAAAAACAGTGCTGAAGCAGCCGCGTTTAAACTGGCTAAAGGAATTGAAGTTAAACCAGGTAAATTTGTGATCCAACTCTAATAGTTACGCGAGTTGATTAAAAATATTTATCGTGATTAATGAGAAAGGCAAACCTAATGGTTTGCCTTTTTTATGAATAATAAAATACTTTTACAAAGAAATATTTATATTACTCTGCATCTATCTCATCACTATCTTCATCATCAGAGAGTTCTTCGCGTAATGCTGATAATGCACCACGCGCAATACCTGCTAATGTGCGATAAAAACCACTTGTTGCATGAGCTTCTACTTTACCTAAAAATGTTCCAGCCCAAGGTAGCAGGTATTCATCAAATAATTGTATTTGTGCTAATACTTCATCTTCCGCAGAGTTATCTTCAAGCCATGAAGCAGCAAGCAATAAAGCGCCAAAACTGTCTGTTGCACTTTCAGCAACAGGCATCCCTCTTGTGACTAAGAATTGGCGAATATCGTCTTCTTTGATCTCTTCATAATCATGGGCATAAACAGACACCGTTGGTGCTTCACCACCAAAAAGAGATTGATAATCAGCTTCAACAATAGCCAAATCTTTGACACTATTTTTTAACGTATTAAAGAGTTCATCTTGCTCTAATGGCCACAGCTGACTCAGTTTCCCTTCACTAATCATTTTTATAATTGGCGCTAAGATTGGATCATTGGGTTCACGTTGAAATAATGTACCTAAAAGACGACAAACAATCGAAAACTCATTCATTTTATTTTTACCCCATAAAGTTTGGCGTTATTGTGCTTTTAATAGTAAGAAAATCAACTTTTTTCGTCATATCTCTTTTATTGTTAATATTAACCTTACTATCTCTAATCACTTAAAACAGAAAAAGCGCGCTCTTATTATTAAGTCTTTTACTTAATATAAGAAACGCGCCTAATCCCATGCTATTTTCCAACAGCAATTATTTTGCCAATTAATTAGCTGGCGATATCTAAAAAGTTATCTCGCACGCCATTTACTCTAAACCAACCAGCAATACTGACTCTCTCTTTATTAGTAGGAAGGACTTCATGAGGAAACTGCTCCGAAAGGAAAACAACCAAACGCCCACCCTTTGGTGCCACAGTTGCCAGTTCTTTATCTTCCAAATCATAAATAACTAACTCACCACCGTCTTCTTTTGTCCAAGCCTCATTAAGATACAACACGGTAGTTAAACGGCGAGTGACATTTTCTTTAAATGCATCGAGGTGTTTTTTATAAAAAGCGCCTTTCTCATAACAGGCAAAATGTGCTTCGTATTCAAAAAGACCTAAATAAAACTCTCGGTTAACGGCACGCTGAATAGACTCCATTTGCATTAAGTAATGCTGAACGGGTATTCCCATTTCAGGTTCTAGCCAACGTATTTTATCACTTCGAATTGTTGTTTCTGCAAGTCGATTCTCATGACGACCAATACGCGCTTGTTGTGCATTACCATCAAAACAAGCGCGCAATTGTTGAACAGCCTCTGGTGTGAGGAAATCATCCCATACACACCATCCTTTCTCTGCTATTTGCTCAAGAAGTTCTGCTATATTCATTAAGTATATTGTCTGATAAACATGGGAAACTACCTTATATCACCAAGTTAAGCAAAATGACAATTTAATAAACTTATCTTTTCGATAACATCAATTAATTAGAGATAAATCTCATAAAAATCAAAAATAATAGATCAAACAAAACTTAACACTGCTTATCTTTTTCAAACCCTCATTTTTTCAAGGGTGATTTTATAAGTTACATTACACTAATAATAAACAAAATGAATGATTTACTTAGTAATAATAACTAGTTGATATTTTATCCATTCGCTCTTCATCTTCATTATAAATATAATTAATATTCCCTTTAACTTGAGTATGTATAATCGCTTTTTTATTTCCTAATCGCACAAACCCTGTCGGCAATGTCTTCTTTTTGTACGAAAGCTCACTAACAGATTTAATATCTGTAGAGGCAATTTGATATTCAACCTGAGTAAACTGCTGTTTATATCTAGTATATAAATCATCCAGTTTTTCTTTGATTTTATTTAAATCAATCTGTTCAGAATTTCTACTCTCTTCAACAAATTGATTTATTTCATTTTGTAAATCAGAACGCAGTGAGCGCCCCTGTCTATTTAGCTGATAATTTGCTGTAAAATAAGGCTTAAATTTTTCATTCATATTATCTTTTGTTTGAGAAGACAATGTCTCTTTTCTTTCCTTTAATGAGGATAAAAAACGATCAATGTTATATTGTCTATTTTCTTTTGTTATTTGATCCTGAAAAATATCTTCTTTACTTTGAGATAGAACAGTAATAGATTTTTTATTACTATCATCTTTTAATTTATTAATTGCTTTTTTATCTGATGATAAATTTAAATAGATGCTATCCAATTTAGATATACTATTAGAAAGATGATATCTCTCTGGATATTTTTCTAATAATCTATTTATTTTTAATACTCTTTTATAAATTCCTTTTATATCTTTTTTATCTTGATCCAATTTTTCTGCGCTTATTAATTTCTCACTTTTAAAAAGTGTAAAACTTAATAAGCTATTTATTCTTTTTTTCACCATTAATTCGAAATCTTTTACGGACGTTAATGGATACCACTGAATAACATTATCAGCATTCGTTGTAGAAGGCGTAAACTTCAAATCACGATAAATATCAACACCAAGTTCTAATAAGTTGAGATCAAGCCTTTTTGTTTTTTTTGTAATATCTGTTTTACCATAATCGATAAATTTATTAATATTTAAATTTAACTTTAATAAATTGAAAATAAAGTTTATACCAATAGCATTTCTGGGTACAGTTAGTTCCATATTGGGATTAACCATGACATCAACATCAAAACTCACTTCATTTCTTGCCTCAACACCCATTGAGATGCTTATGCCTTGATCAATTTCAAGGGTAGATTTATCGATTAATTCATTTTCACTTTGATTTAACCCTTGATTAATAAATTCTGAAATATTATTAATATCAAGGCTAAATGAAAAATTAGATTTTTTAGTATAAGTGGCACTTAATAAAGCACTTGCCATGACTGGAGTAACAAAGCCATAGTCAACATTTTCTAAATCCCATCTTTTTTCATACCCACCAATACCCGCAGATAAGCCTGCAACAAAAAGATTCTTATTATTATTAATAAAAGAAAAAGTGATCTTATTATCTTCACTTTTTGATAATGTGATAGAGTGCGACTTTACATAAGAAGCTAATAGAAAGGCGTTAATCCCTATATTATTTGGCAGTTGAAAAGCATTAATACCAAAAAAAGCTTTAACATCATTATGGTGGTTAATTGTAATATTTTCTTTCTCTTTAAGGTCTTTTACTAATGAATAAATCACATCACCTTGTGTTACACCATTTTTGACACCTTTAACTATACGATTTAACACATCATAGCTTTTTCCTATATTTTCTTTAATACCATATAATGCCATTGGCTTGCTGTTATATGCAGAGGTTGAAGAATTAATAAGCTGTTTTATATTACAAAATAATCCTCTAAAACCAGGATCAACAGCTTTTGCAATATTTTTCATCATTGCTTTATATTTTTTTAATGCATATTGCTCTTTAGCTTTACTAATATGTAATCTAGAATTATCAATAAAAGAAGAGAAAAAAGGAATATGTTGGCTACTGAAATTACCTATTGTTTGAGTAGAAAATGGCTGCCCAGAATGATAATTATTATAATTATTCTCACCTACCATTGAGTAAAATGATAAAGGTGGCTCCTGTTTTAAACGAGTAACCTCATACTGATAATCTTTAACCGCAAAAATATTCAAAGGGTCAAGGTAGTATATTTTTATTTTATTACCTTTATCCACAACGAGTTGGATTTGATTTAATATTGGTTTTATTGCTAATATTTTATCTGTATTCTTTAATGGAATTTTTATTTTATGCTTTTCAATTTTAATATCATGTTCAGTTTTAGCACTGTCAGTTTGATCATCTATTGATTTTAATATCGCAGGCAATCCAGATGTAAAAAGTTGGTTATCTTTAACTTCAATTGTAATATTTAGACCTTCACGATTAATTTTTAATATATTATTCTCTTTTGATTCTGCAATATTATTGATACTTGATAATTCTGGCTTTAGGTTATCGTCAACTATATATTTTTCATACTCAACGATAAAGTTACTCCCAATAGTATTTGATGAGACATCATTTAAACTATATTCATTTTCGACTCTGTTAAATTTAATTTTATAAAGGTCACTACTATTATCTATATTGCTATATTTATTTCCAATCAAAAAACCATTAGAATCAACATAAAGCTCTTTGAATTTCATATTATCACCACTTTGAGATTCTATATTAAAAACATTATATTTAAACCCTCCTTTAAAGTGTTTTTGATATAATCCTGTAAATAAGTCATGTGTTTTACCTTTAATTAAAATTAAGGAACCATCATCTGAAAGTGTGATCCCCATATTATTAAACAAAGGTGTATTTGTTGATCCTAAATATACATAGTTATTAGCATTATTTAAGCTAAATTGCTTTTCTCTTTTTTGTTTATCATGATTTTTATGGTAGATACTATTACTATTAGCTAGCCCTTCTATTGAAGTTTTCTCTTTTTTCCCATAAAAAGTACCCATAGGTATTAGTTTACTAGGAATTATCTCTATTTTATTATTCATGTATACCTCATTACATTCAAATCATGAGGTAATAATTAATAAGATAATCTGCAAACGATATCTTTTTACAACCAGATTTTTATGACATTATATAATAATCAAAAAAAGTACTTTTTTTGAAAGCTCAGACAAAAAAATAGGCAACAAACTAAAGTTTGTCGCCTATTATCTAAAATTAAAATATAAATAAAATAGACTTAGTAACCACTCTTCATATCAACCACACCAAATGGTGCTTCTCCTTTTTCAATTCTCTGAATATTTTCAACAATCGTATCCATTGCAATAGAAGGAATGGTAAAAGCCGCAATATGTGGCGTAATAGAAATACGAGGATGAGTCCAGAATGGGTGCATACCCGCTAAAGGCTCCTGAGCAAAAACATCAAGTGTTGCATCAGCAATATAGCCTTGATCTATGGCTTCTAATAAATCTTGATCGACTAAATGCGCACCACGAGCAAGATTAATTAAATAAGAAGACGGTTTTAATTGCTCAAAGAGTGAAAAATTCAAGATACCATGCGTTTCAGGCGTATAAGGCAATAAGTTAATCAGCAAATTACACTCTTTGAGAAAATTACTGAGTTGCTCTTTGCCATAAAAACTTTCAACATTTTTAATTTGTTTTTCACTGCGACTCCAGCAACGAACTTTAAAACCTAATTCCGCAAGTTTAGTTGCGACACTACCGCCTAAAGCGCCAGCACCTAAAACACCAATCACAAAATTATCATAAGAGTGTGCAGGAAGCTGTTTCCATAAACGTTGTGATTGTTGGCGTTTATAATCATCCATACGGCGAAAGTAATACATCACTTTAGCAATGGCATATTCTTGCATTTGAAGCCCCATACCAGTGTCTTCTAAACGCATAACAGGAACACCTGTTGGCAATGTGCCGGGCTTTTGCTGTTCTTGTTTTAAAATAGCATCAACACCTGCCCCTAACGCAAAAATACCTTTAAGGTGATTACGACTTGCAAGCATTTCATAAGGAGGAAGCCAAACCATGGCGTAATCAGCAGGTTGATTATCGCTAGGTTCCCAAATGCGTATATTGGCATCAGGCAAACGCGCCTTCATACCGTTGATCCATGTTTCTGCGTCAAAAAAAGGATGATAATAAATAATATTCATTTTGCCTTCCTCCAGCATTTTTATCATAGGGTGCGAGGGTTGCGTTCTTATTTCAAGTCTCTTTGTATAAGTTGTTAATAAAAATGTTGAGAATGTTAACCAGTTAACGAAAATATCCATTCTTTTTTCAATACGCCAATCTATACGTGTATTGGTTTACTGTATAATTTGTCTAGCATTTGTGCATATTGTTTTTTATTTGACTGCTTAATAGAAAAGTTAAAGGAAAAATGCATTTAGCTGTTGACGCTTATGCTCCTTTTCCCTATAGTAGCGCCCCGTTGAGAGATGTTAAGTACATATCCAACAAACAATACGGTGAGATGTCCGAGAGGCTGAAGGAGCACGCCTGGAAAGTGTGTATACGGCAACGTATCGAGGGTTCGAATCCCTCTCTCACCGCCATATTCTAAGATAGAGCCTAGTTTTTTAGCTAGGCTCTATTTTTTTGTTCTAAAAACATACACTTTTAGTCTCGTTTTTCTTCACTGAGTTATTTATATCCATCACTCTTCTTTTTTTGATTAGATTATGGTTAGTATACAAAGCATTTTTTATTTTACTTTTTTGCTTAATCGTTTTATTTAATAATTCCTTATCACTTAATAATCTCTGATAATTAATTTTAATGAATCAAAACAACTTATCTAGTTGTTATTTATGTCTATCCGATTTTTATGACATAAAAAGGTTTTTATTATCCTATCTATAAACGACATTTATTCTAAAATAAAACGCTTTTTATAGTTTTAAAATAAATTTAAACTTTATTTTCAAGCAAGCAACAGAATAAATACAATAAGATACATTACATTATCTATTTATGTTAACTTATTAGTTTAATTGATTTTATTTCTACTAAGCCTTAAGATATGCATTAATAATTTGATGTATCACATTATTATCAGCGAATAAAAGCGATATCCTCTCTTTTCCTTATCGCCGTTATTCGGCATCTGACTTCTTATTTTGGTTTAATCCTAAATGAAAACTCATAAAGTTAACCGGGTTCGCCCCTTTAGTGCATTTATTGATGCATGTGTAAAAGAGCCTTACTCTTTTGCGCGTTTATTAAAAGATATTATTGCAGGGATCACCGTCGGAATTATCGCGATACCTTTAGCCATGGCTCTGGCAATTGGTAGCGGTGTTCCTCCGCAATACGGTCTTTATACCGCAGCTATTGCCGGTATAGTTATTGCTGTTTCTGGTGGCTCACGATACAGCGTTTCAGGCCCTACTGCCGCATTTGTTGTGATCCTTTATCCTGTATCACAACAATTTGGTTTAAGTGGCTTATTGATTGCTACGCTTATGTCTGGCGTGATCTTAGTGGTTATGGGATTAGCTCGTTTTGGTAAGCTTATCGAGTATATTCCTGTTTCTGTAACACTTGGATTTACCTCAGGGATTGCTATTACAATTGCCACGATGCAAGTAAAAGACTTTTTTGGTCTTGAATTAGCACATGTGCCAGAAACCTATATAGATAAAGTTATTGCTTTAGGCTCTGCATTACCGACTATTCATATTGGTGATACGCTTATTGGTCTGACAACTCTGTTTGTTTTAATTTATTGGCCTAAGCTGAATTTACGTTTACCTGGGCACCTACCTGCTTTAATCGCAGGTACTGCGGTAATGGGTATTGTGAATATGTTCGGTCATGACGTTGCAACAATTGGCTCGCAATTTAGCTATATGCTTCCTAATGGTACAACAGGGCAAGGTATTCCACCTATTTTGCCCCAATTTGTTTTACCTTGGAATTTACCAAGTTCAGGTTCATCACTTGAATTAAATTGGAGCACTGTCTCTGCTTTATTACCCGCAGCCTTTTCAATGGCAATGTTAGGTGCAATTGAATCGTTATTATGTGCGGTTGTACTTGATGGCATGACAGGCAAAAAACATCACTCTAATGGTGAATTAGTGGGACAAGGGATTGGTAATATTGTCGCACCTTTCTTTGGTGGTATTACAGCAACTGCCGCTATTGCTCGTTCAGCAGCTAACGTGCGTGCGGGCGCAACATCGCCAGTTTCTGCTATTGTTCACTCGTTGTTGGTGTTGCTAACTTTACTTGTATTAGCTCCTTTTCTTTCTTATTTACCTTTAGCCGCAATGTCAGCATTGCTGTTAATTGTTGCATGGAATATGAGCGAAGCACGTAAAGTTATTGATCTTATTCGACATGCCCCTAAAGACGATATTATTGTCTTAGTATTATGCTTATCGCTCACCGTTCTCTTTGACATGGTGATTGCAATTACTATCGGTATTGTGTTGGCGTCACTGTTATTTATGCGTCGTATTGCCAATATGACCAAAATAACTGAATCCCCTTATACTGATGATGATAAGCAGTTATTAGTTGTGCGTGTTAATGGTCCATTATTCTTTGCCGCTGCTGAACGTATCTTTAATGAGTTACGTGAACGTAGTAAAGGTTATAAAACCGTTATTATGCAATGGGATGCTGTTCCTGTATTAGATGCGGGGGGATTACATGCGTTCCAGCATTTCGTTACTGATGTAAAACACGATACCCATGTGATTGTGTGTGATATACCTTTCCAGCCATTAAAGACACTGGCTAGAGCAAGAGTCACGCCAATTGAAGGTACACTGAATTTTTATCCTTCATTGCAAAAAGCATTGGATGATCTGGAATTAATTCAGTAGTTGTTTATATTTTTAAGATAAAAAATTAACGCCTTTAATCAATATTAAATAAAGATTAAGGGCGTTTTTAATTATGAGTAATTCACTTAATAAGGAATAAATGCTTTACCTATTCCACTTCCTTGCACACCTTTTTTTAATAAATCTTGATAAAGTGCATTCATACCCAACCAATGGTTTTCACACCACTCTGGGGCTAATAAAGTGGGTTTTCTGGCACTGGCACATACGCGGTGATAAATAATGTCAGGAGGAGTATGGCGGATCATCTCACCCGCGGTATAAACATATTGTTCTTGTGTTAATGCGTTTATTCGCCCCGCTTTCCACGCTTTAGCTATCGTACTGCCTTCGACAATATGTAAAGGATGCAATTTAAGCCCATCAGTGCCTGTCTCAACCACACGCTCTAATGTTTGCATATTAAGCAGATGATCTTCTCGTGGCAGTCCAACAATAAGATGTGTGCATACTTTTAAACCACGACGGCGAGCTTCGCGAGTCGTCGCTTGATAACATTGAAAATCATGCCCACGATTAATATGCTTTAATGTTTTATCATGAGCCGTTTGTAAACCGAGTTCTAACCATACTTCATAGCCTTTATCACGATAACCTTGTAATAAATCTAATACGCTAACAGGAACACAATCTGGTCGAGTTCCCACACATAACCCCACCATATCCGCTTGTAATAATGCGGTTTCATATAAGGTACGTAAGTATTCTACTTCGGCATAAGTACTGGTATAGGCTTGAAAATAAGCAAGATAACGGTGTGCGCGGTTAATATTTTTAGCTTGTAATGCAATTTGTTCTTCAATGGAGTGATATTGCGTTTGCTCATCAGCAAAAGAAGAGACATTACAAAAAGTACAGCCACCTCGCCCCAATGTGCCATCTCGATTAGGACAGTTGAAACCGCCATGAAGGGTGATTTTATGAATTTTTTCGTGATAACGGCGCTGAAGATCAGCGCCGAACATATTAACAACCGTATGAAGTTGCATAATGCATTTTATTTGCTGGTATCTAGCTCTGGGAAACTTTTTACCACTTCATCAATCGCTTTAATTTGCGCTAGGAAAGGCTCTAATTTAGCCAGTGGTAACGCTGATGGGCCATCACAACGAGCATTATCTGGATCTGGATGAGCTTCAAGGAATAGACCTGCAAGACCAACCGCCATACCTGCACGAGCTAGTTCTGCAACTTGTGCACGGCGTCCACCTGATGCTGCACCAAATGGGTCACGGCATTGCAGTGAATGTGTTACGTCAAAAATAACGGGTGCGCCTTGAGAAGCCTGCATCATAACGTGGAAACCTAACATATCAACTACTAAGTTATCGTAGCCAAAGTTACTGCCGCGATCACATAGAATAACTTGGTCGTTGCCGCCTTCTTTAAATTTATCGACGATATTTCCCATTTGACCAGGGCTTACAAACTGAGGTTTTTTCACGTTGATCACAGCACCCGTTTTTGCCATCGCTTCAACAAGATCAGTTTGACGAGCTAAAAATGCAGGTAATTGAATAACATCGACAACTTCTGATACAGGCTGAGCTTGTGCAGCTTCATGAACGTCAGTAATAATTTTAACGCCAAAAGTTTCTTTTAACTCTTGGAAAATTTTCATCCCTTCTTCTAAGCCCGGACCACGGTAAGAGTGGATTGAAGAACGGTTTGCTTTATCAAAAGAGGCTTTGAATACATAAGGAATATTCAGTTTTTGAGTGACAGTGACGTAATGCTCACAAATACGCATGGCTAAATCGCGCGATTCTAATACATTCATGCCACCAAAAAGCACAAATGGCAGGTCGTTTGCTACCTTGATATCACCAATATTCACCACTTTATGTTGCATATTTATCCCTATACTGTTTGTAATGTACTGTGTTAATTAAGTACGTTTCTTAAATTTTTAATGGAGAACAATAGGATTTTGTTCTATCGAATGAATTTGGATTTTGATCATCTCTGAAATAGGATCTTCAGGGCATTGCTCAACAAAATAGTTTAGGTCAGATATTGCCACATGGTTGCACTCTAACTGAGCAAAAATAAGTCCGCGATCACGTATTTCGTAAGGATCTTCAGGATCAAACATTAATACCGTTTCACTGGCTTTTAATGCTTGCTCCATATTCTTTTCTTCCATTAAAGAAACTTTCAATGTATCCAAAAGTTTACGAATAATAGAACTGTATTCTGATTCTTCTAAATCTGCCTCTAATAGTACAGAAGAGCTACCTACATTCCCTTTTAACCAAACTTCTAAGGTATGTTGCGATAGATATTCACCATTTATTGGGTTTAAAAATAGCGGTTGTTCATTAGGAATATCTATTCTGATAATAAGTTGTGTAGGAAAGATAACTGGTACTAACGGTAAATTTAACGCTTGTGCGATATAAATAAGAATCGAACCCAGTGAAACAGGAGAGCCTACATGAGTCGCTAATACTTTATCTAACCATAAAGTATCAGAAAGGCAATATTTGCCACTTGCACCACTAAAGTGCCACTGCTTATAAAACAGTTTTAGCAATGCTTCTATCTGCTCTTTAGTATTTCCTTGTTGAGGAATTTCAGCTTCTGCTTGTTCAACTAACTGCGCCAGTTGATAACCAACAGAAGTGGTTGGAAAATCAGGTCGAATAGCCTGAGAGATAAGGATCATGCCCTTAACTAAAGGGGCTTTATTAAATTCGTAATCAGCTATGGTTTCTATCATAATTCCAACGACCTACTGTCACTCGCTCATTACCGCCATAATCACGGAAAGTTTCCACACAGCAGTAACCCTTATCAATAAAAATATTGCGTACACCTTCGCCTTGTTGCCAACCGTGTTCCAGTAATACCCATCCATTATCAGTTAAAAACTGTCGAGCAGTTTCAATGATAATTTCGATATCAGCAAACCCATTTTTGCCAGCAACTAATGCAGTTAAAGGTTCAAAACGAACATCCCCTTGATGAATATGCTCATCATTTTCATCTATGTAAGGAGGATTACTGATTATCATACCAAATTGATACCCAGAGAGTGAACTAAACCAACAACTTTCCATAAATTCTGTGTTGGTTAATGCTAAATTGGTCGCATTCTCTTGTGCTAATGCCACGGCTTCAGCTTGAAAATCCACACCAATAATATGACAATCTGGGCGCTCAGATGCCATTGCGAGCGCAATAGCACCTGTTCCTGTTCCTAAATCAAGAATTTTTGTTGGTTCCAATGGGAGTTTTTCTAACGCTTTTTCAACAAGACATTCGGTATCAGGACGGGGGATTAATGTTGCGGGTGACACTTTTAACGGCAATGACCAAAACTCCCTTTCACCCACTAAATACGCGATGGGCTCACCTTTAATGCGTCGAGCAAGTAATTGTGACAATTGCGCTAACTCGTCTGACGAAAGTACCGTTTCATTAAAGGCAATTAAATAAGTACGGGTACGTTGTGTTACGTACCCAAGTAAAATCTCAGCATCGCGTTTAGGGCTGTCACTTTCAATTAATTGCAAGGCTGCTTTACGCAGCCATTGTTCATAATTCATTAATTCAACTCAGAAAGTGCAGAAAGCTGATCCGCTTGATATTCGGTCACGATAGGCTGAATTAATGGATCTAACTTTCCTTCCATCACTTCATCTAAGCGATAAAATGTGAGGTTGATACGGTGATCAGTTACACGACCTTGCGGGAAGTTGTACGTTCTGATTCGGTCAGAACGGTCACCAGAACCCAATAAGTTACGACGTTCAGAAGCTTCTGCTTCTTGGCGTTTTTGCATTTCAGCCGCACGAATACGTGCACCTAATACAGACATCGCTTTAGCTTTATTTTTGTGCTGTGAACGTTCATCCTGACATTCCACCACAATTCCTGTTGGAATATGCGTAATACGGATAGCAGAATCAGTGGTGTTAACGTGCTGACCACCCGCCCCTGAAGAACGGAATGTATCTATACGTAAGTCACTTGGACTGATTTCAGGTAATTCAGCTTCTGGCACTTCAGCTAATACGGCAACCGTACAAGCAGAAGTATGAATACGGCCTTGAGATTCTGTTTCTGGTACACGTTGAACACGGTGACCGCCTGATTCAAATTTCAATACACCATAAGCGCCATCACCCACAACTTTTGCAATAACTTCTTTATAGCCACCATGCTCACCTTCGTTAGCATTCATGACTTCAATACGCCAGCGACGTGATTCTGCATAACGGCTATACATACGGAATAAATCACCCGCAAATAATGCTGCTTCATCGCCGCCTGTTCCTGCACGAATTTCAAGGAAACAGTTAAATTCATCATCAGGATCTTTAGGTAACAACAGTACTTGTAACTGTTGTTCTAAATCATCATTTAATGCTCGCGCTTCTTTCAGCTCTTCTTGTGCCATCTCTTTCATTTCAGGATCATCAAGCATCATTTCTGCTGCTTCGATGTCGTCTTGCACTTGTCGCCATTGGCTAAAACAAGCCGTGACGTCAGTTAATTGAGAGTATTCTTTTGAAAGCGCACGAAAACGCTCCTGAGAGGCAATAACATCAGCTTCTGACAGAAGTGCCTGAATTTCTTCATAACGCTCTTGTAGAGCTTCCAACTTAGCGACAATAGAAGGCTTCATTCGTAGATTAAGATCCTGTTAGACAAAGTTAATTATGGGTAATACCCAAACTTTCACGTAATAGATTCAGGCGTTCAATATCACCATCACTGGCAGCCTGTTGAAGAGATTTTGTTGGTGTGTGAATAAGGCGATTCATCAATTGATGAGAGAGCTGTTGGATAACTTTTTCTGCATCCGCTCCGTTTTGTATCAATGTGATAGCTTTTTCTGTCATTTCTGCACGTAACATTTCAGCACTGTCTCGATATTCTCGAATCGCACCCACAGCACCTTGTGCCCGTAGCCAATCCATAAATTGCCCACTTTCTTGCTGGACAATATGTTCTGCTTGAATTGCTGCTGCTTGGCGTTGTTCTCGGTTATGTTGAATAATCGCTTCTAAATCATCAACGCTATAAAGATAAACGTTATTTAGCTTTTCAACATCTTGTTCAATATCACGGGGAACTGCAATATCCACCAGCAACATTGGCTGATTACGACGTTTTTTAAGCGCCCTTTCAACCATTCCTTTACCAATAATGGGTAATGGGCTTGCCGTAGAACTAATGACAATATCCGCTTGTGAAAGACATTCATCAATCTCTGATAATGTAATCACTTCGGCATCAACTTCATTAGCTAAACGTTGAGCACGCTCTTTTGTTCGATTCGCAATGATGATTTTTTTGACTTGATGTTCACGCAGATGACGAGCGACTAACTCTATTGTCTCGCCAGCGCCCACTAACAAAATAGTCAAAGAAGATAACGATTCAAAGATTTGACGCGCTAGCGTACAAGCTGCAAAAGCGACAGAAACCGCATTGGCACCGATTTGTGTCTCTGTTCTCACTCTTTTCGCAACTGAAAAAGATTTCTGAAACAAACGTTCCAGCTCTGAAGAGAGCGAGTGATAGCTTTGAGAATCGGCAAAGGCTTTTTTAACTTGCCCTAATATTTGAGGTTCACCTAATACTAGAGAATCTAAGCCACTTGCCACTCGCATTAAATGGCTGACAGCTTGATTATCTTGATGCCAATAAACACTGCTTTTCAGTTCATTTGGCTCTATTTGGTGATATTGACATAACCAGCGAATAAGCTGTTCATGACTATTTTCTTTGTCTTCCATACTAAGATAGAGCTCAGTACGGTTACAAGTAGACAGCACAACACCGCCTCTAACAGCGGGTTGCTGTAAGAGGTTATTTAAGGCATCACCCATGGTATCGGGAGAAAAAGAGACTTTCTCGCGTAAAGCAACGGGGGCTGTTTTATGATTAATACCTAATGCTAATAACGTCATATCAACTATATCGAGTTATGAATAAATACCGCCTCGCGACTTGACTTAGTGTAAACCTAAAACAGCGCATTTAGTATGGACTCTTCATTTCCGACATTCTACTTGATGAACAGATTCAATAAAAGAGCTTACTTGAGTGATAGGAGATTTCTATACACAATTTAACGAAATATCGTTATATCATAAGGTTTATGATACTCTTTTTTTTAACTAATAACGAATTAAAGGAATGTCTCAGCTATGCGTTCACGCTTTTTTTCAACCAAACAACTCCTGCGCCTTATCCCGCTAACGGCGTTGTTGCTGAGTGCCTGTAATCTAAATCAGATAAAGACTCAAGGTTCGGCATCTGATAATGATGTGCAATGGCAAGCTCGCCAACAAGCATTAAAGAAAATTTCACAATACGAAACCCGAGGCGCTTTTGCCTATATTGAAGATACCAATAAAACCTATGCCCGATTCTATTGGCAAGACAAAGCGGATGAGCGTTATCGCTTATTGTTAACCAATCCTTTAGGTACAACAGAACTCGATTTAAATGTTATGCCTGGTGTAATTGAAGTTACTGATAATAAAGGCAAAAAATATTATAGCGATAACCCTGCTGAAATGATCTACCAACTTACAGGAATGGTTATTCCACTGAAAAATCTGCGTGCTTGGCTTGTGGGTTTACCAGGTGATGCAACTGATTTCGAGTTAGATGCTAATCATTTATTAAAATCTGTCACATTACCTGCACCTGAAGGCGATTGGATTGTGACTTACCAAGCTTATGATTCAAGTACCACACCCAACCTGCCACAACGCCTTGAGCTAAAACAAGGTGAACGCACTATCAAATTAAAAATGGATAACTGGGATATACAGCAATGACACTAAGTTGGCCTTCTCCTGCCAAATTAAATCTTTTTCTCTACATTACGGGAAAACGCCCTGATGGTTATCACAATCTGCAAACGTTATTTCAGTTTTTAGATTATGGCGATACATTAACCATTACACCTCGTGATGATACCCAGTTAACTATCTTGACGCCGATTGATGGCGTAGAAGATAAAGATAATTTAATTATTAAAGCCGCTAAATTACTGCGTGATTATTGTCAACAACATAATATTTCTTTGCAGTATCACGGTGCAGATATCAGTGTTGATAAAAAACTGCCTATGGGAGGTGGTTTAGGTGGAGGCTCCTCTAACGCGGCAACCACATTAATTGCACTTAATTACCATTGGCAAGCCGGTTTAAGTGATGAAACGTTAGCTGAATTAGGCGTTAGTTTAGGTGCAGACGTCCCTGTTTTTGTAAAAGGTCATGCAGCGTTCGCCGAAGGCGTTGGTGAAATTTTGACCCCCGCAGAGCCAAAAGAGCAATGGTATTTAGTCGCACATCCCGGAATTTCCATTCCAACACCGACAATCTTCACAGATCCAGAATTAAAACGTAATTCTCCTATTCGCTCTCTTGGCGCATTATTAAAGGCTCCGTTTGCAAATGACTGTGAAATGATCGCAAGAAAACGTTTTCGTGAGGTTGAATATCTGCTTTCGTGGCTGTTAGAATATGCACCGTCACGCTTAACTGGGACAGGTGCCTGTGTGTTCGGCGAGTTCGACTCACAAGTTGCCGCCAGTGAAGTGTTAATTAACGCCCCTGAGTGGGTGCATGGATTTGTAGCGCAAGGCGTCAACATTTCTCCTCTGCATTTATTCCGCTCAAGGATACCTGTGTTATTGCACCCGTAAGATGATGTTTACAAACCCTATGTTCATAAACACGTTCTTTACAGGTCAACAATATCTCTCTCTGGACGCAAGCCTGAGGTTTTTCTCGTGCCCGATATGAAGCTTTTTGCTGGTAACGCAACCCCGGAACTGGCTCAACGTGTTGCCAACCGACTCTACACTAGCCTAGGAGACGCGGCTGTAGGTCGTTTTAGCGACGGTGAAGTCAGTGTGCAAATCAACGAAAACGTACGTGGTGGTGATGTATTTATCATTCAATCAACCTGCGCACCTACTAATGATAATTTAATGGAATTAGTGGTCATGGTTGACGCATTACGTCGAGCTTCCGCTGGTCGTATCACTGCTGTTATTCCTTACTTCGGTTATGCCCGTCAGGATCGCCGTGTTCGTTCAGCCCGTGTTCCTATTACGGCAAAAGTTGTTGCGGATTTCTTATCTAGTGTAGGCGTAGATCGTGTTTTAACCTGTGACTTACACGCAGAACAAATCCAAGGGTTCTTTGATGTACCGGTTGACAATGTCTTCGGCAGCCCAATTCTTTTAGAAGATATGCTTCAAAAAGATTTGGACAACCCTATTGTTGTTTCTCCAGATATTGGCGGTGTTGTTCGCGCTCGTGCTATCGCTAAACTTCTGAATGACACTGATATGGCTATCATTGATAAACGTCGCCCTCGCGCTAACGTTTCTCAAGTTATGCACATTATTGGTGACGTTGCTAACCGCGACTGTATCCTTGTTGACGATATGATCGACACAGGCGGTACATTGTGTAAAGCAGCTGAAGCGCTGAAAGAACGTGGTGCTAAACGTGTATTTGCTTACGCGACTCACCCAATCTTCTCTGGTAATGCTGTTGAGAACATCAAAAGCTCTGTTATTGATGAAGTGGTTGTCTGCGATACAATTCCGTTATCAGCAGAAATCAAAGCATTAAATAAAGTCCGCTCATTGACCCTTTCTGGCATGCTGGCTGAAGCAATTCGTCGCATTAGCAATGAAGAGTCAATCTCTGCGATGTTTGAACATTAATTTGTTATAACATTCATTGCAATTTGAGATAACTAAACCCGCTATAGCATTTGTTATAGCGGGTTTTTTGATGTTTTTTTCTAGATTAAGAGAATTTTAGGCAACAAAAAACCCGTTATCATTAAACGGGTCTATAGGTGTGTATTACAACGCATAATGACAACTATTATTCACTTAACATCAGTTTTTAATTTCTTGTTATTTTTATCTATTCTGATATTCATTTGTAATAATAACATTATGGATAACGGTGATTGTCATGACGACGATAACGTTCATCATGGTTACGTAACCACCAATATCTTTCTGCTATTGTTTCTCTACCACCAATACGGGCGCCAGCTAACCAAACTAGAGCACCAATAAAAATCCCCATTAAAGAGATATCCGCTAGAAATTCAGGGAGCCCTAATGGGAAAATATGGCTAAGAAGCGTATAACCAAGACTACCGAGCATCACAACCATCCCCGTAGCCATACATAAATTACCGACTGCAAATGCATGTTTATATTTCATGTTGCACCTCCAAGCGCGTCGTCAGACGATTCAACAACAAAATACATCGAATAACCTTTTATTCTTTGCAGTTATTATAGCCATAAATACTAAGAAGTTATTGTCGAAGGGATCACATCGCTCCGAAATTTATTGACAATTCTTAACAAAAAATGTGTTTTTTTCTTTCAAAAGAATAAAACAGCGCCGATTTTGTTATTTTCGCTCTTTTTGTTAAATCAAAAAATTAACATTTCCTCTGCTTATCATTTCAAAAAACATTCTATGTAATCTATTTTGTGCTTCTGAGCTTAGACAGGTAAACTATGGGCTTTCTTTTAAGACGATAACAGTGAAAGGCTATTGTGAGTAAAATTAAACTTATCGTCGGGTTAGCAAACCCCGGTGCAGATTATGCCCAGACTCGTCATAATGCGGGTGCTTGGTATGTTGATTTATTGGCTCAACGCCATCAACAATCTCTAAAAGAAGAGAGTAAATTCTTTGGTTACACTGCGCGTATTAATTTGAATGGTAATGATGTTCGATTATTAGTGCCTACCACTTTTATGAATTTAAGTGGTAAAGCGGTACAAGCAATGGCAAATTTCTATCGCATTGAGCTTGATGAAATTTTAGTTGCACATGATGAACTCGATTTACCACCCGGTGTTGTCAAAATGAAGCTAGGTGGTGGCAATGGCGGTCATAACGGATTAAAAGATATTCAAAGTAAGTTTGCTAATAATCCGAACTTCTATCGTTTACGCATTGGTATTGGTCACCCTGGTGATAAAAATAAAGTGGTTGGTTTTGTATTAGGCAAACCACCCATGAGTGAACAAAAATTAATTGATGACGCTATTGATGAAGCACTTTCATGCACAGAGATTCTCATGCGTGACGGCTATGAAAAAGCCATAAACCGCTTACATAGTTTTAAAGCTTAATCAGCATTAGTAAGCAAACTCAATTACTTTCAAGTTATTAAGTGGGTAAATCACCCTCTTCTTTTGCGCGATTAATCCCTGATGATTTAATCAATCGGGGATTTGCTCTATAATAGCGCCAAATTTTTTTTAACAGCACACAACAGGAACACTCCCTCCTGTTGTTTTTATGTGACAAGGTGAACGTTTATGGGATTTAAATGTGGTATCGTCGGTCTGCCTAACGTAGGGAAATCTACACTGTTTAATGCCTTAACTAAGGCAGGTATTGAGGCAGCCAACTTCCCATTCTGTACTATTGAGCCAAACACAGGTGTTGTTCCAATGCCTGATCCTCGCTTAGATAAATTAGCTGAAATTGTTAAGCCACAGCGTATTTTACCTACAACAATGGAATTCGTTGATATTGCGGGTTTAGTAAAAGGCGCATCTAAAGGCGAAGGTTTAGGTAACCAATTCCTAACTAATATTCGTGAAACTGAAGCGATTGGCCATGTGGTTCGTTGTTTTGAAAACGACAATATCATTCACGTTGCGGGCAAAGTTGATCCTGCTGAAGATATCGAAACTATCAATACTGAACTTGCCCTTTCTGACTTAGATACCTGTGAACGTGCAATGCACCGTAATCAGAAAAAAGCGAAAGGTGGCGATAAAATTGCTAAAGCAGAAATGGAAGTGTTAGAAAAATGCTTACCGCATTTAGAAAACGCGGGCATGTTACGTGCTTTAGATTTAACTGAAGAAGAAAAAGCGACTATTCGTTATTTAAGCTTCTTAACGTTAAAACCAACAATGTATATTGCAAACGTTAATGAAGATGGTTTTGAAAATAACCCTTACCTTGAAACCGTTCGCAAAATCGCAGAAGCAGAAGGCTCTGTGGTTGTTCCTGTTTGTGCTGCGATTGAAGCAGACATTGCTGAATTAGAAGATGCTGAGCGTGAAGAGTTTATGCAAGATTTAGGCATCGAAGAGCCCGGTTTAAACCGTGTTATCCGTGCGGGTTACGCATTACTGAACTTACAAACTTACTTCACTGCGGGCGTTAAAGAAGTACGTGCATGGACAATACCAGTAGGTGCAACAGCACCACAAGCTGCAGGTAAAATCCATACTGACTTTGAGAAAGGCTTTATCCGCGCTCAAACTATCGCTTATAACGATTTTATCACTTACGGTGGTGAGCAAGGTGCAAAAGAAGCCGGTAAAATGCGTGCAGAAGGTAAAGAGTATATTGTTCAAGACGGCGATGTGATGAACTTCTTGTTTAACGTGTAATTCTCGTTATTACAAAAAATACATTTTCTTAATTAAGCCCCAAAAGTTGATCTCCAGCTTTTGGGGTTTTTATGCTTTTGCAGTAAATAAGTATTATCTCCACTGTGGTGGTATCATCTTATTAAAAATAGAGCCACAGCGCATTTCTCCATATGCGCTCATTCGGAAATAAAGACCAGTTGTTTCAGTGGTCTCTTTACCGCTTCCCACTAAATCAGACATAAAATCATAATAATCATAGCCCATTAATTCTGCATTTAATTTATTAGCTTTATCTATTAATGCATAAGCATAAAGTTTCAATACTTGAGGTGACTTATTTCCCAAGCCAAATACATCGTTAGATGCATATTTAACAAATATAATTGCAAGGCACAGTAAGTATTTAGACTTTTCTTTATCCTTTAACCCGTTCAATTCAAAAATGTCACATATTTGTTGATAATGTTTATTTTTGAGTGATGTCATTGAAATATTGGTTTCTGGGATATCTATTAATTCTTTTAAAACCAAATATATTTTAGTTTGCTCTTTCTGATCACGTTCAATTAATTTGTCATTAACCTGAATATGATTACCAATGAAAGCAGAATTGAATCCTTCAGCGTAACTATCAAAATTTGATGCTAGTTTCTTAAATTTCTCACTCAGAGCAAAATCATTATAATTCTCTTTAAAGATCTTAAAATCTTTATTAAATAAAACATAAAGATTGCTTTCGTTAACCTTCTGCAATATTTTATCGTTATAAAGATAAAATGAATTCCACTGTGTATCCGCTTTTTTAAGGTCGGCAAATAGCATTTTATTTAATTCGTTATAGCTTGTCACCATCGTTTTATTTTCATTAATAATAATTATATTATTAGCGTCTTTATTATCCCAATCAACCTTTTCATCATTAACAGTTTTATGCTTTTCATAAAAGGATCTTACCCTTTCTAATTTAAGATATTTATCATATAAAGTTCTAGATTTTTCTTGAATATCTAATTCTTTATGATAAAGAGCGACTGCCATTAAATTAATAAATTTTTTATTATTTTTCAATAGGAAATCATCCTGTTCTTGATCATTAAAAAACTTGGAAATAATATCCAGATATAACGATACGTGCTTTAGTGCTATATGTTTTTCATTATTATTAGTTAGAGTTAATTGATCAAGCAAAGATTTAACAGAATCTCTAATCTCTTTATCTTCCAAATAATATTCTTTTGAAAAAATGTAATCCAGAAATGAGTCAATATGTTGTACATTTACATAATTTTTATCCCAAAAATGCACTGCTTTGATTAATTTCTTGACGAGATTTATTTTAATATCAGAATATTTATCATCAATACTTCTGAGAGTATTAAGTATTGCTTTCTTAGCCGGATCATCAATTATTTTTTCACCTACACACGCTCTATCCATATATTTTATTTTTTTAAATTTTATTTGCGCACCATCAAGCTTGGCATTCGAAAAATCAGCATCATTTGCCTTGATTTTAGTTCCACTCAAATCACTATTTGTAAATTTCGATCCCTCCAAAAAATAACTACTTAAATCAACATTGGAAAGATCATAATTTGAAAAATCCATATTTACTTTAGAGAATTCATAATGAAATTTTTTTAAAGTTTCAAAACCTTTATGCCTAATATCTTTATCTTGATATGTTTTTCTTTGCTCAATTCCAGCTAATTTTCCAAGCAGTTTTTTGTATTTAATGGCTTTATTTATATTAAGTTCTTGATCCTTCTTTTTATAACAGAAATTACACTCAACAGTTGTTAACTTTATATTCAATATCTTTCTTGCGAAAGATAAGTTCTTAAAAGAAGGATGATAATCTGCCAGATCAACAGCGGCTGTAGTATCCTTAGCTAAATGAGCCTTTAGATATGTAAAAACTATATTCATAATAGTAGCCTATATAATTAACTATGTATCGTAAGTGACGATAACAAGCATTTATGATTTCTACTTTAATAAAGTAACCACCATTCAAATAACTTAAAAAAAACCATTCAAATAACTTTATAAAATAATCACCACACACATCTAAAAAATAGTAAATTATCATTAATATTTTAATAACAATAAAAACATTTGAATTTTTTATTCACGAGACTAATAATTAAATTGATAGTCAATTAATGACCATCTTTATCAAATAAGGATCAGTTGCATTATGAATTATAATTTAAGCCATAATATGCGAGATAATAGCGATATAGCCCATAATAAAAATAGTAGTTGTCAATGTAGCCAAGAGATAGTAACCAATCTAAATAATTATATTAATAATCATCCCGAATGTACTATTTATCAGAATTCATTAATGAGCAGCTTAATTGCCGGCGTTTATGATAGTGATGTTACTATTACTGATTTATTAAAACAGGGTGATTTTGGTTTGGGCACCTTTAATCAACTTGATGGTGAATTAGTTGCTTTTGATAACAACGTTTTCCAATTACGTTCTGATGGCAGTGCCCGTAAGGCATTAGACTCTCAAAAATCCCCTTTTGCTGTGATGACCTTTTTTAATTCTGATATTGAACATTCGTTTTCTTACGGCGCCTCACAACAAGAAATACATAATACAATCAATCAGTATGTTCCTTCCGATAATCTTTTTTGTGCAATTAAAATTGAAGGCGAATTTGAATTAGTCAAAACACGTACTGTTCCTCGCCAAGAGCCTCCTTACCTTCCCATGTTAGAGGCAATAAAAAATCAACCTATTTTCACGTTTCATAACGAAACCGGTATTATTGCAGGCTTTCGTTCACCACAATTTACGCAAGGCATGAATGTTGCTGGATTTCATGAACATTATATTAATCAACAACGTCAAGGTGGTGGTCATGTTCTTGATTACTATTTAAAATATGGCACCTTAAAAATCGGTGTTATTTCTCGCCTTACCATCGACTTACCCTGCCAAGCTACGTTTCTGCAAGCTAACTTAATGCCAGACAATCTGCATCAGGCAATAGAAAAAGCTGAAAATTAATCTAGAAGCCTCTTAGCTTTATTACCCGCTTGTATTTTATTCACTTGCAAACTCAAAGAAGGTTATATGAACACTCATCATTGGAAATGTGGTGCAGATTTAGTCGTCAAACAATTAGAGCAACATGGCATCAAACAAGTATTTGGTATTCCAGGTGCAAAAATCGATCGTGTATTCGATTCGCTTGTTGATTCAAATATTGAAACTGTGGTTGTTCGTCATGAAGCGAATGCGGCATTTATGGCTGCGGCAGTCGGACGCTTAACGGGTAAAGCGGGAGTCGCTATCGCTACATCAGGGCTAGGATGTTCTAATCTTGCAACAGGCATTGCAACGGCAACTTCTGAAGGTGATCCGTTAGTCGCATTAGGCGGTTCAGTAAAATCGGCGGATAGATTAAAATTGGTTCATCAAAGCATGGATACCGTTACCATGTTTAATCCTATCACTAAATTTTGTGCTGAAATTGATTCCTCAAAATCAATCTCTGAAACAATGGTCAATGCGTTTCGTCATGCAGAATCAGGAAGACCTGGCTCTGCTTTCTTAACATTTCCAATGGACATTTTAAATAATGCTGTTGATAGCCCAATATTAGTGCCTAAATCTAATCTGGGTGGAGCAAACAATGATGCAATAAAAGAAGCGGTTACCTTATTATTAATGGCAAAAAACCCTGTCATTTTATTAGGTTTGCAGGCGAGTTATCCTGATAATGCATTATCACTGCAAAAACTACTCGATATTTGCCCTCTCCCAATTGTGGGAACTTATCAATCAGCAGGCGCTATCGCTCAACGCCATTTTCCTTTATTTGCTGGTCGCATAGGTTTATTTAATAATCAGCCAGGCGATGAATTACTTTCCCATGCTGATTTAGTCATTACGTTAGGTTATAGTCCAATCGAATATGAACCTTCATTATGGAATCACAACAATGCCAATATTATTCATATTGATGAAATTCCAGCTGAAATAGATCTAGCTTATTGCCCTGATTTAGAATTAACCGGCAATATCAAATTAACTCTCGATAATTTAACTCAGCGTTTCGCTAAACAATCCACATCTCAAATTACACTCTCAAATAACACTCGTCAGGTTTTAGAAAAAATTCGCCAGCAAAGAGAAACGCTGCAACAAAATAGTTATTTTAGGCAAGGTAGTCCTATTCACCCTTTAACCATTATTCATGAGATGCAAGATATTATTGATAACGATGTAACACTGTGTATTGATATGGGGAGTTTTCATATCTGGTTAGCTCGTTATCTTTATAGTTTTAGAGCAAGACAAATGCTGATTTCTAATGGTCAACAAACTATGGGTGTTGCATTGCCGTGGGGAATTGGTGCCTCTTTTGTTCGTCCTTCTGACAAAATTATTTCTGTTTCTGGTGATGGTGGCTTTATGCAATCTTCAATGGAATTAGAAACTGCGGTTCGTTTAAATACAAATATCCTACATATTATCTGGGTGGATAACGCTTATAATATGGTCGAAATGCAAGAAAAGGAAAAATATGGTCGTTATTCTGGCGTGAAATTTGGCGCAATTGATTTTAAACGTTACGCGGAATCCTTCGGAGCTAAAGGGTTTTCTGTTGAATGTGCTTCTCAATTACGTAGCGTTTTACATGAAGCAATGGCTGTTGATGGCCCTGCTGTTCTTGCTATTCCTGTCGATTATAGTGATAACGCTAAATTAATGGAACATATTGATTATAATTTGATTATTTAGTTATCTTACTTAAACGCCCTATTTAGAAAAATAAGGATGAACATTCTCCTTTCATCCTTATGCCCTTCTTTGTTTTTCCATATTTTATTCTTTTGATACAAAACAATTTCATTGTTAATAAAAAGTTATTATCTATTTCCTCTTTCGTTTTTTTTATTAATAATACATTATGCGAGTTTTGTGCATAAAAATGAAAGTAGATAATAAAAATAAACTAAGTCTTATCTTATCTGAAACGGTCATTTTAGTGCTTACAATAACCATAATAAATTAAATATAGACATTCAGTTATTAGGATAATCACCATGCCACACACCTCATTACTTTATTCCAATTCTCGATTTATTCCACTTCGCCTTCTCCCTAATGAAGATGTGATTATGGCATTACGACAGATGATTAAAGAACAAAACCTGAAATCGGCATTTATTGCAGGTTGTGTGGGCAGTTTAACAGATGTGGTATTACGCTTTGCAGGACGTGAAGAAAATCGCTATCTTACGGGTAAATTTGAAATTGTTTCACTAATTGGAACATTAGATGACCAAGGTGAACATTTGCATTTAGCGGTTTCAGATGAAAATGGATTAATGTGTGGTGGACATATGATGCCAGGTTGTACAGTGCGCACAACGCTAGAACTCGTTATTGGTGAGTTAGAGCAAGTGACTTTTAGCCGTCAGCCTTGTGAACACTCTGGTTATGAGGAGTTGGTCATCACACCGCGTAAATAGCCTTTTTATAAAAAGAGCGTTATTGATGCAGAATAATAAAACCAATAGTCACTATCCTTTGTAAAGGTTTTTAAACTATGTCTACAACTCCTCTAATTTCGAGCCGTACTCTTGTGCTCATTGTTGTTTCTATTGCAATAAATATGATCGGTGGTCAAATCACCTCAATGGTCAAACTTCCTATCTTTTTAGACTCCATCGGCACGCTTATCTGTGCCTTATTAGGTGGTCCATGGGTTGCATTATTTACTGGATTATTAACCAACCTGTTATGGGGATTAATTAGTGGCCCAATGGCTGCTGCATTTGCACCTGTTGCCATGATGATAGGATTAAGTGCAGGTTTATTAGCGCGTGCTGGTGGTTTTCGTTCATTAACTCGAGTTATTGGCTCAGGTATTATTATTACTTTAGCGTTAATGATTGTCGCTGTTCCAATTCGGACTTATTTATTTGGTGGTGCCACAGGCAGTGGCGCAGATTTCTTTGTCGCTTATTTTCATGCAGTTGGTGAAGGGCTTATTGAATCTGTTGCAATTACTGTTTTAGGTGCAAATCTCGCCGATAAAATATTATCAGCGATTATTGCTTGGTTATTAGTACGTCAATTACCACAAAAAACACAACGCAACTTCCCTGCAATGGCTAAGGTTCGCTAATAATGCATCCCTTTACCTCATTGGCATTATGGCTTTGGCTAAGTGCCAGTGTGCTGTTTTTATCATTAAGCTTACCACTGCTGATAATTAGCAGTGGTACTTTTATTAGCTTATTACTTTGGAACGCCTCTCGCTGGCGTTGGCGCCTTATTGCATGGTTGATGATCCCTATGGCGATAGGCCTATGGTTAGTTCATAGCGGTTGGTTTGCTTATTGGTTAACAGGTGGCATTTTAGATACCAGTAAACAAGCTATGGCAATAACGCTATGGCTAAGATTATTAGCAATAATAAGCGGTGCTCAATTGTGGTTGCAGTACACTTCAACCGAACAATTTATTAGAGCCTTATTTGCTAGCCGTCTACCTATGAGTCTTTCCTATTTATTAGCAGGGCCTTTGTTACTTGTAGAACAATTACGCCAACAGTTACACAATATAAGAGAAGCACAATTAGCACGAGGTGTACCTCTTGATGGTTCATTCTGGCAACGTCTAATAACATTGCCTGCTATTGTCTTGCCACTTATTAGCCATGTATTAAGTGATTTAACTATTCGTAGCGCTGCATTAGATATGCGAGGATTTCGTATTATTGCAAAACGTACCACGCTTTCTCCCCCTGTCGATACACCACTACAAGAGATGTTACGCTATTTTATTTTACTGCTTATCTTTGTTGAAGGAGCTATTTGGCTATGGTAATAAATCTTCAGCAATTTAGTTTTACTCCTAAAGACGATGAGCAACCTATTATTGGCCCTATTGATCTACAATTAAAGCAAGGAGAATGGCTTGTTGTTTTGGGAGGAAATGGCAGTGGAAAAAGCCTTCTTGCCCAACTACTAGCAGGTTGGCATCCCGATTTATTAACAGGCTCAGTGCAAGGCTTGGGAATTGTACAAAATATTGCTCTGGATAAAAGCCGATTAGTATCACTAGCCCCCGGTAGACAACTCGTTCAACAATCTCCTCAATTACAACTTTCAGGTTGTGCTTTTACAGTAGAGCAAGAGATTGCTTTTGGCCCTGAAAATTTAGGGTTAAGTGATAATGAAGTTCGATTTCGCGTAAAAGAAGCAATGATATTAACGCAATGTGACAGCCTTCGTTTCCGCCACCCTTCTACACTGTCAGGCGGAGAAGCGCAGCGTGTAGTCATTGCAAGCGCTCTTGCCATGCACCCTAAATTATTATTGCTTGATGAAGCATTTAGTCGTTTAACACCAAATGCAACACAACAATTACAGCAACGCATTAAACGGTACGCACAAGAGCACACATGTAGTGTGATTATTTTTGAACGCAATTTATTGCCTGCAATAACACTTAGTGAACAATTTTTATTGTTAGAAGCAGGCACAATAAAAGCAGCAGGTGCTTTAAAAGATATATTTCCTTTCTTATTTACAACAATTAATGCTCCTGATGCATGGTTAGCTTTAAATTGGTTAGTCGAAAACCATCATTGGAAAAAAAATATTGTAAATAACGATAAGGCCTTACTTAAGGCTTTTAAGGAGTTTTATGTTACAGCTTGATAAAGTGACTTATCGTTGGAGTGAAGATGTTCCACCGTGTATTTCTCAATTATCTTTAACATTAAATCAAGGTGAATGGATAACACTCGTTGGTGATAATGGTGCGGGTAAATCAACACTATTACGTTTAATTGCAGGATTGTTAACGCCTAATGAAGGTGAGATAAAACTCAATAATCAGTTATTATCTCAAATGAAAGCACAGCAACGTGCTCAATATATTGGTGTATTATTCCAAGAGCCTGAACGACAAATATTTCATAACACCGTAGAAAAAGAAGTTTCTTTTGGCTTGAAACAACGCAAGTTTTCTAAAGAAGAGATTAAAAAACGTTTGGATGAAACATTAATGCTTTGCGGTTTAAGCAATGTCGCTGATGTTCATCCTTTAGATTTACACGCAGGTCAACGTAGAATGGTTGCCGTTGCAAGTTTGAGTATTCTATCCCCCAAAATATTACTACTTGATGAGCCGACTCGCGATTTCGATGCACATTGGCTAACATGTTTTGAGAACTGGCTTCAGATACAAAAAACATTAGGTACATCTGTTCTTGCGATTAGCCATGATCTTGATTTTACGGCACGTCATTTTCAGCGGGTTATCCATTTATCATCAGGAAAATTAATTGCTGATGGTGCTCCTGAAAGTGTATTAATGAGCTCAACGTTGCAATCCCTTTCAGATATACCCGCACCTACGTTATACTCATTAAGTCAGAAATTAAAATTACCAATAAAAAACAGCCCTGTTGAATGGGCTAAAATGTTAATTAAGAATAAATAGAAATCATAATATTAGCTCATAATAATCTTAAGACTTATCTCTATTATTATCATTTATTTTGCTGCTGGAGATAATTAAATGGAAATCTTTCACATGGTATTAGACTCATTGAGTCACTTATCTCCTATTACCCTATTCTTATCTATTATCTTAATCACGGCTGGAAAATCGACCATCGGTATTTCTTCATTTTTGCCACCAGCATCTTTGATGTTGATCTTTATTTTTGGTGCCTGTTTACCACTTTACTCCCCGATATTTCTTTGGTTAGCAACCAGTCTTGGTGCCTTATTAGGTTCAATTTTAAGCTATGAATTGGGGTGTTCAATTTATCGTTTTCCTCGTCTTAAATTGTGGGTTAAGCGTTATCAATCAAAAATAAATCGAGTTCAACAGTTATTAAAAAATAAAACGTACTATATTTTGTTTATTTCTCGATTCTTAGCTGTCTTTCGTTATTTAACACCCTTTAGTGCAGGCTTATTAAAATTACCTGCTTATGGTATTTATATCACTAGCGCTATTTCTGCATTGGTGTGGTCTGCAATGTTTATTCTAATTGCAACAGGAGTGCTCTCTATTGCATTATAGGAATACTGATTAATCCTTAATTTTACTTATTTTCTTAATTCTCAAACTCATCTATTTTCACTTTTTTTCGCAAAATTGTTTAAATTTCTACCAACTTCTCTTTTTTTCATTTTATTTTTTATTATCGATAAATAGGCTATTTTTTAGCTCATTTTATCGTTTCCCTAGCAAGTTATTGATATTTTCTTTTGTGTTTTATGACTATCACCATAATTATGATTAAAAATTGCATAATTACTATGTTGATCACAAATTGTTATTTTCTTGTTTAAATTTCATTACGCCACCTCACAATTCTTTAACTTTCTTGTTTTCTATAAAAGTTGTCATGTTGTATACAAGTTAGTGTGAAACATTCACCTGCGTTTTTATGTACAGGAACAACATCATGAGAATAAGAAAAACAAAGCTTGCCATCGGTATTGTTGCTGTTATTGCTGTTGTCTCATTAGCAGTAATCGGCAAAAAAGAGAATGCGAATAAACAATTTCTCTCTGTAGCAACCGCTTCAACAGGAGGAACGTATTATCCGATGGGAGTGGGTTTAGCAAACGTATGGAGTACACATCTTAAGGACAGAGGTGTTCAAGTAACAGGACAATCTTCAGCGGGATCAATAGAAAATATCTATTTAATGCAGAAAAATGAAGCTCAACTTTCAATTTTACAAAGCCTTTTAGCCGTAGAGGCTTATGAAGGGGTGCGTAATTTTGAAGGCAAACCAGAAAAAGATCTGCGTTCAATTTCTATGTTATGGCCTAATGTTGAGCACTTTGTTTTAATGGATAACAAAGTAAAAACGGGCACATTAGAAGATATTCGCGCGACTAGCTTTTCTGTGGGTCCTCAAGCCAGTGGTACTGAACAATCCACGATTATTATTCTTCAAGGCGTGAATTTAACTAAAAAAGATATCACACCTGAATATCTTGGATATGGCGATACCGTTTCTGCCATGCGAGATGGCCGCCTTGATGGTGGTGCATTACCTGCTGGGGTGCCAGCTTCTGCGGTAACTGATATGTACGCAAGTGGTGTCAGTGCAAAATTACTCGAAGTCACGGATAAGCAACTTGATGATATCAATCATGTAGCGAATTCATGGTTTCGTTTTGAAATCCCCGCCAACACCTACCCTCGTCAAACTGAAATGGTCAATACGATTGCTCAACCTAATATCTTAATGACCACAACCAGCATTGATAATGATCTGGTTTATGAGTTGACAAAAACTATGTTTGAGAACCTTCCAGAGGTTCACCAAGTTCACAGCGCAGCCAAGTACATCACCACAGAAAATGCATTAAAAGGTGTTTCTGTACCATTACATTTAGGGGCTTACCGCTACTACAAAGAAATCGGATTAGAGATCCCTGATTATCTTATTCCACCTGAAGCTCAAACGCAGACTAATAATAAATAACAGGAGTGAGTTATGACTAACAATGACCACCTAACTCCGGTAGAGCCACCTGCATTAGATAAAGAAGCAAGCTCCGGCAATCGCCAACTTGCAGGTATTTACCTGAAAATTACCACGACTCTTGCAATATTAATTTCGCTTTACGCTATTTATTCCAACGCATTATCAAATACTCAAGAATTTTACCGTAATACTATTTTTCTTAGCGGTATTTTAATTCTAGGCTTTATTCTGTTTCCATTCTCTAAGCGTTTTTCAACGCCTAAATTTAATGGATGGGATTATCTTTTTATTGCTTTAACATTAATCAGTTATGGATATTTTTTCTTTAATTACGTCGATCTTCATGTTGTAAGAAAAAGTATTCCCAACACTACCGATTATGTCATGGCAATACTGGGTATTATTGTACTGTTTGAAGCAGCAAGAAGAACCACTGGGTATTTCATTCCAGGGCTTGCAACTTTTGCCATTATCTATGCTTTATTTGGTCAGTATTTTATGGGTATTTTCGGTCATGCCGGATTTTCTGTAGAAAGATTGTTATACCGTTTATTTATGACCAGTGAAGGTATTTTTGGGATCACCCTTTCAACAGCCTCGACAGCGATTGTTGTCTTTATTCTTTTTGGATCGTTCTTAAGTGTCAGTGGCGCAACAGCCCTGTTTAATGACTTAGCACTTGCTCTTGCGGGTCGTCGCCGAGGTGGTCCTGCTCAAGTCGCTGTTATTTCATCTGCATTAACAGGTTCATTAAGTGGAAGTGCTGTCGCCAACGTAGCAACAACGGGGACTTTTACCATTCCTTTAATGAAAAGCATAGGATTAACGCCTCGCTTTGCGGGTGCCGTAGAAGCAACAGCATCAACAGGCGGTATGATAATGCCACCTATTATGGGTGCTGCCGCATTTATTATGGCGGGCTTTTTAGGCATTTCTTATACCACTATTGTTATTGCAGCGATTATTCCAGCGTTGTTATATTACGCAGCTTTAATTATGGCGATTGATATCGAAGCCAAAAAACAAGGATTAAAAGGTTTAAGTAAAGAGAATATTCCACAAGTTAAAGCGGTATTAAAAGCGCGTGGTTTATTATTACTACCTTTAGTTATTGTTATTGGCACTTTATTAGTGGGTAAAACACCTATTTATGCAGGCTTCTTAGGTATTCTGACCATTATTGTCGCAAGTTGGATAACGCCTGATAAATCAGTCCGTATGACATTAACTAAAGTAGCTGACGCCTTAGCGGAAGCGGCTCGTGGATCTGTTCAAGTGACTGTCGCTTGTGCTGCAATCGGTGTCATCATCTGTGTTGTGACAATGACAGGTATCGGTGCAACATTGGCATTCAATATCGTCTCAATGACAGATAACACATTATGGATGATCTTATTAGTCGTTATGCTAGTGTGCATTGTATTAAGTATGGGTTTACCTTCAACGGCGTTATATATTGTCGTAGCCGTTACAGTGTCACCTATCTTAATTAAAGCGGGTGTTATGCCTTTAGCGGCTCACTTCTTTGTTTTCTGGTTCGGAGCTTTATCCAATATTACACCACCCGTAGCATTAGCAAGTTATACCGCGGCCAGTATTGCTAGAGCTGATCCAATGCAAACATCATGGGATGCGGTTCGTTTAGCACTTCCCGGTTTTATTATTCCGTTTATTTTAGTCTATAACCCTGCTTTACTGATGCAAGGTGATAATTTAGGTGTACTTTCAATTGGATTAATGATTATTAGTGCATTAATCGGAATTTATGCACTCAGTATCGCAACGGCAAACTTCTGGATGATTAAAACAACATGGTTTGAGCGTATTGCATTTGCAGCAGCGGCAATTCTAATGATTAAACCGGGCTTATATACCGACCTTTTAGGTGTCGCCTTGATCCTATTAACGGGTGCATTCCATTTATTACGGTCTAAAAAACAGTTAGCCAATATGGAGCATGCATCTGGAGAAAACTAGATGATACAAAAGATCTCACGCCAAAAAGCGTCGCATCAAATTCTTGAGCAGATAAAGCAAAATATTAGTAACGGGACTTACCCTATTGGTGAAAAGTTACCCTCTGAAAATGTACTTGCTGACGCCTTTGGTGTCAGTCGAGTTCCCATCAGAGAAGCATTAGGTGTCTTAGAAGCCAGTGGCATAGTAACTTCACGCCAAGGGGGTGGTCGCCGTGTAATTGACCATTCTATACTCAGTAAATATGAACCATTGGTAATGGAAATTGCTTGCCCTGAAGAGATAGATTCACTGCTCGAAATGCGTGAGGTCATTGAACATGAAGCGGCAGCTATTGCCGCTTTACGTCGAACACCAGAAGAATTACGCGCTATCGAAAACGCCCACGATGCCTTTGTTTTAGCAACAAGACAGAACAAAAGTATTGGTCATAAAGAGGACTATCAATTTCATCGTTCTATTATGGTTGCCTCTCATAACTCTTTTTTTGTCCAGATCTTAGATAACTTACACGAACTCTACCTTGGCGTATTAATGTATTCGCTAAGTAAAAACAAAGGACGAGATACTGAAATTGAGCGAGTGATTGCGGAACATGAGGCAATTGTCGAATCAATACGCCAACAAGATCACGATGAAACAAGCCATAGAATGCGTCTTCATTTAACCAATGTACGTGGCAAATTAAAGCGATTACAACAAGAACCCTGTTAATTTAAAATTTATAAAATGGATAATATTATGGCTTATGACGTGATTATTATTGGTGCGGGATTAGTTGGATTAGGGGTTGCAAGTGCGCTACAAGAGAGTCAACCTGAGCTGAAATTGCTAGTGATTGATAAAGAGTCAGGCCCTGCTGCTCACCAAAGTGGGCATAACAGTAATGTTGTTCATTCCGGTATTTATTACACACCAGGGAGCCTTAAAGCAAGGCTGGCAAAACAAGGCAACATTACGACATATGCGTTTTGCCAACAACATAATCTCTATTATGATCGTTGTGGCAAAGTTATTGTTGCTACCAATGAAAAAGAGTTAAAAGCGTTAGAAAATATCTATCAACGTGGCATTGAAAACGGGCTTGAAGTTATCAAAATGACTGAATCTGAACTTAAAGTCAGAGAACCTTATGTCAATGGTATCGCGGCTCTATTAGTTCCTGATGCAGGTATTGTGAATTACCCTGAAATTGCAGCAAAACACGTTGAAATTATTCAATCACGAGGCGGTGAATTTGCATTTGGACAAACGGTGACAGCAATTAATGAAACCGATGATACTGTTACTGTCACAACATCCAATAATCAATTTACAGGTAAATGGTTGATTAATTGCGCCGGCTTATTTAGTGATCGTATTGCTAAAATGGCAGGTTATGACACAGGAATGAAAATAGTCCCATTCCGTGGTGAATATTTTATGCTTAATGCTAATAAAAACTACTTAGTAAACCATCTTATCTACCCTGTTCCTAATCCTGATTTTCCTTTCTTAGGTGTACACTTTACGCGTATGTATAACGGGCATCGTGATGTTGGACCTAACGCAGTATTAGCATTTAAGCGTGAAGGCTATAAAAAAAGCGATATTAACTTAAAAGATCTCACTGAAGTGCTGACTTATAAAGGATTTTGGAAAATTGCTGGAAATTATTTAGGTGAAGGAATGGCAGAGCTTCGCCGCTCATATTCACGTAAATTATTTACTGCAAATGCACAGAAACTCATTCCTGATTTACGTGAAGCAGATATTCATCCAGGTCCTGCGGGTGTTAGAGCCCAAGCGTTAACTCGTGAAGGGAAATTAGTAGATGATTTTCATTTTGTAAAAGGCAAACGCTCGCTACATGTTTGTAATGCTCCATCACCTGCTGCAACCGCATCTATTGAAATAGGCAGAGAAATAGTAAAAGAGCATTTTTCTTTGTAATTGAAAAAATATATGCAAGTAAAAACAACAAATGGCACTGAGATTAATCAGTGCTTTTTTATTTTTATATCATTCACTGATTTCTTTTAGCGCTTCATTCATTAGCCATTGTTGAAATATTTCCATTGATGCTGTCATTGGCTTTGATTTTAAATATGTTAGCCAATATTTTCCCAATTCAACTTCTATTTTAAAGGGTTGTACTAACTGACCATTTTTAATTTCTCTTGAAAACATTTTTGCTGGTGCTAATGCAACTCCCCCTTCATAAATTGCGCTTTCAATCATTAAGCGTGAAGAGTCAAAAATAGAGCCTGTTATTTTTATCGGCGGCATCTTTGCTTTTTCAAACCATTGTAACCACTCATCTTCTCGATAAGAGCGATATAAGTTTTCATTTATTAAATCTGTCGGATGTTGTAAACGTTTCGCTGTATCTGATGAACATAACACCGTTAATGGCGCAGAAAATAACGCTTTATTATGTGTCAATGGCCATAAACCTTCACCAAATCGAATCGCAAAATCTAATCCTTCAGTAGCCAAATTAACCACATTATTATTTGTTCTTAAATTTAATTCTATTCTTGGATATAACTGCCTAAATTCAGCTAATCTAGGTAATAACCATCCCACCGCAAATGTGCCAACAGCCGCAATTGAAACAACATCGCGATATTCACCACGTTCAAATTGCTTAAATACACGCTCAATATCACTAAAAGCCGTTGTTAACACAGAAAATAAAATCTGGGCATCATCCGTCATTTCTAAGCCACGGGGTAAACGCTTAAAAAGAATAACGCCAAGTCGCTCTTCTAACATTCTCACTTGTTGGCTAACAGCACCTTGAGTGACATACAGCTCTAATGCCGCTTTGGTGAAATTAAGGTGCCTTGCTGAAGCTTCAAATGCACGTAATGCATTTAGGGGAAGATGAGTTCGCATAATATTTTTAGCCATTAGATTTTCTATAGGCTAAGGTGATTTATTATCGATTGTCAATAAATCAATTAAATAGGATATTGCACCTCATAAATAAACGGCTCTATATCTACTCAATAACTGTCTATTTATATTGATATTTTCTTTATTAACTTAATATGAGCAACAATGACTATGTTTAAAACAACATTTCGCCAAACAGCGACGATTGCAGTTTCATTAATATCTCTATTGGTATCTCCAATGTTATGGGCTAACACCAATAATACGATTGAAGAGCAATTAAGTACGCTTGAAAAATATAGCCAAGGTCGTTTAGGTGTTGCTTTAATCAACACGGAAGATAATTCACAAATAACATATCGTGGTGAAGAACGTTTTGCGATGGCAAGTACAAGTAAGGTTATGGCTGTTGCGGCAGTTTTAAAAGAGAGTGAAAAACAAGCGGGATTATTAGATAAGAATATTACAATTAAAAAATCCGACTTAGTTGCTTACAGCCCTATTACAGAAAAACATTTAGTAACAGGAATGTCTTTAGCTCAATTAAGTGCTGCTACGTTGCAATATAGCGATAATACAGCAATGAATAAAATCTTAGATTATTTAGGTGGTCCAGCCAAAGTCACTCAATTTGCACGTTCAATTAATGATGTAACTTATCGCCTAGATCGTAAAGAGCCTGAATTAAATACAGCAATTCATGGTGATCCTCGTGATACGACTTCTCCAATTGCTATGGCTAAAAGCCTTCAAGCATTGACATTAGGTGACGCATTAGGTCAATCTCAACGTCAACAGCTTGTTACTTGGTTAAAAGGCAATACAACAGGTGATCACAGTATTAAAGCGGGTTTACCAAAACACTGGATTGTTGGGGATAAAACTGGCAGTGGTGATTATGGTACGACTAATGATATCGCCGTTATTTGGCCTAAAAACCATGCACCATTAATTTTAGTGGTCTATTTCACACAACAAGAACAAGATGCAAAATACCGTAAAGATATTATTGTGAAAGCCACAGAGATTGTAACAAAAGAATTTTCCAATTTATCTCAAAAAAAATAAATTTCTTTATTGATAATCTTAACAGGAAATTAAATATAATAGAGCTACTTATTAGCTCTATTATTACAAGAGTACACGGAACAATATAAGTAAAATAACTTAAAGATAAAAAATTAGACTGTAATAAATAAGCCTAATATACTTAATTCTATTAAATGGATTTATTTTAAGGAAGTAAGATGTCCGATTTTTTTGAGTTAATTGGTGAGTTATTATCGTGTGCAGGTCAAATAACTCTTACACAGATCAGACTTTGTATCGTCATTCTTACAATATTAATGTTAATTATTGTCTCTTTATGTACTTGGTCATTTGATATCTATTTTATTGGTGCATCATTATTTATTTGTATGTTGCTTTATACACCAGAAATATATCGTTTTATTAAAAGCTGGATAATTTAACTTATAGTTATAAAAAAGCCTCCGTTAACTTTAACTAGAGGCTTTCTCGACTAAGAATATCGTGTGATAATTTAAAATCAACTAAACCTAACTGTTTAGAAAATTAAAGTGGCAAAGCAAAACTCACTTTTACCGTTTCCATTGGTACTTCTGTTTTTATACTTTGGATGCTTGGAATTTGTGTTAAATAATCGGCATGGAAGCGACGATACGTTGCTAAATCTTTCGTCACAATTCGAATTAGCGCATCGCATTCGCCTGCCATTAAATGACACTCAACCACTTCAGGTAATACCTTGATAGCCTTTACAAATTCTTCAATAGTTTCAGCATCTTGTGCTCTAAACCAAATTCTTGCAAATAAAGATAACCCTGCATCAACCTTACTACCATCTAATACAGCAACATAACGAGTGATCACACCAGATTCTTCAAGTAAACGCACGCGACGAAGACAAGGAGAAGGTGAGAGTCCAACCTCTTTTGCCAGCTCAATGTTCTGGATTTTGCCATCACGTTGAAGCACCTGCAAAATATGTTTATCTATCTTATCTAATTTTATTGACATCAAAGATTAACCTTAATTCTATTTATGGAATTTTATTGCCAATTAATTCTTTTTGTTAGCAACAAAGCAACCCGATTTTTTCGAAAACATCATATAATCTTTCCGCTAAATTTCACAGCAAAAACGATATTTCTCTTAAACTATCTCTATCAGGTGAAAAGATGGAATTTAACACTTTATTATTATTCGCATTAACGGTTCTACCGCTTATCTGCACACCTGGGCCCGATATTCTTTTTATCTCATCTCAAGGGCTATCAGGCGGTATGAAATCTGCATGGGTTGCCAACGCTGGCGTTATATCAGGCTATTTAACCCATGCATTACTAAGCGCATTAGGGCTTGCCGCCTTAGTGTCAGCATCACCCATTTTATTTCATTTACTCAAATGGGTTGGTGTGTTTTATATCAGTTATCTTGCAGTCAAAATGTTGATATCCGCCTGCAAAAAAGGTCAATTAGCCCTCGATGCCTCAAAAACCTCACACTTATTTCGTAAAGGTTTTTTAACCAGTTTTCTTAATCCTAAAGGACTATTAGTTTATCTCGCTATTTTACCAAACTTTATTGATAATCATAATGATATCGCAACACAATCATTACTGTTATCTGGGATATTTATCACGACTTGCTTAATTATTTATGGTTTGCTCGGCACCTTTTTTGCTTATATTGGCTTAAAAGGCGGTTTAAGTGAAAAACGTCGCCGCTATAACGATGGCATCGCGGGTGGATTACTCACATTTGCAGCAATTAATCTGGCTTTAAATTAGCCTTAATCCTAAGCACTATTTATTATTCTAATCAGAATTTGACCACAAGAATGCCCTCTATTTAAGTGGTCGAATATCTGCCCATAATAATTGACAGTTTGCGGTTAACGCTCTTATTTCACCTTCTCGAATATCAGGTAACCACCAAGCCCCCTGTCCTTTTGATAAATGCTGGCAAGTCGCGCCAATTAAAGTCCATTCACCTTGAGTGACATAAATTAATCCTGCATGAGAACTAGGTAAAATAAGCGGTTGTGTTATTAAGGTCGTCTCTGCTTTCCAACATGTCTGACGCACCATAATATTTAGACACTTTACGCTGCCTTTAATAAGTTCAGATTTAACAGGAATATCACCTGAAAAATCAAAAGGCTGATAAAAGTCAGTAACGGAATGATTAAGAAAACCAGGGCTATTTAAATTGATGCCATTACCTTCTAATAGCACTATTTGCCGTTCAATGTCAGGAAACTGTCCTAATGAGCTATTCTCTTCGATAGAGGTTAAACACGCTCGCCATGAAAAATCATTATTAACTGGCCAGCACACAATTTCTTGCGTTGTGCCTTTTTGATTATTCCATGATATAAACGGTAACTCTTGTTGATCAAAACAACGTAGCTTCATTGTATCCTCCTTCAATATCTGGCTATCAGTCTGATAATGAGGTTAGGGATCAATCATTGGAGATTACCGTCAATAAATCAATAGTTAACTTTTAAAAATGTGCGCTGGCGTCAGCTATTTACGTCGTAATTTTCTGCACCCTTCTCCAATAATTTCCATTCCTTTTTCAGTACGACTATTCCATTGAAAAGAAGAGTTTAAACGAAATGCATGATTAAATTGAGAGCTGGTGGAAAACATTGAACCTGGCGCAATACTGACACCTCTCTCTAATGCAAAATGATAGAGTTTATTCGCATCAAATGTTGATTCAAATTCTAACCAGAGAAAATATCCTCCTGATGGAATATTCACTTTTACATCTTCTGATAAATGCGTTTGTATCGCTTGTAACATACGATAACGCCTTTGTTCTAATAATAATCTTAATCGGCGAAGATGCGTATCATAGCCACCTTGTGACAAATAATCGGCAATAGCTTGTTGTGTTGGCATACTCGCAGATACTGTACTCATCATTTGCAACTGCTGTATTTTTGTTGCATGTTTTCCAGCTGCAACCCAACCCACACGAAATCCCGGTGCAAGGCATTTAGAAAAAGAAGCGCAATGTAAAACGCTATTTGTTTTATCAAAACCTTTTACTGGCATAGGTGCTTTCTGGCTGTTATAGAGTTCGCCATAGACATCGTCTTCGATTAGCGTTATCTGTTTCTTCGCTAATATATCCACCAGCTTTATTTTATTTTCATCAGGCATTGTTCCACCTAATGGATTTTGACAATGACTCATCAACCAACAGGCTTTAATATCGTATTGCTCAACCACTTTTTCGAGTTCATCTAAACAAATTCCTGTTACTGGATCTGTTCTAATGGCAATCGCTTTTAATCGTAAACGCTCAATGGCTTGTAATGCACCATAAAATGCAGGTGATTCAATCACGACCCAGTCACCCGGTTCGGTAACGGCTTGCAAACTAAAACTGAGTGATTCCATTGCACCAGCAGTAATCACAATTTCATCTGGAGAGACATGAATTCCTTGTAATGCATAGCGTTGCGCAATGTTACGGCGTAACTTTTCATTTCCTGGTGGTAGATTGATCACTGAACTTTGAGGCGCTAAATGCCTTGCAGCAGAAGCCAATGCGCTACTTAATTTAGGCTGAATAAATAGGCTGGGATCGGGGAAAGCGGAACCAAAAGGAATAATTTCAGGATCTTTACACGCTTGAAGTACATTGAAAATAGAGGTGCTAATTTCAACATTTTCACTCATGTGTAGCCCTTTGCTAGCGGTTACTTGACCGAAACGGTTATTACGATGTGCAACGTAATAACCTGATTGTGGTCGCGCTGTTATCCATCCTTGGCTTTCTAATAACTGGTACGATTGTAAAACAGTCATTAAACTTAAACCTGATTGTTTCACCGTATCCCGCAATGAAGGTAAACGGTCGCCAGATTGCCAGATATTATCTTCAATTTGTTGGCGTATTTGCGATGCAAGCTGTTCATATCGAGTCATATAAAACTGTTTACCTCAAAACTGTTATAGTCATTTTTAAACTTATTGTCACTATTATAGCTTACTGTCATATGGTCTACTAATCCACACGTTTTACCTGCAATTTACATTTTTATATCAATAAAACGAGGTTTTTATGCTTGGGTTAAGTGCCTTTGATTTGGCGCGTATCCAGTTTGCGTTCACAGTTTCTTTCCATATTATCTTTCCCGCAATTACGATCGGACTGGCTAGCTTTTTAGCCGTATTGGAAGGTTTATGGTTAAAAACTCGCAATAAGGATTATTTAGCGCTATTCCATTTTTGGTCAAAAATATTCGCTGTTAACTTTGCTATGGGCGTTGTCTCTGGTTTGGTTATGGCCTATCAATTTGGAACCAACTGGAGCTTTTTCTCTGATTTTGCTGGCTCAATTACAGGCCCTCTACTCACTTATGAAGTACTTACCGCTTTCTTCTTAGAAGCTGGTTTCTTAGGTGTGATGCTGTTTGGCTGGAATAAAGTAGGTGAAAAACTTCACTTTTTCGCAACCTGTATGGTGGCATTAGGTACATTAATGTCTACGTTTTGGATCTTGGCTTCAAATAGCTGGATGCAAACACCGCAAGGATTTGAAATTATAAATAATCAAGTCGTTCCAGTAGATTGGATCGCCGTTATTTTTAACCCATCGTTCCCTTATCGCCTTGCTCATATGGGTGTTGCAGCTTTCCTTGCTTCCGCCTTCTTTATTGCTGCATCTGCTTCATGGCATCTGCTCAAAGGCCATAAAACATCTGCAATGAAAAAAATGCTTTCAATGTCTTTATGGATGATTTTAATTTTAACACCAATTCAAGCACTCATTGGAGATGTTCATGGTTTAAACACCTTAAAACATCAACCCGCTAAAATCGCCGCTATTGAAGGTCACTGGGAAAATGAACTAGGAGAAGCAACACCGTTAATTCTCTTTGGTGTGCCTGATATGGATGCTGAAGAAACGAAATATAAGATAGAAATTCCTTATCTTGGCAGCATGATCTTAACTCACAGCTTAGAAAAACAAGTTCCGGCATTAAAAGAGTTTCCTAAAGAAGATCGACCAAACTCACTTATCGTCTTCTGGTCTTTCCGCATTATGGTTGGCCTTGGGATATTAATGATTTTAGTTGGTGTATGGGGAACTTGGCTGCGATATAAAAAGAAACTTTATGAATCTAAAGCTTTCTTACGCTTAACTTTCTTAATGGCGCCTTCGGGTCTTATCGCTATTCTTGCTGGTTGGTTTACAACAGAAGTAGGACGTCAACCTTGGGTTGTTTATGGCGTACAACGAACACGAGATGCCGTATCTGCACATGGCGAAATGCATATGAGTATAAGCCTGCTGATCTTCTTAGTTGTTTATGGGTCTGTATTCGGTATTGGATATGCCTATATGTTAAAACTAATCCGTAAAGGTACACCGGAGGTTCATCATGGGAATTGATTTACCAGTTATTTGGTTCATCATTATCGTATTTAGTACGTTAATGTATATCGTAATGGATGGTTTCGATCTTGGTATCGGTATGCTTTATCCATTTATTAAAAGTGACCAAGATCGTGACTTAATGATGAATACTGTTGCCCCTGTATGGGATGGTAACGAAACATGGTTAGTCCTAGGTGGAGCTTCATTATTTGGTGCCTTCCCATTAGCTTACGCGGTTATTCTTGATGCCTTGGCAATGCCTTTAACCTTAATGCTTGTCGCATTAATTTTCCGTGGTGTCGCTTTTGAATTTCGTTTTAAAGCAGATGACAGTCATAAAGGCTTTTGGAATAAAGCATTTATCTTTGGCTCTATCTTAGCCACCTTTATGCAAGGTGTTGTCGTGGGTAGCGTTGTTCAAGGTTTGCCAGTTGTTAATCGCGCCTTTGCGGGTAGCTATTTTGACTGGTTATCCCCTTTTGCACTCTTTTGTGGATTTGGATTAGTTATCGCCTATTCATTATTAGGATGTGGCTGGCTGATTATGAAAACCGAAGGTCATTTACAACAGAGTCTATATAAGGTCGCTAAACCTCTCACACTCATTATGCTTGCAGTCATTGCAGCCGTCAGTGCATGGACACCATTAGCGCAACCTGCAATTGCTGAACGTTGGTTCACATTACCAAATCTGTTCTTCTTTTTACCTGTTCCTCTTTTAGTGTTGTACAGCACTTGGTTAATTTTACGCTCAGTGAAAAAACAAGGACATTACCTTCCTTTCTTTGGTGCGCTGGCTTTAATTTTCTTAGGCTTTGCAGGATTAGGCATAAGCATTTGGCCTAACATTATTCCACCTGCAATTAGTTTTGTAGAAGCATCTGCACCACCAGAAAGTCAAGGGTTTATGCTAGTTGGCGCATTGTTTATTATTCCAATTATTCTCGTTTACACATTCTGGAGTTATTACGTTTTCAGAGGAAAAACAAATTATGAAGAAGGTTATCACTGATCCACAAATACAAAGTAAACCCTCATTATTAAAAAAATGGGGATGGTTGATTACAATTTGGTTTTGTAGTGTTTTAGCCTTATTTGCTGTGTCTTCCCTCTTCCGTTTCTTAATGACGTTAGCCGGAATGAAAGTCAAGTAAAGGCAAAGTACATACAGCAATATAATTAACTAGCGCCGAATATGGTAAGCTATAAAATAGAAGTGAAGTAAAGAAAGGGCTGAAGTTATCTTCAGCCCTTTTATCTTTATTTAAGATAGTGGGTTACCGTGTAATGTCATTAAAACTTAACCTATTCTTATTAGAATGCTCTTTTAACAGCTAATTTTATATAAATAATTTTTTTATAAAAGAAAATACAAAAACAAATATTTTTATTCTTCCATGATTAACTAAATTTAAATCAAACTCCTTGATAAAATCATTTTAAATACATCATTTTTGATTAACAATAAGAGATAAAATCTTTTTTATGCATGTATTACGATAAATAAAAATATAAATAATCCTATAAAAAGCCTTCTTCTCTAGAAATAAGATAGAATGAATGTTGAATTAGGCTTCCAAAGTAATTATGATATCGGCGCCTAGAGGATCCATATCTGTATTATTCTATAAAGACACGCTGAATGTGTCATTCAGGTATGCTCATATGATTAATTCAAAAATTAAATCCACACCCTATTAAAAGTGTGGATATGGATAATATCTGTTCAAAATACATATTTTGATAATTTAGATTTATCTTAATTGCTAAGAAAGATCTCTTACACTAGGCTTACGTATTGTTGCTACTAAATTAAGGATGAAGTCATGAATTGGTATTTGGAAGTCATTAAAAATAATTACGCTAACTTTTCAGGCCGAGCTCGCAGAAAAGAATATTGGATGTTTACTCTAGTAAATACCATTATTATTACTGTTCTATACGCTATTTTAATTTCATCAGTAGATATGAATACAGGTGAAATGAGTTCACTAGGTTCAATTGCAGGTATTATTATAGGTATTTATTCTTTAGCAATTATCATACCTAGTCTTGCAGTGACTATTCGTCGTTTCCACGATCAAGATAAATCAGGTTGGATGTTCTTACTTGCATTTATTCCTGCTGTTGGTGGATTAATTGTTTTTGTCTTTATGTGCCTTGAGGGTACTAAAGGTGACAACAGATTTGGTCCAGATCCAAAAGCTTAATCTAGTGCTGAATTAATATGACAATACAGTGAGTATACCTACTATTAAGTTTACTCACTGTATTAATTGATTTTCCTTCCTTTGTTACAACCATCTGAAAATATTCCTTCGTTAAAAAAAGAACACCAATTCACCTCCCTCTGTATTGTAATTTAGTATTTTTATTTATCTCTGACTTTTTAATTAATGCCTTAGAGTTATTACATTAAGCTTATTACATTGATTTTTAAGTTTTTTTCTTTATTGTTAATTTGAACCTAATCACTAGACATAAGTAAAAAATACGCATTCGTTTACTAAATCAACGTTAATTTTGATAATGACTATCATTATTAATTGAAAATGATAATATCTACGTCAATAAAACAATTAAATGAGTCAGGTAAAAAAACGTGAGTAACAAAAAAACACCTCAAGAAAAGAGTATTTATAAACCAGCGCCTCCTCGCCTAGTTCAAGTAAAGCGCATTACTGATGTTACACCGGGAATGCGTTGTATCACCTTTACGAGTGATGATTTAAATACTTACCCAACAGATACTGCGGGGGCACATTTAAAAATATTCTTACCTTTAGAAGGCCAAGTTAAACCAACAGTCCCAGGCTTTTCTGAAAAAGGCCCTAAATGGCCTGAAGGTGAACCAAGATCGATTGTACGTACTTATAGTGTTCGCGCTATTCGCCCTGAACAAAAAGAGTTAGATATTGAATTTGCAGTACATAACGATGCAGGCCCCGCTATTCATTTTGCGCTAAATGCTAAGCAAGGCGACTATATTGGGATCACTAATCCAGGTGGCCCTGAGCCTTTATTAGCACCAGCGTCACATTACTATATGGCAGCAGATCCAAGTTCATTACCTGCTTTAATGGCTTTAATTGAAGCCATGCAGCCTAATGTTCAAGGGAAAGTCGTTATACGAGTAGAAGACGAAACGCATCGCCAAGAAATTAAACGTCCTAGTGGCTTAGAGATAATCTGGTTAATCGGTTCTGTTGAAGAACAAACTCAAAACTTAATTAATGAATTTATGTCGTGGGAATTACCTGCTGAAGATGTGGCATTTTGGATTGCAGGTGAAGACAAAATTATTCGTGCATTAAGACGCCATATTCGTCGTGATAATGGTTACGATCGTAGCTTGATTTATGCCGTTCCTTATTGGCGTTTTGGTTATGACGAAGAAGGCTATCATGCTGAACGTCACCATGTTATGGATAACGAAGATGTAAGCTAAGCGATAAATTAAAGGCTAATCGTTGGCTGTACAGGCTGCATATTAATTTCATTAATAATATGCGGCCTTTTTTATTATACAAATATAATTAATGTATATTCTTCTTATCTTGCTGATAGTTTCCATCATCATCGATATAGATAACAGTAATTACTTGGTTCATATCAGTTTGCTTTTGATATTGAATGTGCTGTTTTGCAAAAGGAGCAACCATAATGGCATTTGTTAATAGTGCTTCTTTATCATTAAAATACATCTTCGAAATTGTAAAGTAATAAGCTGTAGGGTTATTTATTTCTAAATATTCTCCATTATGAGTTATCCCTATTTTTTTAAAAACATCCTCGGTGGTTAACTTAAGTTGTGCTGGACGATAAAAAAGTTTAATTCGTGTTTGCAATGCTAATTGTAATGTACTGAGGTTTTCTTTATTTTCTGGTTTAGGTGCAATATCTAATACATTTAAATAAAAAACAGATTCTCTATCTTTGGGTAACCTGTTTTCTAATTGTTGTATTTTTAATTGTAATCCACCATTTGCAGTTATTTTTGCCATAGGTGGAATAACAATAAAAGGTGCTGTTGTCGTTTCTGGTGTGGACGCAATATTCCCTTCATCTACCCAACTCTGTATTAATGTCGGCTGTTCACTTCGATTAAAAACTTGCAACGATATTATCGATTTATCGGCAGAAAGTATTAAACGAGTGCGCTCAAGCACCACACTTGCATAAGTAAAATGTGTTATCAACATGAATAATAGAATTAAAACACCTTTCATTTTCGCTTCCATTTTTTATGGCTTATTAATCGTAAGACATCACAAGTGTTGCCGCACTTGTCATTTTTCCTTGAGTGACTGAATTAATATTATAAGGATAATAATAAGCGCCCATATTTATCGAAAATGCAGAGGATATGGTGCCACCTTGATTAACACTAAAAATACTAGTCGCACTACCTTGTGTATTAATATTGTCAGATAAAATAAGCGGGCTTGCGGTGTTATCACTTTTTACGACACGGAATCCAACACCACCTGCACCTTGTGCTGTTGTGTTGGTTAATACGGTTTTATCCGTTGCCAATAAATTCTGGCTTGATAAAAACATATTAATATTACGTGATGCTTTTGAACCGCTCAAAAAATCTTGGCATGTAAAATTTAATGTAAAAGGGGTATATCCTGCTTTATCTACCGTTTTTGCATTTTTTACGCTAATTAACGGCAATGAAACAATTAAACCTGCATTAGAAAAATTACATGTTGTCATTACAGGATTATATGTAATTTGCATTGGTTGTAAGAAAATATCGTTTTGATCAACCGGCCACTGCCACGTTAATAAAAATTGAACTAATTTAGTGACAATATTCAATAACCATTGAACAAGCCCCAAACTTGATGCATCAGAGGCTAAAATAACGGGTGTAACAATTGCTGTACTGCCACTGACTTCAGTGTAGTTGGTCGAAGGTTTACTACTTAATAACGTAAATTTCAATGTAAAGTTAGTATCTAAATCTGAAGCAGGATGTGTTCCCGCTGGAATATTCGTTACGTTATCTTTTTCTAATGACGTTAACGTAATAGAAACAAACTGCTTACCACCATTAAAACCAATTGTTCCCGTCCGTCCATCATTAAAAGGTGAAGCGATACCTACTGTATTAGGAAATAATAATCCTCTTGCTGTACATTTATATGTACCTGGAAATGTTGTTCTACTCGATTTTGTGATCGTTGTTGAAGTACTATTTAAATCCGCAGATAAATCAAAATTAACGTTGGGTGCAGTAATAGTGCTATCGGGTTTACAGTTAGCGATTGCCTGCTGGCTTATTGTTCCTAATAGCATTAAAAATATAAAGGCAGATGATTTCATAAGACTTTCCTTTATCGACAGATATTACTATTTTTATCCATCGTATTAACTAAATGATTAATCACACACTCTGTTTTTCCTGCCTCATTTAATTTAATCGAGACAGAAGAAGGTAACGCATCACTTTTTAAATAAAGTACACTCGATTGCCCAACATAACCGATACTCTGTTTCTTATTATTTAAAACTTCAGTACCAAAAGGTAAGCTTTCATCATTTTCTAAAGAAGCTCTGATAATGAACGTTTTGCGCTGATCCGTGGTTAATGTGAGATGATTAACAGCACCTAAATAAGGCGTAACATGCGTTATATTTCCTAAAACTTCTGCATTCGATGGGTATTCTGTATTTGTTAATATATAAGTATTCGTTCGATAAGGGATCGTATTCGCGACTAAAACAACACCTTGATTATTGGTTAATGTCGCTTTATTCCCATTAACCATCATATTATTCGCCATAGGCGCTTCAATAATAGTATAAGTTTTTCCAGTATCCCCAGAAAACGCAATATGACTAGGTATAGCAACAATAGTTCCTCGGGTTCCCAGTCCACCTTGACGATAATTATTTGCTTCAGTATAAGAGGCAGATAAAGTGCTATAAGGATGGCGATAGCTCACATTAGCACCGACTAAATTATTCCCACCCGTCTGATTAGAGCCTGTTAAGGTATAATTAACCAAGTCATCTTTACCTGCTGTTCCGCTCATACTCAATGTAGATTGCTGATAGCGTGAATCAGTGGCATAAACCGAAGTATTAATATTTGCTCTTTTATCAAAGAATGAAATGGGCACACTGACGTTTAAATAATAACGAGTTTCTTCTTTATTATCGTAATTTCTTAATTTTGATACCGAAAGATTATAAGCAATATCTTTATAGTTATTTGAATAACCTAATTGATACTCTCGATTACTCTCATCAGTATTCCAATAATTTCGATGCGTTCCTGAAAGGAAAATAACACCTCGCTGGCCGCCTAAATATTGATTAAGGTTTATGGTAAACGTATTTTTTGCTCTAGAGCCGCGTAGTGCATCAAATGTTGTGAGATCTAAATCAGATGCAGCATTATTATTTCCCTGCTGTTGAGCAAGATCATTTTGATAATCTTTCCAAGCTTGGTAATTATCATGAGAGTAAATTGAGTCCACAAAGCTATAATAATCACGGGTAGAGTAACGATAAGCCGCCAGTGTTAAATTAGTTAGTGTGGCATCCATATATTTGCTATATGCAAGACGAAAACTTTGCCCTGTTTTTTTGCCTGTTTGTAGATCTGCACTTGCATGAGTTATATCGGCAGAAATCGCCCCAAATTTGAAATTCCAACCACTACCAATCAATGCCGAATAATAGTCTTCACTGGCAATTCCTCCTGCATAAAGCGTAACAAGGTTATTTAGTCCATAATGAAATTCACCTTGCGCAAATTTAGGTCGGTAATCGGTATTATTAATACGTGATTCCCCCACCATCACGTTATAGCGATATACACCTTCTTTTAGCATATCGGGAACGGCTGAAAATGGCACTGTGAATGACTCTCTTCTGCCATCCGCTTCTTGAATAACCACTAACAGATCACCACCACCAGCTGTTGGCTGAATATCACGAAAAGAAAATTCACCAGGGGGCACATTCTCTTGAAAAACTAAGTTTTCGTTTTGATAAACACTCACTAATGCGTTTGTTTGTGCAACGCCACGAATAATAGGTGCAAACCCTTGACTTGAATTAGGTAGCATTCCCATTTCGGTCGCCAATGAAGCGCCTCTAAATGAAATACTGGTAAAGAGTGCGGCTGGTGTATAAAAATCACCTATCGTTAATCCTGCTGTTATCTGGCTTAATGCTTTATAGATATAGCGAGTATTATTTTTCCATTGGCTTTTACCATGAGAATAATAAGTATAGTTAGACTCGTCTCTAAACTGCCATGCCCCTAAGTTAATTCCTGAATTAATATTGGCAAAAAAGCTCTCGTTATTACTTTTATTTCCTTTTTTTTCTTTGTAATTATAGTAATTTAAGTTGTAAGACAAAATCAGAGCTGAAATACCCTGTTCCCAATAACTGGGATCAACATATCCCACTTCTGATTGTTTAACAGAAATCTGAGGTGCTGTGATATCCAGTCTTAATTTATTAATATCTAATGTTGAAGCAACTCCCGTCGCCAATTCATTAGATAAAATTGTTTTTTGCTGTGCTATTTTTTGCTTTGCCGACAAAGATAGATTTAAACCTAACTTATTTACATCATCCGACTCAAAACTAATCCCTGTATTATTTCCTAGCACATTGACTTCAAATTGCCCTTTCCACACCTGATTGACATACACATCAACAAGTTGCTTTCCTTCAGGTACTTTATCATCAATATAAAATCGTGAAATATCGCCATGCTTTGATTTTCCAACTAATAAAGATGTGTCAAATCCCTCTGCATACAGATTTTGAGTATAATTTTGTATTCCTAAAAAAATAAGAACTGAGAGGTATTTTGAATTATTCACGATGTTATCTCTATTAGAGTTTAATATTCTGTGATTTATAAACACCAAAATCATCAACATAAATAACAACAGCGGAATTACTTTTTAATTTATTAATTAAAGGTAACTCACGAGAAGATAACGGCGGGATCATTTCAGAATCTACAAGCGTAACACGGGGTGTCTCTTGTGTAGAAATCGAGGCTATCGTGAAATGATACTGTGAGTTATTTTTAACTAAAACTTTATCACCATTTAATTGATAAGTTATTTTCTCATTAACAAGTTCTGGCTTATCAGTTAAATCTTTAGGACGATAAAAAACTTTAATTCGTGTTTTCATCGCTAATTGCAAATAGCTTTTTCCTTTTAATGCTTCGGCATTTTCTGGAATATCGAGAATATTTAAATAGTATACCCGTTCAACATTTCCTGATAATTTTTCATTAGAATTTTTTATTCTTAATGTCTGACCTTGCCTACCTGCTATTTTTACAATTGGTGGATATAAATAAAAAGGAGAGTTTGCATCTTCAGGTGTGGAGTTTATATCACCATCATCTATCCAACTTTGCACAAGTGAAGCTAAATCACCATTGTTGGTTAACTGAAGATTAACACTATCGGTTCCTTCATAATAAATAACTCGTGTACCATTAATAATAATATTAGCAAATACACTCGTTGGTAATATCAATGCCATTAAAAAAACGATTAACTTTTTCATTATAAACATCCTAAAAAACCAGACCCAATATTGAGTCTGGTTTTTTTATATTATAAATAAGAAACAGTATAGATAACGTTAGAGTGTACTGGCCCTGTTTTAGCGGCTGTCGCATTTGTTTTATAGTAACTGGCAATTAAACGCAGAGTATCTGAATCTGGCGCTGTTTTATCGCCTTTAATACCTGTATCAAAGGTTGCGTTCAGTGGTATAGCAACTGTTGGAGCCGCAGGTGTTGATAAACTAAAGCCAACATTCTTTGCCACTAATGGATCATTTTCATTAGCGGTATCATTGACTAAATATAATCCACTGGTGGAAATGGTATTTGCAGATGAGAAATGTATCTTTAAATTACTTCCACTTGGCGTAGATGCAGGAGCACAATCAGAGAATGTCAAAGCAAACTCTTTTTGGTTTTTGGCAATAACAGTACTCGCCGTTGTTCCAGCATCCGTTACGGTAATAGGATCTAATAAAATAGAAAAGTCCGCACTATTTCCTCCATTAATTGTACAGGTGGTATCACTAATAGCACCAGAGAAAGAGATTATTCCACCAGCGCTGTTGGTTGCAGCAAATGCCGACGTCGACAATATAGCCACTGATAATAATGACAGTGGGAGTTTATTTTTAAGCATATATAACCCCAAGAATAGACAAATATTTAATTAGCAAAAATAAGCTACTATTATTGCCATCATTAACTAAAGGTGATGAAATTAGACCCTAGTCAATTTGATATTAGCCATAATTTAAAAAACCAACAAATGAATTTATCCGCTTTTTTAAATTTGTGACTTAAGTCAAATTAGATTCATAACCATACTTAGTTAATATGTAAATGTATTAATATTTAGCATTACTATCTAATTAAAAAATCATAAACAAAAGAACAATAACAATTAATTTATTAATAACAAGTCATAAAAAGAATATCTATAAATGAATTGATTTATTTTGGAATTTTTTATTCAAATTAAATATTCCACAATTAATAAAAAAGATAAATCACATCAAGGAAAATCAACAAATAAAAAGGCCACATTAGTATGCAGCCTTTTTAAATGTATACAAAAATTCCCATGCTCTATTTAATCATTATAAGCAGCTAATACATGTTGGCATAATGTAGAGCGTACACAATCTTCTTGCATAAATTTAATCACGCCTACACGATTATTGGCTTCAAATCGAATAAGAGCATCTGCTAATCCTGAATTTACATTTGAGGGTAAATCACACTGGGTAATATCTCCATTGACAATCACGGTAACATTTTCACCCATACGAGTTAGAAATAACTTCATTTGATTTACCGTCACATTTTGCGCTTCATCTAAAATAACAAATGCATTTTCAAAAGTACGGCCTCGCATATAAGCGAAAGGCGCAATTTCGACTTTACCGATTTCAGGTCTTAAACAGTATTGTAAAAATGAAGCGCCTAAACGTTTGACTAATACGTCGTAGACAGGACGAAAATAGGGTGCAAACTTTTCAGCAATATCACCAGGTAAGAAACCAAGATCCTCATCAGCTTGCAACACAGGTCGAGTAACAATGATACGTTCTATTTCTTTATTAATTAAAGCATCGGCAGCCATTGCAGCGCTGAGAAAGGTTTTACCACAGCCCGCTTCCCCTGTGGCAAAAATAAGATTCTGATGTTTAATTGCATTTATATATTGGCGTTGCGCTTCGTTGCGAGGAGATAACACCCTCTCATCACGCTTTTCTCTGGCCATACCAATTGTATTGATATCCCCAAATCCTGGTAAGACCATAACATTATCTCGATGTGCCCCATTACGTTGCTCTTTACGTGAGGTGCGTTTATTTTCTCGGCGTAAACGTGTTGCTGCTTTTTGTCTACTCATAGTGGAATTTATCCTTGTTAGTCTTCAAAAAGTCATCGACATCTCTGTTTATATTCCATTCACTTACCGATGAGTCCCCTTCAGACCCTGTTTAGTCGCAAAAAACAAAAAAACCGGTCACAATCCTGAACATTAAACATCAATGAACGGTTGTTGCCGGTTTTCTGTGAGTAACGAGATATTTCCATTGCTTCTGTCATTCATATTCCCCATCATGGAGTTAGAGTGAAAATTAACGAAGCTTTATGACAGTATAATGACAAAAGAAAAATATTTTCAATACTGAAATGATTTATAACGAGATGGACTTAACATAAAAATAACAATTAAGTGTTATTTTAGGGGGAAGTAAATGAGTTTCTTGCGATTACCTTTTGTTTATTGGTTATTACTTAACCTAATTCCATTTATTGGTTTTGAACTTCACTCTGGCTCTCTCAAAATGGGCTTCTTTTTTTACCTCGGTTTGCTCACCATTACGACTTCAGGGATCTGGCTTTTTTATTGCCTCTCATTTTTTATTAAACAAAAAACCTCTCCTAACCCCAATCACACCCCTCGACAATTAGTAATAAGTGGCCCTTATAAAATAAGTCGCAATCCTATGTATCTCGGTTTCTTAGATATTAGTATTGGGTTATTTTTTATTTTTGGTAATTGGGGATTTTTGGGCGCGGCAATTGCGTTTTACTTTATTACTGATCGCTATACGATAGTGCGTGAAGAGAAAATCTTAAGTGAATTATTTCCACAAGCGTGGCAACAATATTGTCGCCACGTTCGTCGTTGGATGTAATCTAAATAATTACGATTAAGGCTGTTTACAGTTATTAGCTAAACGGTAACCTGCCTTAATCGCCTCACTCTCTGTTTTAAATAAAACCGCATTTTTATCTGACATTGTTTTATAACCTGAGCAATGTGCAAAATGGTAGATCTTGCTATTTACATTACCCTTAATGTCTCCCGATTGTGGTGTACTGGCTTGTTTCGGTGTTTCCACTTTGGCTCTAGTCACTGGCGTACTATTTGTTGCAGATAATCCTGCACCACTATTTTTATGCCCTAATTGCCATTTCATTTCACCCGTTACAAAAGGATTATGATATCCAACAATACGAGCAATACGGCTATCACGCTCTTTTTCCCATGCGGTTGGTGGATAAGCATTATCCCAAGCCATTAATAACTGTTGTTGCTGACGTGACATTGAGAGGTTATAACGGTCGTGTAAATAGAAATAAACTCTTGCCACTTGGCCTTTGACTTCATTACGAGGTTCAAAAGTGCGAGAAGCAAAGTCAACACGACTACGGCATTGCCCATATTGATAAGGTGCTTGAGCGGGTAATTGTCCAAAACTAAAATTGCTACGATCACCGTTAACTTCACCAATAGATGGCGCTAAGTTATGTAAATCGGCTTCGATTTTGCCAAAAACAGGATCGTTTTTCACACAGTTAGTTCGACCTCCATTTTGCCAACATTGACGTTGATGCCCAAAAACCCATGCTGGAACAATATGTTCCCACTCAATACGAGCCGCTCTTGTTTGCTGTGTTCTCACTTGATAACCACAACTGGCTAAATCAACGCGACCTCCCGATTTCCCTACCCATTCCCAATCACAACCACAATAAATCGTTCCTTGCGATTTTTGATTTTGATCATAATAAATACGTTCTTTTGCTATCTCTTTCGCTTTGGTGAAATTTTCAGGGGCTTGTGCTTGAACATTTAGCGCAATAACAAATAAACCCAACACAACCGCGGTATAGTGTAATATTTTTCTCAAAGTGGTATCTGCCTTACTCTTTATTTTATTAAACCCAATAAGAATTATCTTTAATAACCAACTGATAATCTTATTTTTATTTTGCCTAATATTACCTTTTTTTGATTTATTTTGGGCAATCTTTCTTGCTATTTTTTGTATAAAAAATAAAACAATAAGCGTGAAAGGTGATAGAAAAAGCCGTTATTCTCGACATTAACGCAAAAGGGATTTGCTATGGTTTACTCCATCAATGATTTGGAGAAATTTAAAAATGAATGAGAATATGCTGAATTTGATGGACGAATTAGTCGAGATAACAAAAAAGCATGCGAATAACGAAGATGTTAAAGCGCATGCCAGTTTAGAATCTGAGAATAAATTACGAATTCAAATTATTATTTCCGACAAAAATGAGCTAGATATTACATTAAATTCGCTACAACACGCCGTATAAGCTTTTATACACTCGGACGCTTGCGATACAACCATAATCCCGGCAAGGATAGCCCGATAGAGAGCGCACCGACAATAAATGAAGCTTTAAGGAAATTAGTAACTAAAGCTTCAAAAATTTCCGCGCTATAACCAATTTGCGTTAACTTCACCACTGAGATCATCGCTATATATGCATTTATTCCAGGGAACATAGGAATAACCGCTGCAACAGTAAAGACTTTAGGGTGTGCAAGCCACCAGCGTGACCATTGAATACCTATGCACCCCACTAAAATAGCAGCACAAAAACTTGACCACTCAATGTTCATACCACTCATCACTAAAATAGTACGAGAGCCGTGGCCTATTGCACCTAATAATGCGCAATATTTTAATGCCCTTGAAGGTACATTAAATACCATTGCAAAACCGACCGCAGGAATAGCAGCTAAAATCATATCTTCAATCAGGGTAAGAATTATCGTTATTATGCCCAATCTCTTAACCCCCATACTGCCATGGCTAAAATAACACCTAGACAGGTTGCCAATGTTAACATTGTTGCCATTGCCCAACGCGCTAAGCCAGTATTAACATGCCCTTTAAACATATCAGCGACAGCATTAATTAAAGGAAATCCGGGAACCAACAATAAGACGCTGGCAGCCATTGAAATAGTCGCTGTAGTTTGAAAATAAGAGAGCTTTAATAATAGACCTGAAACTGAAGTTGCTACAAATGCCGTAATACAGAAATTAATTAATGGATTCATTTGGCGATGTGTTAATGCTTGGCGTACAAACATACCAAAACCACCACCAATGGCAGAAACTAAAAAGCCATCCCAATTACCACCATTCAATTTAGAGAAACAACCACAAGATAAGGCAACCATAAAAATAATCGCCCAACGAGGATAACGTAATGGTTTTATATGCTCAAAGCGTTTTCTGGCTTCATGAATATCTGCAAGATGATGTTCAACCAAAATAACAATATGCTGAACTTCTGTCACAACATGCATATTAATGCCACGGTCGACTATCTTTCGTGTTGATGTTTGGCAATGCCCGTTAACAATCGTGGTTAATACAACTGCATTAGCAGAAATTGCGCTTTCGACTTGATGTACACCTAAAGCTAAACCTAGACGGGTTGAAAGCTGTTCAACCAGCATACTTTCTGCGCCATGTTGCAATAGCAACAACGCAGTTTGAATACATAACTTGGTAATTTCACGCTGTTTATCTTGTGAAATGGCTGTACACTCCGCCATTATCTCATTATCCATACTATGCCTTAGTTTTAATCAAAAACGAGCCATTGCTAATATAAAGTTTATCAGCATAGCTCATTTCTCGCTCTATTATCTTTCAATACTATTATGAACAAATAAAATATTTTAGGCAGTAAGTAGATCAATTTTATCGATGGATAGCCATAAATATTGGCATAGGAAAGTACAATACAATGATAAATATCCATTCTTGTTTTTAAATCGCATCATCAAATAGCTATCACTATTTTAATAAGCAATCACACGCACAAATCAATTTAAAATGGCAATGCTTAAATGCAAAAATAAAAAACCCCTAAATAAAAAATCTAGGGGTTTTAGGCTATTTTTTAACTTTTATAAAAAATCTTAGCGAACAACTAAAACAGATTGTTTAGCATAAGCGACAATACCTGATGCATTGGAGCCTAATAGGTGTGTCGAAATACTTGGGCGGCGTGAGCCAATCACGATTAAATCAGCATTAATTTTTTCAGCCAGCTCTAAAACTTTATCTCTTGCAGAACCAAATACAGCTGAAAATTCAACTTGTTCATTTGGCAAATCAATACCATTAGCTAATTCTTGCAGTTGTTCTTGTACACGCTCAAGTGCTTTATTTGCAAAAGAACTGAGCATGTCATAATGGTAACTATAACTAATAGAGAAACGTGAAATATCAGGAATAGCATGGAAAAGATGCAGTTTTGCGCCTTCTAATTTAGCAATATAAACAGCGTGTTGTAAGGCTTTAGTCGTTAACTCATCTTCTGAAATATCAACAGGTACTAGAATTGTCTTGTACATAGCAACTCCTCATTATCAGATTATTGTCTGTTTATTATTGTAGCGTTAAACCCACAGCTTGCTTATTTAATCTTCCTCAAGATGCCATTTATGCAATTGTCGATGAATAAAAGGTGTCACTACAAGCCCAATCGATAAAATAAAAACACACTGAAGAAATAAACCATAGATTGCAATAAAAAAGCGCCCTGTTGGGGTTGCAGGTGCTGGCTCTACTGGCTGACCACTTAACATAGAGATTGCATTTAATGAAGATTCCATAAAGGTATGCCCTTCAATTAAATAAAACCCTAATACACCAGGTAATAATCCTAAGAAAAAGAAAATAGAGCCTATTACATAATAGCGTAAGATGCGTAGAATAAAATGATCGAGCCTTAAAAGTTCTTCGGTAAATTTTTCCATTCTTATCCACTTTCTAGACTGTTTATTCAATAAACTGCTTATTGAATAAATAAGATAAGCTACGCAAAAAAACTAAAATATATGCTATGAGGGATGCTCATAGCATATTAGTAATATATTAACGAACAACTAACACTGAAATTTCAGCATAGCGAACAACACCCGCTGCCGTTGAACCTAATAAATGAGTACTAATATTAGGTCTACGTGAACCAATCACAATTAAGTCTGCTTGAATATCTTTTGCTGTGACCAAAATTTCATCACGAGGTGAGCCAAAAGTAACCGTATAAGCGACCTTTTCAGCAGGCAAATCCACCGAATCTACCAACATTTGCATATCATTCTCTGCTTTCACTGTCGCTTTATCTTTAATTTCTGGATAACCCAATGAATAAGCATTAATGATTGCTGAAGAGATAGGAAGAACATGAATTAAATGTAAATTAGCTCCTGTTTCTTTGGCTAAATACACAGCATGTCGTACCGCTTTACTGGTTAACTCTTCTTCCACAATATCAATAGGCACTAAAATCGTTTTATACATAATAACTCCTCTTAACTCTCCATTTGCCTTAATCCTATCGCAATAACCCAAAGATTACTGTGAGTGAATTAACTAAAAACAACCTAATCTTAATATAAACCTACTTTAATTATTAATACGTTAAGCTAAAAAATAAAAGCGATTATTCAAAATAGTTTGCATTATGTTGCTGTGATAATGTCCATATTTGATTGCGAATATTCCGGATAGTATCAATCAATTCTGATGCAGTTAATCCGATTGGTCCAATACCTTTTTTAACTAAAATATCCGCCGACATTCCATGTATCCAAACAGCACTTCTCACCGCATCCGCCATTGTCATTCCTTGTGCTAAAAAACTTCCCATAACGCCTGTTAGCACATCACCACTCCCCGCGGTTGATAATCCACTATTACCAGTTGTATTAATTGTGATTTCCCCTTTCGGAGAAGTCACTACGGTATGTTGACCTTTGATAATTGCCCAGCAATGATAAATCTTCGCAATTTCTTTCGCCGCTTCTTCTCTATTATTTTGAATATCATTTAGCGTGCAATTAAGCAAAATAGACGCTTCTTTAGGGTGTGGTGTTAATACACAGTGCTGATTAAGTGAGAGTTCTGATTTAAGATTAGCCATTAACACTAATGCATCCGCATCAAAAACATAAGGTCTATTTTCATTACGCTGTGCTAAAGCTATTGATAAGATTTCTTCAGAATTTGCAGATAATCCTAATCCACACCCAATCGCCCAAGCAGAAATATCTTGCTGATTTATCAACGCTTGGGCTGTTTTAAGCATAAGCTCTGGTGCACTATCAATAAAAGGGATAGGAAGTTGCGATTGAGCAAAACCAAGAAATACCTTTCCACACCCTGCTTTCAATGCACTTTTGCCTGCTAACACAATAGCACCGCTCATTCCTTCTGAGCTGCCTACAATACCTAATGTGCCGAATGTTCCTTTATGTGTATTTCCTGATTTGCGCTGATAAAGTGCGGGATAATGAGTGATAGCCTGTAATAATTGTTCTTCATTCATATTATTTTCCCTTTTTCTGCATTTTTCTTATTGCTCGCAATGGTTGCTCTACCACATTTTGTTTGTATTAACGTTAAAAGCATAACGTTCAAAGTATAGCCTGATTTCGACTAATAAATGGGATCACTGGCTATTTTGTCTTTTTATCATGCTAACAAATTCAATATGATAAAATGCTTTTATTATCGCTATTCATACCTTGCTGAGACTTTGCTATTCTAATGACCTAGCCTGATATGATTTATAAATTAAAGACAAAGGAACGTAGATAATGAACGAGAAGTTTAAAACACAAGCAGATGTAGAAACATTAGCAGAAGAAGTGGCTTGCTTAAAAACACTAGTCACCTATATGTTAAAAGCATTAGGTCAAGCAGATGCTGGGCGTGTTATTTTAAACATTGAACGTGCTATTGCAGAAGTTGATGATGAAAAACAAGCAGAAACATTCCGTAATACGATTAGCCAAATTAAGACAGCCTATCGTCAATAATACATTTATTTTCGAATTGAGTACTCGCACATATTTTTATTCTATTTTCTAATCTTTTTGTGCTGCACAAATAAACAAATTTTGATTTCAAATTTCCTATATACTCAATCTCGAAATAAACCATTCTTTATTCATTTAGCTACCCCTCTATCTTTATAGAGGGGATTTTTTTCTTTTACCCGCCTCAATATTTCTATTCAAATTCTTTTCATATCATCCAAATGATAATGAGTTTGTTTTCTTTTGGTGTATTTAACCAATAGTCACTATCAAAACTTATTTTTGTTTAAAAATTTTAATGTTATTTGGATTAAATAATAGAATTAGAAATCTTGCCATCATTGCCAACACGAGCATAAATTAACTTATTAAATACAATGTATTAAAATTATCTCAATGATAACTGATAATCACTTAACTTTTTTATTCTGTTTTTTATATTTAAAGCGCACATTTTGTTATTTTTAACACAAATAAAAATTAATCGTATAAAATGTAAATAAAGATAAATCCTAATATTATTGTATTTTGAGTTATTTTATATATTGTAAATTGTAAGTTTTTATTATGTCAAAATTTGCTAGCTTATTGTCCCTAAACACAATTATAGCGAAAGCAACTAAAACCAATAGGATTAAAAATATTAACTATTTATATTTTTACACTTTTTCTGATTTATCGTCACTCCTGTTTATATGTTACACTCAATAAATATGTACTAAAAAATAAACATGAGGCTAAAATGAAACCACTTCTCTTATCTCTGCTATTATTACCTGCTGTTGCTTTTGCAAACCCAACAAAAATGGCTGATGATTACTGCGATACTTTTAAAGATATCTCAATTAAAGCTTATGATACAAAAGAGCCAGCAGAGAAAATTGCTAAAGATGCAATGGCCTCTCTGAGTGCAAAGAAATTTGATTTTGCAAAACTGGAAGCAACTGAAGCACAATTCACTGAAGGTGCTATTGAGGTTGTTAATTCTTTACGTGAAGCCAAATCTGAAATTGGTTCTCGCGCAGAGTTCCAAGATGGTTTAACTCAAATTGTTGCGGCTTGTAAAGTTCAAATGGTTGCAGCATTAGAAGAGCCAAAAAAATAATCTTCTCATTAAAGAATGGGTAAAAATCAATATAAAGAGTAGAAATTATCCTGCTCTTTTTTATTTTCCCCTCACCTATCACTTATTCCTCTCCTCTTTTCTCTTTTCTCTTTTCTCTTTTCTCTTTTCTCTTTTCTCTTTTCTCTTTTCTCTTTTCTCTTTTCTCTTTTCTCTATAATTAACGTTCTATACTCTAAATAATTCAAGATGTAGCTAGGCGACAAGTGAATGAGTCGCTAGGAGCATACATAAGTAGTGACTACGCAGCCAACAACGCTACAGCTTGAAGTATGGCGAGTATGAATTATAGAGTATCTATGTATCAATATTAAGGTTTATAATACCTCGGTAAATACTTGTTAGTACTGGCCATAAAAAGGAGATATTGTGAGCAACGAACAATCCATCCAGCGTTTAAGAAGACTACGCCAGTCAGAAAACCTGCGCGCGCTCTTTCAAGAAACAACTCTGACTAAAAATGATCTCGCTCTGCCTATCTTTGTAGAAGAAGGGCTTGATGATTACCAACCGATTAAAAGCATGCCAGGTGTCGTTCGTATTCCTGAAAAACGCCTTGCTTATGAAATTGAACGCATTGCAAAAGCAGGCATTAAAACTGTTATGACTTTTGGCGTATCACATCACCTTGATGAAACAGGAAGTGATGCTTGGAAAAGTGGCGGTTTAGTTTCTCGCATGTCTCGTATTTGTAAAGATGCCGTACCAGAAATGATTGTCATGTCTGATACCTGTTTTTGTGAATACACATCACATGGTCACTGTGGTGTTTTACATGGTGAACATGTTGATAATGATGAAACTATCTATAATTTAGGGCTTCAAGCTGTTGCTGCCGCACAAGCGGGTGCTGATTTTATCGCGCCATCAGCGGCAATGGACGGCCAAGTTGCTGCTATTCGTGCCGCACTTGATAAAGCAGGATTTAGCGGCACAGGTATTGTTTCTTACTCGACTAAATTTGCTTCTGCCTTATATGGTCCTTTCCGCGATGCAGCAGGCTCTCGCTTAATTGGTGATCGTAAAACTTATCAAATGAATCCAATGAACCGCCGTGAAGCGATCCGTGAATCATTAATTGATGAGCAAGAAGGCGCTGATATGCTGATGGTAAAACCAGCGGGTGCTTATTTAGATATTATTCGCGATGTGCGTGAACGTACTTTATTACCTTTAGCGGCTTATCAAATCAGCGGTGAATATGCGCAAATTAAATTTGCGGCATTAGCGGGTGCAATCGATGAAGATCGTGTGGTAATGGAGACTTTAGGCTCAATTAAACGTGCAGGTGCAGATTTAATTCTATCTTACTTCGCACTTGATTTAGCAGAAAGAAATCTACTTTAATCACCTTATACGCTAAATAATTCAATAAGTTGAAGTATGTAGAATATAGATATGAGGCTACGACTATGGATAACTGTATTTTCTGCCAAATCGTTGCGGGTAAAGCGCCTTGCCATAAAATTTGGGAGGATGATCATCATCTTGCTTTCCTCTCTATTTTTCCCAATACCAAAGGTTTTACCGTTGTTATTCCCAAAAAGCACTACCCGAGTTATGCGTTTGATTTAAACGATGAAGCTTTAGCATTATTGGTTATCGCGACAAAAAAGGTAGCAAAAATCTTAGATAAAACATTCCCCGATGTTTCACGCTCAGGAATGTTTTTTGAAGGGTTTGGGGTTGATCATGTTCATAGTAAACTTAGCCCGATGCACGGCACAGGTGATATGACAAAATGGGCGCCTATTGAAAATAAACAAAAGATTTTCTTTGAGAAATACCCCGGATATCTTTCATCGCATGATTTTGAACGTGCGAGTGATGAAGAACTTGCACAATTAGCAGCGTTGATCAGAAAAAATAGCCGATAATAAAAAGAAAACAGGTATTAAATCTTTATAAAAAAATAACGGATAAGTGATTAATCGACTTATCCGTTTTATCTGTTATTCAAAAATCCAACTTGTTAGATTATTTATAATTAATCGCTGTTGGCTTATCTAACATAATTTCTGTTTTCGCTGGCTCTGTTTGTGCAATCACTTTACCGTGGCGAATTGAATAACGTACAGGTACTTGACGGCGTAAGGCATCAAATCCATTATCTGCGGGCAAAATAATAAAGTTTGCACTATTTCCTATTTCAACACCGTAATCCGTTAAGACCAATGTTTTCGCACTATTATGACTAATTAACTGTAACCCATTATCAATTTGACCATAGCCCATTAATTGGCAAACATGCAGTCCCATATGTAAGACTTGAAGCATATTTGCTGTGCCTAATGGATACCAAGGATCAAAAACATCATCATGACCAAAGCAAACATTAATATTACTTTCTAGCATCTCTTTTACGCGAGTAATACCGCGACGCTTTGGATAAGTATCAAAACGACCTTGCAAGTGAATATTAACTAAAGGATTCGCCACAAAGTTAATACCAGACATTCTTAATAAACGGAATAAACGCGAAGTATAAGCCCCATTATAAGAATGCATTGCGGTTGTATGACTTGCTGTTACTCTTGAGCCCATATTTTCTTTATGTGCTAAAGCGGCAACAGTTTCAACAAAGCGAGATTGTTCATCATCAATTTCATCACAATGAACATCAATTAAGCGATCATATTTTTGTGCTAATGCAAAGGTTTTATGCAGTGATTCAACACCATATTCACGCGTAAATTCAAAGTGAGGAATAGCACCGACAACATCAGCGCCTAATTTTAATGCTTCTTCTAATAAAGCTTCACCATCAGGGTAAGACAAAATACCTTCTTGTGGAAAAGCAACAATTTGCAAATCAATCCAAGGTTTAATTTCTTCTTTCACTTCCAGCATGGCTTTTAATGCTGTCAGCGATGGATCCGAAACATCAACATGGGTTCTAACATGTTGAATACCATTAGCAATTTGCCATTGAAGCGTTTGCCATGCACGTTGTTTAACATCATCATGAGTTAACAGCGCTTTTCTTTCAGCCCAACGCTCGATACCCTCAAATAATGTTCCCGATTGATTCCAATTCGGTTGTCCTGCTGTTTGTGTTGTATCTAAATGAATATGAGGCTCAACAAAAGGAGCATGAACTAAACCACCTTGCGCATCTAATGCTTCAGGATGAAAGTTATTCTCAGGTTGTGGCTCTATCGCTTCAATTTTATTGTTTTTAAGCGTAATGCGCCACAAACCCTCTTTTCCAACGAGACGAGCATGATTAATTTGTTCGATATTCTTACCCAGCATGACTTATCTCCGCTTGTCGAGCTGTACGACGATTTAATATTGGATTTAACACAGCGTAACTAATTGCACCACCTAATACTGCGTTAACAGGTACGATACCTGGTAACCAGTGCCCCGCGGCAATACCAATTGCAACAGCCAGTAATGCGACCCAGTTAACTGATTGCATTTTATCTGCATTGAAGGTGCTATAACGATCTTTATTCATCAGATAATCTGCAATGATAACACCACCTACTGGTGGAATTGCGGCAGATAAAAAGGTTAACCAGCCAACAAAGTTATTATAGAGCCATAATGCACACAGTGTACCGACAATGCCATTTATCACTGAAAGCTTTTTGCTTGATAAACCTGTAATATTGGCAAATCCTAATCCTGAGGCATATAACGCATTATCATTGGTTGTCCAAATATTTAAGCCTAATACGACAATCGCTGGAAGTAATAATCCTTGCGCAATCATCACATCAGAAATATCTGCCATTCCCAATGAAGCGGCACCTGCTGCACCAAAGACAAACATCAATGTATTGCCTAAAAAGAACGCAACAATTGCGACAACCACTGCAACTTTAGGGTTTCGTCCAAAACGGACAAAGTCAGCTGTAAGCGTTCCCGCACTAATAAACGATCCGACAACCATCGCCAGCGCTAAATTGAAATCTAATGGCTGAGTTGGTTTAACACCCATTAACGTTGAAAGCCCGCCCATATCATGTATGGCAAGATAAACAGAGTAACTGCCTAGGATGGCGATTGCTGGAACAGCAATGATAGAGAGAACGGTGAGAGCGGAAATACCGAAGAATACAGTGATGGTCATTAAAATGCCGGAAACGGCGATGAGGAGATTAATATCAATACCAGTGGCTTTTCCTACCGGGATGGCAAACATTGCCACACCCACACCAAACCAACCAACTTGAGTACCACCGAGTAAAAATGAGGGAAGCCAAGAACCTTTAATACCGAAAGAGTAACGCGCGAGGAGATGAGTAGTAAGACCTGTTTTTGAACCAATAAAACCAAGAAATGCGGTGTAGATACCAAGAAGAAGATTACCAATTAGAACTGCGAGGAAGAAATCATTGAAGGAAAGACCAGTACCAAGAGCGCCGCCAGTCCACATACTGGCTGAAAAAAACGTTAATCCCAACATCACAAAGGTTAACGCCAATCCACCCTTTCTTGCGGATATGGGCACAGGGCCCTGACTATAATTGTTGTCCTGAGACACTTTAACCTCCTATTCATTTCACCTAGCCAAAAAAATCTGACGAATTCTATCTACATAAAAATATTATGCAAACGTTTTCGTTGTCTGTTTATTATAATTAATGGAACGCTTCATTTAAGGAGAGTTGATGTTCATCACAAAAATAGGAGAAAAATCGTTATTGTATTTGAAGTTATCTAATTTTATAGAATGGATTTTTAAGAAAGAATTTCTTTAGAGAAATTAATGATAATATTCTTTATCTTTTAAACCATGTTCATTTTTAAATCATAACGTTTATTTTAGTCATATTTTAATTACGCCAAAAGGAAGCAGATAATAAAACAAGTAGCGTATAAATTTCTAATCGACCAAGTAACATAGCAAGACACATTAAATATTTTGCACTGTCGGTAATTTCACCAAAACCAGCAACTGTTTCACCAAATCCCAATCCCATATTATTTAAACATGCTGCCACCGTAGCAAAAGCTGTAATTAAATCGTAGCCCATCATGCTTAAACACCAAATAAAAAAACAAGCGCAGAGTGTATAAAGAAAAAAGAAACTCCAAACGGAATTAAGGAGTCGAGAAGTTATAATACTGTCGCCGACACGAACGGAACTCACTGATTTTGGATGAATTAATTGATGAATTTCTTGGCGACTCTGTTTATAGAGAATTAAAAATCGAATAGCTTTAATTCCACCACACGTCGAACCAACACAACCACCAAAAAAACTAGAAAATAGTAAGAGAACAATAATATGTTGTGGCCATTGAGCATAATCTGCTGTTGCAAGCCCGTTGTCAGTGATCATCGAACTGGTTAGAAAAAAAGAATGAATAAAAGCATCTGGGAATGAATACATATTACTGCGCCATGTTTCAAATGTGATCAAACCGATAACTAGCAATGCCACTGTAATAAAAAAACGAAACTCTGGATTGGTTAATAATGGTCGTAAACTAAATTTAGCTAAGGATGCAAAATAGAGGGTAAAATTGACTGCTGAAAGGAGTGAAAATAGCCCTGCAACAAATTCAATTTTTGCGCTATTAAAATAGCCAATGCTTTCGCTATATGTTGAAAATCCGCCTAAAGACACAGTCGATAAACCATGACAAAGCGCATCAAAAAAAGACATTCCCGCTATTTTAAACGCGATAATACATAAACTACCTAGCAGAATATAAGTAAACCATAAATTACGAGCTGTACTTGCTAAGCGAGGCGTTAACTTTTCTTCTTTAAATGGCCCAGGCATTTCAGATTGATATAATTTCATGCCCCCAATGCCTAATAAGGGAAGAACGGCAACAGCCAGTACAATAACACCTAATCCTCCAACAAAATTTAACTGTGCGCGATAGTAAAGAATAGATTTAGGTAAATCAGTCACATTGTGAAAAACAGAAGCGCCTGTGGTTGTTATCCCTGACACCCCTTCAAAAAGCGCATCAACAAAGCGCATATTAAGTTGCTCATTCAGCCATAAAGGTAATGTGCTAATTAAAGAAAATAACAACCAAAACAAGGCAATAATAATAAATCCATCTCGTGTTTTCAGCTGAATATCTTTTATTTTTGTTTTCAGCCAAATAAATAAACCTCCACAAAAAAAGATAAAAAAACACAATGCAAAAGAAAATAGACTTTGCTCTTTTTCATATAGCGCAACCAACATAGGCGGTATCATTGTTAAGCTATAAAGAACAATGAGAAAGCTACAAAGATGCACAATGATTTTAAAATGATTAGATACACGCATAAATGATGATGCCCATATTCGCGATTTAGTCCGCTACATTAAATGTTCAGAATTGACATAATTCAGTATGGCTTATCATTATCAATAATTTTTCTTTTTATTTTAAATTGATAACTGACAAGTTTACTCCCTACTCATTCTTTTTTTCAATGACAGAACTTTTCCCTAACCCCCAAAAAATGAATTTATAGTCACAAATACAACATAATTATTTACTTCTATCTTTTTTTTAGTAATCTATAAGAACTAATAAAACATAGAATAATTTACTTGGGAAACATAACATGAATCGTCGGTCATTTTTAACTTCATCCAGCTTAGTGATTGGTGGTCTTTCATTAAGTTCATTTGTTAGCTCTGCCTATGCCAATGAAACACTAAAAAATAAATTGGTATTTAATGCAGAAAATCCGTTACTGCTAAATTTTAATGAAAATTCACTTGGTATGTCGCAAAAAGCGAAACAGGCTATTATTGATGCTTTACCTAATGCCTTTAGATATCCAGACGATGCGCGTAGCTCATTAATTAGCGAATTAGGGAAAGAATTTAAACTTTCAGATAAGCACATCACCTTGGGAAATGGCTCATCTGAGACAATTCAAGCAGCCGTACAGTTTGTGGCAAATAAAGCACAAAAAGAAGGTAAAGCGGTTCAACTTATTGTTCCTGATCCAACATTTAACTATGCCGAACTTTATGCAGAACCTTTAGGCGTAAAAATCGTTAAAGTACCCGTTGATAAAACACTGGCGTTTGATTTAGCAACCATGCAGAAAAAAGCGCAAGAGTTTGATGGTATTAGCATGGTATATTTATGCAATCCGAATAACCCAACAGCGATGTTAACGCCGACGGCTTCATTGACGAATTGGATAAAATCAGCCAAAGAAAATGTCTTTTTTATTATTGATGAAGCTTATGCGGAATTCGCTTCAACGCCTGAATTTACCAGTGCGATTACATTAGTTGAAGCGGGTTATAAAAACCTAATTGTTGCACGTACTTTCTCAAAAATTTACGCATTAGCAGGGCTTCGTGTGGGTTATGGTGTTGCTGTACCTGAGGTTATTGCCAATGTTGATGTGTTTGTTTCCATTGATAATACCAACACTGCGGGTGCTGTTGCTGCATTAGCCTCATTAAAAGATAAAGCTTATGTGGAATATAGCCGTAAATCGATTGATGTTTCTCGTCAAATGGTTGTTGATGTCTTAAAAGAGCTGGATATTGAATATGCACCCTCTTATGCAAACTTTATATTCCATAAAGTGAAAGGTGATGTAAAAACCTATCAAAACAGAATGAAAGAAGCGAATATTATGGTTGGTCGTGAGTTTCCACCTGCTTTAGGTTGGAGCCGTTTAACTTTAGGCACACCAGAAGAGATGAGCTATTTTGTTTCTACATTAAAAGCCTTTAGAACTAAAGGTTGGATTTAATCTGATTTGGTGATCTTTCGATCCGTTAATAAATAGAATGCCCTTGAAAATAAAACTTCAAGGGCATTTTTTCTACTTTACTTAATCATTCAATCGCCTTAAAGCGGATCAACTTTTAAGCAAGAGACTGCATGGCGAAAGCTCCCTTCTAATAAAGGGCGTGTTTTGGCACATTCTTCATCTGCCATCGGACAACGTGTACGGAATATACAGCCTGATGGTGGATTAATCGGAGAAGGCAATTCTCCTTCCAATAAATCAATATGCTTATTGCGCTCTTTATCAGGATCAGGAATAGGCACCGCTGACATCAACGCTTTGGTATAAGGGTGTAATGGATGATGATAAACTTCATCATACGTTCCTAACTCCACTGCATGCCCTAAATACATCACCAATACACGATCTGAAATATGTTTTACCACCGCTAGGTCATGGGCAATAAAGATTAAAGATAATCCCATCTCTTTTTGAATATCTTTCAGCAAGTTAACCACTTGAGCCTGAATTGATACGTCTAATGCTGAAACGGGTTCGTCACAAATCACTAATTTAGGTTCTAAAATTAACGCGCGAGCAATACCGATACGTTGGCATTGTCCACCTGAGAATTCATGTGGGTAACGGTTGATTAAGTTTGGCAATAATCCGACTCGCATCATCATTGCTTTCACTTTTTCAACAACTTCAGCCTGTTTCATTTTAGGGTGATAGGTTTTAAGCGGCTCCGCAATAATATCACCAATGGTCATTCTTGGGTTTAAGGAAGCCAGCGGATCTTGGAAAATCATCTGGATATCTTGGCGAATATCGCGCCATTGTTTATTTCCCATTCCCAATAAATCATTGCCTAACCAAGAGACTGTACCACCAGAGGCTTTAACTAAACCAATAATGGCGCGAGCAAAAGTCGATTTACCACAACCAGATTCACCAACAACCCCTAATGTTTCACCTTCATATAAGCGTAGTGTGACACCATCAACGGCTTTTAGGCTTTTTTTCGCTTTCCAAAACCACTGTTTATTATCTTGAACATCGAAATAAACTTTTAAGTCATTCACTTCAAGAATAACTTTTCTATCTTGTAACATGGCTTGAGTCATACCAATTCCTCCACCGCTTTAAAACAGGCACGTAGTCGGCCTTGTGCGAATTGCTCTAATTGAGGTTCACTCGTTAAGCATTGCTCTGTTGCATACTGGCAACGAGGTTGGAATGGGCAGCCTTTTGGTAAACGTAATAAATTAGGCGGATTTCCCGGAATGGTTGCGAGTCGTTCATCTTCACCGTCTAAGCGAGGAACAGCCTGTAACAATCCGATAGAATATGGATGTGATGGTTGATAGAAGATATCACGCGCTTTACCGTACTCCATGGTACGTCCTGCGTACATCACCAACACTTTATCGCAGATACCCGCAACAACCCCCAAGTCATGGGTGATCATAATAATCGCAGTATTTAAATCATTCTTAAGCTCATTGAGTAAGGTCATGATTTGCGCTTGAACCGTCACATCAAGTGCGGTTGTCGGTTCATCAGCAATTAAAAGTTTAGGCTTACACAGCAATGCCATTGCAATCATGACTCGTTGGCGCATACCGCCTGAAAACTCATGAGGATACATACTCATTCGTTTATGAGCTTCTGGCATTTTTACTGCATCTAACATGCGTACTGATTCTGCATAAGCATCATTCTTACTCATGCCTTTATGAAGCATTAATACTTCAATAAGCTGCGAACCAACTTTCATATACGGGTTTAATGAAGTCATTGGATCTTGAAATATCATAGATATTTCTTCAGCGCGCATTTTATTTAATTCACTTTGGCGAAGGTTTAAGATCTCACGACCATTAAAGTTTGCGCTACCCGCTGTGCGACCATTTTTCGCTAATAATCCCATTAATGCGAATGCCGTTTGGGATTTACCTGAGCCAGATTCACCAACGATCCCGAGGGTTTCACCTGCGGATAATTCAAAGTTGAGCTTATTAACTGCGGTAACATCACCATCCGGTGTACCGAAAGTCACACAGAGATCTTTAACACTTAATAACGACTTGTTTGTTGTATTTGTCATTTTGTTCTCCTTAACGATCTTTCGGGTCTAATGCGTCACGTAAGCCATCACCGATAAAGTTAAAGCAAAACAGTGTGACAACTAAGAACGAAGCCGGGAAAAGTAACAACCAAGGAGAAACTTCCATTGAGTTTGCACCATCACTTAATAGTGCTCCCCAACTACTTAATGGTTCTTGTGTTCCTAAACCTAAGAAGCTTAAGAAGGATTCAAATAAAATCATACTAGGGACTAATAAAGAGGCATAAACCACAACGACACCCAGTACGTTAGGTACGATATGTCTTAACACGATATTGCGTGATGACACACCACAAACTAATGCAGCTTCAATAAACTCTTTACGTTTTAAACTTAAGGTTTGTCCTCTTACAATACGTGCCATATCGAGCCAAGATACCATCCCGATAGCAACGAAAATCAGTAAGATATTTTGACCAAAGAATGTCACTAATAAGATAACAAAGAACATAAATGGAAATGAGTTTAGGATTTCCAGTAAACGCATCATCACAGAGTCAACACGTCCACCAATATAGCCCGCCATTGCGCCATACAGTGTACCAACAATAACGGCAACAAAAGCAGCCGCTATACCGACCATTAATGAAATACGTCCACCAATCGCAACACGGACTAATAAGTCACGCCCAGATGAGTCAGTACCAAAATAGTGAGAAGAGGCAAAATCAGGTGCCATTGACATCATCTCCCAATCGGTATCGTCATAGACAAAAGGCGATAACATTGGGGCAAAAATGACAAATAATAAAATAAAGAAAAGTAATATAAGGCTCGTAATTGCCGCTTTATTGTGCATAAAACGACGACGAGCGTCTTGCCATAAACTACGGCCTTCAATATCTAGCTGCTCCGAGAAATTCCCCAGAGCTTCGCTGTTTTCCTTCAGTGATAACATAACGCGCTCCAGTATCTATTAGTAACGAATTTTCGGATCAATAACGGCATATAAAATATCGACAATCGCATTAAAGAAAATTGTTAATGCACCTACGATAATGGTTAAGCTTAATACCAATGAGTAATCTCGGTTTAAAGCACCATTAACGAATAATTGTCCGATACCTGGCAATCCAAAGATGGTTTCAATAACCATTGAGCCCGTAATAATACCGACGAATGCAGGCCCCATATAAGAGATAACAGGTAGCAACGCAGGTTTTAAAGCATGACGCAGCACAATTCTTTTCATCGGCAAGCCTTTCGCTTTTGCCGTTCTGATAAAGTTTGAGTGTAATACTTCAATCATTGAACTACGGGTAATACGCGAGATACTGGCAATATAAGAAAGCGACAGTGCAATCATTGGTAGCAACATATATTGCACCGCACCGCCATTCCAGCCACCAGCTGGTAGCCACCTTAAGGTAATGGCAAAAATAAGTACAAGCAGTGGTGCAACAACGAAACTCGGTATTACAACCCCCGTCATGGCAAAAGTCATGACGGTATAATCCCATTTGGTGTTTTGATTCAGTGCGGCTATCACGCCTGCCCCCACACCTAAAATCACGGCAAAAATAAATGCCGACAGCCCTAATTTAGCTGAAACAGGGAATGCTTTACCGACTAAGGTGTTTACACTGTAGTCTTTATATTTAAAAGAAGGCCCTAAATCCCCTTTCGACAATTGAATTAAATAATCGAAGTATTGTTTATAAATGGGATCATTTAAGTGATATTTCGCTTCAATATTTGCCATGACCTCTGGTGGAAGTTTCCTTTCCCCTGTAAAAGGGCTACCAGGTGCTAAGCGCATCATAAAAAACGAAATTGTTATTAGAATAAATAGAGTCGGTATCGCTTCTAAAAAGCGACGAAAAATAAATTTGAGCATTGCCCGTTCCTATAACACAAACCTATTCAGGCGTGACGATAAAAAGACCTTGCCTTAAAAAAGACAAGGTCTCGCCCGATTACTTAGCAATAATGTACAAGTCTTTAGTATGTAAATTATCTAATGGATCTTTACCTGAATAACCACCCACATAAGGTTTAACTAAACGGGTGTTTACATAGTAGTAAAGTGGAACAATGGCCGAATCTTTATCTAATACGCCTTCAGCTTTTTGATAAATAGCGGCACGTTCGTCATCAGATTTCACACGTAAAGATTCTTTGATCAATGCGTCAAACTCTGTGTTTTTATAGTGAACAGTATTATTACTGCTGTAAGACAGCATCATGTTCAGGAATGAAGAAGGTTCGTTATAATCTGCACACCAGCCCGCACGCGCAACATCATAAGTTCCTTGGTGACGTGTATCTAAGAACGTTTTCCACTCTTGGTTTTCAAGAGACACATCTGCACCTAAGTTTTTCTTCCAAATTGAAGAAGCAGCAATTGCCACTTTTTTATGAAGATCTGAAGTATTGTACAGAAGTTTAAATTTCAGTGGGTTTGCTTTGTTATAGCCCGCCTCTTCTAACAATTGACGTGCTTTTTCATTGCGCTGTTCTTGTGTCCAAGTCGCAAACCATTCTGGTTTACTCTCTTTAATTCCGTCTGTAAATGGCGGAGTAAAACCGTAAGCGGGAATATCACCTTGGTTTTTCACTTTATAAGTGATGATATCTCTGTCCATTGACAGTTTCAGCGCTTCACGAACACGAGGATCATTAAACGGTGCTTTCTCATTATTAATTTCATAATAATAAGTACATAAATATGGGCTTATACGCAATTCATCTGGGATCTCTTTTTTCAGTTTTTGGAAAAGTTCGATCGGTAAATTGCTATATGTCATGTCGATTTCACCCGCACGATAGCGGTTTACGTCAGTGACTTCTGATGAGATAGGTAAGAACGTAACTTTATCAATAACAGTATTTTTGTTATCCCAATAAGTTGGGCTACGTTCTAAAACAATACGTTCGTTGACGGTCCAGTCTTTTAAATTATAAGCGCCGTTGCCGACGAAGTTAGCAGGTTGTGTCCATTTTTCACCAAATTTTTCAATTACTTTTTGGTTAACTGGCGACATGGAGGAGTGAGCTAATAATTTTGGTAAATAAGGCACTGCTTCAGATAAAGTGATTTCTAATGTGTTGTTATCTAATGCCTTAACACCTAATTCTGTGGCTTTTTTCTTACCTGCAATAATATCGTCAATATTCACGATATGCGCATATTGCAGATAGCTTTCATAAGGAGATGCAGTATTAGGATCCGCTAAACGTTGCCAGCTATAAACGAAATCTTGTGCTGTAACAGGTTCACCATTTGACCATTTAGCGCCTTCACGAATTTTGAATGTCCAAACAGTAAAATCTTTATTTTCCCAGCTGGTTGCAGAGCCAGGTAAAATTTCCCCATTTGGACCAACAATAGTCACGCCTTCGAAAAGATCACGCGCTAATGCAGACTCAGGTACACCTTCGATTTTATGAGGATCAAGTGATTGTGGTTCAGAGCCATTATTACGTACGAGCACTTGTTTTTCAGCTAATTTTACCCCGTCTGGAACAACAGCGGCATTAGCCGTTAGCGCTGACAATCCAAAGATTGCGCTTATTGCAATCGCCAACGCACTCTTTTTAGTTAAATTACTCATCTTATAAAATACTCCCAGTTAGTGAGCTGGTTGTTAGACAACCATTCTGTGATGTTCAGTTGTGTTTTAGAACGGTTTACACAACTTATTGTTTTTACAAAAAAATAAATCAATCTTGCTTATTTGCTATCAGTGCTTAATTGCCTGATAGCATTATAATTTTTTATGCCGCTATCTTTTTTGTGTAGCTTTTTATTGGTTAACTACTTTTTAAGTCACTTTTAATAATTCAAATCACACATAACTATAGAATATCGATAATTTACCAGTTTTAGTTATCTGCCTTTATAAAATAGCGCTTTAAGTCCGTATAATCAAAGGGGTCTTTGCCTGTAAATCCACCTACTTTTGGACTAACTAATCTAACACTGACTCGATAATAGACAGGTACTATCGCGGAGTCCTTGTCTAGCAAGGCTTCAGCGCGCTGATAGAGTTGATGGCGAGCCCCTTTATCAACAGCAATTGAGGCATTATTTAATGCATCATCGTAATCATTATTTTCATAAAAAACGGTATTCAGGCTACTTGTGGAAAGAAACGAGTTTAAAAACGAGGTTGGTTCATTGTAATCTGCACACCATGTTGCTCTCGCGACTTGGTAATTTCCTTGGTTACGGTTTTCTAATGCCGTTTTCCACTCTTGGTTTTGCAACGTCACATTGGCACCAATACTTTTTTTCCACATTGATGCGGCCGCTATTGCCTGCTGTTTATTTTGATCTGACGTATTGTAGAGCAAGGTAAAAGTCAGAGGATTTTGACCATCAAACCCCGCTTCTTTTAATAATTCACGCGCCCTTTCATTACGTTGCTGTTGTGTCCAATAAGCCCATTTAGGCGGTTTAAAATTACCATTGCCAATAAAAGAGGGAGTAAAAGAATAAGCCGGTATTTGTCCTTGTCCCATTATTTTTTCAGCAATGACTTCTCTATCAAGAGTCAATTTCACGGCTTCTCGAACACGAGGATCATCAAAAGGGGCTTTTTTATTATTTAATTCATAATAGAAAGTACATAAATATGGTGTGACATGTAAATTCTCTGGCTGCTCTTGCTTCATTTTTCTATAAAGAACAGGAGGAATAGCGCTATTAGTGATATCTATTTCACCGCTACGGTAGCGATTTATATCACTGGTTTCTGAACTAATTGGTAAAAATGTGGCTTGCTCAATAATGGTGTTTTTATTATCCCAATAAAGTGGATTTCGTTTTAAAGTCACCTTTTCATTCACCACCCAATTTTCAATAACATAAGCACCATTACCGACAAAGTTTTCAGGACGAGTCCAATTCACGCCATATTTTTCAACAATCTCTTTTTTAACTGGCTTTAACGGAGTGTGGCTGACCATATCGACTAAATAAGGGATTGGCTTGGTTAAATTGACTTGCAAAGTGTGAGCGTCTATCGCTTTCACACCTAATGTTTCAGGGGATTTTTTGCCACTAAGAATATCTGCAACATTTTCAACATAAGCATATTCGAGATAACTGGCATAAGGCGATCCTGTTTTAGGATCTACTACTCGACGCCAGCTATAAACAAAGTCTTCAGCTGTAACTGGTGTGCCATCACTCCACTTTGCGTCTTCTCGCAAATAGAATGTCCACACCTTGTTATCATTAGTTTCCCAGCGTTGTGCAACGCCAGGCATGCTTTCACCATTAGGTCCAACGTAGGTCAGTCCCTCTAATAAATTTAAAATAATATTAGTTTCTGGTGCGCCTTCTACTTTGTGCGGATCAAGTGATGAAACTTCAGTACCGTTATTAATCACAATATTCTGTTGTTTTGCCAGAATAGTACCTTCAGGAAGAGTGACGGCATGAGAAAAAAAGGAGGTTAATACAAGTGACATAATACTGAGTGGAAACACTATTTTTAACGTAACTTTATTTTTCATGGGTACCTCTCCTAATAAACAATAATTTATAGCGGGGTCGCTCAATTAACGATATGTATCGTTGTTAAATTTTGATTGTAATATTTGTGGCTCTCAAACGTTTAAAGATATTAATAAGATAAAAATGATACCAACACTCTTCTTTTTTACACTTATCGTAAATTTTGTCAATTAATGCGGTATTCTTATCACTTAACTTTATTGAGCCCTCTAGAGTTCTATCCTGAGAAAATAAAAAATATATATCGAGAGAAGCAAAACAACAAATAAACATTAAATTAACATCATGCAAGTTTTATAGATAGAAAACCTACTTAGCTCACAAAATTAATATAATTAGGATGGGTTTTATCCGACTTGCAGAACTTTATGATGCTTTGTTTGTAAAGAGTTTCTCTTTGAAATTAATTAAAAATAACAATAAATTCATCTTTAGACTGAATAACGATTCTAGTCTAAACATATTTATAGATTATTAAATATTCAATTTTATTATTTGTTTTTAATTTTTAATCTAAATGTTTAATTGAAATGTAATTAAACAATTTTTCATTTATATTTCTATGTGTTAGATAAAAAAACCTCTTTAATATACATATCGAATATTAAAGAGGTTTTTAATTTTAAAATGATATCATCAATTCTTTTCAGCTATTTAGCCGATTTGGATTGAAACCATTGTAGCTTCTCATTCAGTGTGACAACCTCCCCCACAATAATCAGTGCAGGGCTTTCCATTGTTTCTGCCATCTCTGCCAGTTGGCGTAATTGACCAACAATCACTTTTTGTGTGGTTAAAGTGCCCTTTTCAATAATCGCAATCGGCATGGTTGCGCGCATATTTTGGCTAAGTAGCATTTGCTGAATATAACGGGCTTTACTTAATCCCATATAAAAGACTAACGTTTGGTTTTCTTGTGCAATACATTGCCATTCAGCCTCGTTTAATCCTTTGCCATGCCCAGTAATAAAGCGGACACTTTGTGCATAATCTCGATGCGTTAAAGGAATACCCGCATATGTTGTACAGCCTGAAGCCGCGGTAATACCGGGGATCACTGAAAAGGGAATATGATGTTCAATCAAGGCTTCTAGCTCTTCGCTACCTCGACCAAAAATAAAGGGATCACCTCCTTTTAATCTCACCACCCGTTTTCCTGCTACGGCTTCTTTGATTAAAATTTGATTGATTTCATCTTGAGGAACACAATGAAAACCCGCTTGCTTACCAACATAAATACGCTGTGCATCTCTGCGGACTAATGCCATTACCTCATCAGATACTAATCTATCGTAAACCACCACATCAGCTTGTTGATACTGCTGTAACCCTTTAATAGTCATTAGCCCAGCATCACCCGGCCCTGCTCCGACTAAAACAACACTGCCTTGAGGTTGCTGATTTTCAGATAATAGCGCGCTAATACGTTGCTCAATATCGCCGTCTCTTTGTGCTTCAATTTCAGCTTGTAATGATTTATCTGCAAAAAATTGCTCCCAGAAATAACGTCTTGCACTTATGGATGAAAAACGTTGTTTTACTTCTTCTCTTAATTTTCCCGCAAGTTTCGCTAATGCACCGAGATAATTTGGGAGTAGTTGCTCAATTTTTTCTCGCAAAATACGCGCTAGCACAGGGGCTTTTCCGCCCGATGAAATAGCCACCACAATAGGAGAACGATCGATAACAGAAGGCATAATAAAGCTGGCTTGTTCTGGTGAATCAACCACATTACAAAATATCTGTTTCTCTGTCGCGGATTGAAAAACCTGTTGATTCACTTGCTCACTATCTGTTGCCGCAATAACAAGCCACTTACTTGATAGATGATCCGCAGTAAATACACCAGTGATGCAGTTTAATTTTTGCTCAGAATGCCACTGTATAAACTGCTCTGTAAACGAAGGTGCGATAACAGAAATAATAGCACCCGCCTCCATAAGCAATCGGGCTTTACGTTCAGCTATCTCACCCCCTCCCACTAATAAACAAGGTTTATCTTTAAGCTGACAGAATATTGGAAAGTAATCCATATTCATTCCCCTATTTATTGAGATGATTCATTACGGCTACGTACGCTGACAGTATTGCCTTCAACCTTGACGTCAAAATGGGTGATCGAGAAACTCTCATCTTCAAGGCAAAAACCATCCGTTAAACGAAAATGCTGTTTTTTCAGCGGACTGACGATATACAACTCATTTTCATGTTCAGCGATCAGCCCTCGAGATAAAACACTCGAATGTGCAAAGGGATCTATATTGCTTAACGCATATAAACGTGCATCAGAATAAGGGCGAAATATGGCAACGTGATCTTGTTCCACCAGCGCACAAACACCTGTTCCTGGCGTAATGTCATCTAATTGGCAAACAGCTATCCATTGGCTCATGATTGCGCCTCCTCAGTGATCATTTTGATATCAATACGTTCATGTAAACGTGCGGGACGGTGTTGAAAACGTTCTTTTACCGTTTGTACAGTCGGATCAGGCATTGGATTATTAATAAAGTGGGCAAAACGTTTTAATGCTTTTGGAGAATCAACTGTTTCTTTCCATTCACAAGCGACACGTTCTTGTAAGGCTTTCAGTTCTTTTTCTAACTGTGCATTTAAGCCTAATTTGTCGTTAATAATGACATCACGTAAATATTCAATACCGCCTTCTAAATTATCTAGCCACACTGAAGTGCGTTGCAGTTTATCGGCGGTGCGAATATAAAACATCATAAAACGGTCGATATAATGTACTAAAGTTTCTTCATCGAGATCAGATGCAAAGAGATCACCATGGCGTGGTTTCATACCGCCATTTCCACCAAAATAGAGGTTCCAACCTTTATCTGTGGCGATAATCCCCACATCTTTTCCTTGCGCTTCAGAACATTCACGGGTGCAACCTGAGACACCAAATTTCATCTTATGAGGTGTTCTAATGCCTTTATAGCGATGCTCTAACGCAACCCCCAAACCGACACTATCACCGACGCCAAAACGACACCAACTGCTACCCACACACGTTTTTACCATGCGCAGTGCTTTCGCATAGGCATGACCTGTTTCAAAACCCGCAGCAATCAGTTTTTCCCAAATAGCGGGTAAATCCTGTTTATGCGCACCGAACATCGCCATGCGTTGCGAGCCAGTAATTTTGGTATATAGATTATATTCTTGAGCAATTTGCCCAATAGCAATAATGCCTGCGGGTGTAATTTCACCACCTGGAGAGCGAGGAATAATGGAATAAGTCCCATCTTTTTGCATATTCGCAAGGAAGTTATCATTAGTATCTTGCAGAGCAACTAAATCATCACGCAAGATATAATCGTTCCAACATGAAGCAAGCAATGAACCCACTGTTGGTTTACATATTTCACAGCCATAACCTTGACCATGTTTTTTCAACAATTCATCAAAACTTTTCAGCCCTTCTACGCGAATAAGATGATAAAGCTCTTGGCGAGAATAGTGAAAATGCTCACAAAGATGGTGATTAACTTCGATACCTTGTTTTGCTAATTCTGCATTTAAAACTTGAGTCACCAATGGAATACAGCCACCACACCCTGTGCCCGCTTTGGTTTCTGCCTTAATAGCAGCGACTGTATGACATCCTCGTTCAATTGCTTGAATAATGTCGCCTTTTGTCACATCAAAACAAGAGCAGATTTGTGCAGTTTCAGGCAAGGAATCAACACCAATTGCTGGCTTACTTCCTGCATGTGCAGGCAAAATTAAGGAGTCTGGATGCTCTGGTAATTCAATAGTGTTCAGTGATAGTTGCAAAAGATTGCCATAATCTTCTGTATCGCCTACTAATACTGCGCCTAGTAGGTATTTGTTATCTTCACTGACAATCAGGCGCTTATAAATTTCTTTGCCTTCATCGAGATAAATATAACTACGACACCCTTCTTGACGACCGTGAGCATCACCGATACCGCCCACATCAACACCAAGAAGTTTTAATTTTGCGCTTAAATCGGCGCCTTGGAATACAGAGTGATGACCTAATAAATTATCAACCGCTACTTGCGCCATTTTGTAGCCCGGTGCAACTAAGCCGAACGTTTTATTTTGCCAAGATGCACATTCACCAATGGCGTAAATATCAGGATCGGTTGTTTGGCAATAATCATTAATAACAATGCCACCTCTTGGTGCGATATCTAAATCACATTGGCGAGCTAATTTATCTTTTGGGCGAATACCTGTGGAGAACACAATAAAGTCAACTTCAAGAGAAGTACCATCTGCAAATTGCAGTGTCTTACGTGCGCTTTCTCCCGTCGATAATATTTCTTGTGTATTTTTAGACGTATGCACTTTTACACCCATACGCTCTATTTTTCGCTTAAGTTGCTCACCACCTAATGCATCAAGCTGTTCTGCCATTAATGTTGGTGCAAACTCGATAACGTGAGTTTCAATACCCAAACTTTTTAGCGCACCAGCGGCTTCTAAACCTAAAAGTCCTCCACCAATCACCGCCCCTTTACGACTAATACGTGCGCAAGATTCGATTGCATTTAAATCTTCAATAGTCCGATAGACAAAGCAATCTGATGAGTTATTTCCCTTAATTGGAGGAACCCATGGATAAGAGCCCGTTGCCATCACTAACTTATCGTAACTAACACAACGCCCCGTATTAGTGTGTACCACTTTTTCGTCACGATTAATGGTAATAACACGCTCACCAATTAATACTTCTATTTGGTGTTTTTCGTAATAGCCTTGTTTAACTAAAGAGAGTTCTTCTGCGGTGTGATGGGAGAAATAAGAGGAGAGATGGACTCTATCATATGCAACGCGAGGTTCTTCACAAAAGACGACAATATTAAATTCTTCATTGCCACCTTTATCAATCAACTCTTCGATATAACGGTGCCCCACCATACCATTACCGATGATTGCGAGTGTTTTCTTGCTCATTTTTGCCTCAGATTTAAAGATTTCTAAGGCTAAAATACGAAACTACTCATAAGGGATATTGATGAATATCAAATACAGCTTAATCAATTCAGCTACTACAACTTAATAGTCAATGGGTTACTACTAAAGGAGTATTTCATCATCCTATTCTTGCGGTTAATTATTCTTCTACCATAATTAATTTTAGCCACTTATAACGAAGAGTTATATGTAAGCGTAATTAAAACTTTGCGCATTGGTCACGTTTTGCCTAAGTTAATTTCACAAAGTAATAACTAATAAGTTATTGACATAACGACTTTAGCTACACCGTTTCAGGGAGCGTCTCATGAAAGCAAAATTATTATCATTATTCGTTGTGGGTGCCCTTTCCGTACCGGCATTTGCAGCAACACCTGCTAATACATTAATTGTGGTACAAGGGCTTGATGATATTGTCAGCCTTGATCCTGCTGAAAGTAATGAGTTATCGAGTATTCAGACTGTACCGAGTTTATACCAACGTATTGTTCAACCTAATCGTGATAATCCAGAAATTAATGAACCCATTTTAGTTGAAAGTTGGCAAGCAAATCCTGAACAAAAAACAATCGTATTTAAAATTAAACCCAACGCAAAATTTGCATCGGGCAACGCTGTGCGTCCTGAAGATATTATCTTCTCTTATCAGCGTGCGATCACCATGAATAAATCACCTGCCTTTATTCTAAATGTCTTGGGTTGGAAAACAGATAACATCAATTCGTTGCTAAAAAAAATCAGTGATAACGAATTGGAAGTACGTTGGACTGCCGATGTCAGCCCTGATGTTGTGCTAAATATCCTTTCAACCCCGATTGCTTCTATTGTTGATGAAAAGCTGGTTTCTGCTCATGTTAAAAATAATGACTTTGGTAATAGCTGGCTAAAAATGAATTCAGCAGGAAGTGGTGCATACAAAATGCGCGCTTATCAACCGCGTCAAGCCATTGTGTTAGAAGCTAACCCACTTTCGCCAACTGGCGCGCCTAAAATGGCAAATATTATTATTAAAAACGTGCCTGATCCCGCATCTCGTCGCTTACTAATTGAAAAAGGCGATGCAGATATTGCACGCGAATTAGGCACAGACCAGACTGCTGCATTAGCAGGCAAAGCAGGGATCAAAATTTTAGATATCCCTTCTGCTGAACAAGTGTATATGGCGTTTAATACTGCCAGTGGAAATCCTGCACTGAGTAACCCTGCTTTTTGGGAAGCTTCGCGCTATTTAATTGACTACAAAGGTATTACTGAAGACTTAATGCGTGGTCAGTATTTTATTCACCAAAGTTTTTTACCTGTAGGTTTACCGGGCGCATTAAAAGATAATCCATTTACGTTTGATCCAGAAAAAGCCAAAGCAATTTTAGCTAAGGCAGGCATTACCAATGCACGCTTTACGTTAGATGTAGAAAATAAAGTCCCTTACATCACTGTGGCGCAATCCATTCAAGCAAGTTTTGCTCAAGCAGGTGTACAAGTTGATTTATTACCTGCTGCGGGTAGCCAAGTGTATAGTCGTGTGCGCGCTAAACAACATCAAGCAGCGATCCGCTTTTGGATCCCTGATTATTTTGATGCTCACTCAAATGCCAGTGCCTTTGCTTATAATGACGGACAATCCAACACTGTTGCTTGGTTAAATGGCTGGAAAATTCCTGAATTAAGTCAGCAAACATTGGCAGCACTTAATGAAGCGGATAAAACAAAACGTCAATCGCTCTATACTGAAATGCAAAAAGAGTTACAACGTAGCTCACCTTATGTGTTTATCGACCAAGGTAAAAACCAAATCGTCATGCGCGATAACGTCAAAGGTTATGCGCAAGGTCTAAATGCAGATATGGTCTATTATGACAAAGTAACTAAGTAATATTTTTTCTGAAACCATCCACAGTCATGTTACTGTGGATGGTCTATTTTTTGTCATTTCACTAGGCTATTGCTGTATGAATACTGCTATGACGTTACCTTTTCGTCTAAAAGGTCAGTTAATTACCTTTGCTCAAGGAATATTGACACTGGTGCTGACTCTTTTAGGGCTTCTTGTCATCACTTTTACGCTTTCTGCACTTTCCCCCGTCGACCCTGTTTTACAAATTGTCGGTGATCACGCAAGCCTCGAAACCTACAACCAAGTAAAACATGAGTTAGGGCTGGATTTACCTATCTACATGCAGTTTTTTCACTATGTGGAAGCACTGCTGCAAGGACATTTAGGTACCGCGACATCAACAGGCCAGCCTGTTCTTGATGATTTGTTAGCGACTTTCCCCGCGACATTGGAATTAGCAACTGTTGCATTACTGATTGGTGCCAGTCTCGGAATTTTATTCGGCGTTTTATGTGCGCGATTTGTGGGAACTCCCCTCGATTTTATTTTGCGAATTCTGACGTTATTAGGTAGTTCAGTCCCTATTTTCTGGCTAGGTTTGATTTTGTTATTGATCTTCTACGCCACATTGCAATGGACTGCTGGTCCCGGACGATTAGACGATATCTATCAATTCACCATTGAACCCATAACGGGTTTTGCATTAATTGATACATTATTAGCTGGCGATAAAGATGCTTTTTTTAATGCGTTATCGCACCTTATTTTACCAGTTTCTCTATTAGCGTATTTTGCCTTAGCTTCTATCACTCGCTTAACTCGCTCAGCCTGCTTAAACGAGATGAATAAAGAGTATGTCACGTTGGCAAGAGCAAAAGGTATTGGCGAGTTGCGTATTCTTTTTTATCACGTACTGCCTAATATTCGTGGTGTTTTAATGACTATTATCGCCCTGTCTTACACTGGCATGTTAGAAGGTGCCGTATTGACAGAAACGGTCTTTTCTTGGCCAGGAATTGGGCGATATCTCACAACAGCGCTTTTTGCGGGTGATACCACAGCCATTATGGGCGGTACTTTAATTATCGGTTTATGCTTTGTCTTTATTAATAATATGACCGATATCGTTATTCGTTTGACTGATCCGAGGCTCCGCTAATGTCATCCTCATTTTTAAGAAAAATAGCGCGTTCGCCTTCCGCATTTATCGGTTTATCGTTGCTCATTTTACTGTTAATTATTGCGATTTTTGCACCTTGGCTAGCCCCTTATGATCCAAATTGGCAACATGCAGCCCAACGTTTATTAGCGCCCAATGCTGAACATTGGTTAGGCACAGATAATTATGGGCGCGATATTCTTTCTCGCCTTATCTATGGTACTCGCCCCATGCTAGGCTTAGTGGGACTGGTGGCGCTTATTACGTTACCTTTAGGATTATTGATTGGGATTTTATCTGGATATTACGGTGGTTGGACTGAACGTATTTTAATGCGCTTCACCGATATTGTGATGTCAATGCCTTCCCTTATTCTCGCTTTCGCTTTTGTCGCAATGTTAGGCCCTGGCCTACTCAATGGTGCATTAGCACTGGCTTTAACTGCATGGCCAGCTTATGCGCGACAATCGCGCAGTGAAATTCAACATTTACGCAATAGTGATTATCTTGCTGCGGCTGAAATGATGGGAATTAAGGGTATCCGACTGTTATGGGGACATATTTTACCCCTGTGTTTACCTTCAGCCATTGTTCGTTTAGCGCTGAACTTAGCGGTGATTATCCTCGCGGCAGCAGGATTGGGTTTTCTGGGATTAGGTGCTCGCCCACCGATGGCGGAATGGGGAGCAATGATCGCAGAAGGCATGCCTGTTATTTTTGATCAATGGTGGGTTGCCGCTATTCCGGGTACAGCAATTTTAATCAGCAGTCTGGCATTTAATTTATTGGGTGATGGATTACGCGATGTATTGGGAGATACCCATGAATAAAACACCATTAATTGAAGTAAATAACCTCTGTATTGATTTCCCAAAGGCAAGAGTGGTCAATAATGTCTCTTTCACTTTAGGGCAAGAGCGTTTGGCAGTTGTTGGCGAATCAGGCTCAGGCAAGTCAATGACCGCTCGTGCATTAATGGGATTAGTTCGTCAGCCGGGAAAAGTCAGCGCAGATAAACTAAGCTTGCAAGGAAGTAATCTATTGGATTTCTCGTCTCGCCAATGGAATAACATTCGAGGTAATACAATTTCAATGGTACTACAAGATCCTCGTTACGCCTTAAATCCTGTAAAAACCATTTATCAACAAGTAGAAGAAACCGTAAAACAGCATCAAAAACTTTCGCGCCAAGATAGACGCCAACTTATCATCGATACACTGCTGTCTGTTGGTTTACCTGAACAGAATATTTATCGCTATCCCGGTGAATTATCAGGTGGTATGGGGCAACGAGCAATGATAGCTATTGCGCTAATTAATAACCCTACTATTTTAATTGCCGATGAACCGACATCGGCACTTGATGCTCAGCTTCGCCATCAAATCCTTGAACTGATCACCACACAGTGTGAACAACGTAATATGGGCTTATTGCTAATTAGCCATGACTTGCCCCTTGTTGCCGAATATTGCGAACGTGTCATGGTGATGTACCAAGGCGAACAAGTCGATGAACTTAGTGCCAAAGACTTACCTACCGCCACGCATCCTTATACACGTACACTTTGGACATGTAGACCCAATGCAAGCACTTATGGCACTCAATTGCCCGTATTAGATAGAATGCTTAATTTCAAGGGAATACATCATGCTAATTGATATTCATGATTTACATGTTCAATTTGAGCAAGGTAAACAAGCCAAGCACGTTGTAAAAGGAATTAATTTACATGTTCAACAAGGTGAAACCTTTAGCTTAATAGGTCGTTCTGGCTGTGGAAAGTCGACTGTTTTACGTGTAATTGCTGGGTTATTGCCCCATTGGCAAGGTAATATATCGCTTTTAGGGCAAACTATTAAACCTCGACAACGTTTTCAAGGGACATTACGCCGTAATATACAAATGGTATTTCAAGATCCCTACGCCTCTTTACACCCTCAACACCGTATTGAACGGGCGTTTTCTGAGCCTTTAAAAATCCATCAAATTCCTTTTGACAAAGATACGATTGAGCAAGCATTAGCCCAAGTTGGTTTGCCTGCGGATGTAACAAGTCGTTATCCTCATCAACTTTCTGGTGGACAGCGCCAACGTGTCGCTATTGCGAGAGCCCTTTTATTACAACCTCAATTATTACTTTTAGACGAGCCAACTTCAGCACTAGATATGTCAGTACAAGCCGAGATCTTAAACCTGCTTAACACACTGAAAAAACAGCATCATATGACATATTTATTAGTAAGCCATGATGCCGATGTGATTGCTCATATGTCTGATAGAGCCGCACTCATGGAAAATGGTGAGTTAACACAACATTATGATCGAGAAGCTTTATCAAAAGGGATACATCGCCTTGATTGAAATAAAAGAAAAACAGATGTGAAGAAAGGAGCAGAGCAGTATTTGAGTGATTCATACTGCTCTTTTAATAGCACTGCGCTGTGTTTACACTAATAAGCCCGGGAAAATAGAACGTAATCCGGTCACAATAAATTCAATACCTAACGACATTAATAATAAGCCCATTATACGAGTAACGACGTTAATGCCTGTTTGCCCTAAATATTTCACTAATAATGTTGCACTACGGAAAAGTAACCAACAACAGAATGCAAAAAAGATACTGGTTGCGGCTAATCCTAAAAAGTTAGTAAAGCCTTCCCAGCGAGAGCTCCACACAATACAAGAACTGATTGCTCCAGGCCCTGCCATTAATGGTAATGCTAAAGGTACAACTGCAACACTATTACGTACTGCGGATTCGTTTCGTTCTTGATTGTTTTGTTTATCTTCCCCTAAACGCCCATTTATCATTGTCATTGCAATAGTAACAATCAGTATTCCCCCTGCTATACGAAACGAGTCGATAGAAATACCAAAAATACTCAGTATAGAATCACCGATTAACAGAGAAGAAACTAAAATAATTGCAACGGAGCCATTCGCAATTAAGTTTGTTTTGTTACGCCCTGCATCAGTTTGATAACTCGTCATACTGATAAAGACAGGCAAAATACCAATTGGGTTTACAATCGCAAAAAGACCGACAAAAAATTTAATATAACCGGATAAATCCAGCAGTGACCCCATGAAAAGCCCCTTCTTGGCTAATAAACATGCGAATTATTCTATAAAAGATAGAGTAACTCCAAAAAATGCGCGTTACTTTAAATCAATAAACCAGTTAATTCTATTAGTTAACAAGTTTTTACCTAAAATATTCTCTTGTAAACTGATCAAAACCTAGTGGTTTAATTTTATATCGAAATAGAGTATACGACAAAAAAATCGTTGAATATTTATTTCATATAAGAATCATTCTCATAAATAGCCTTGCTGAAAGGTGTCAGCTTGCTAATTTTGTGACATACATCACGTTAATTAATTAGAAAGATGGTAAGCTGTTACCATTCGAAGAAAGAGGGTTACTTCGAAAATATATTTACCTTTATTATTGTTTTTTTTAAGTTTTTTAAGCAAATTATGCCCTCTTATAATTATTACTGAAATAAGCACATTATCATCTATCTAAGCTATTCTTATTAGTTATGACGATAACGGCTAATTTGCTTAAAAAATTTAACATTTTATCAGGAGTCTCTTTATGTCCGTAACTAACGTTACTGAACTCAATGATTTGGTTGCTCGTGTAAAAAAAGCTCAACGTGAATTTGCTAACTTCTCTCAAGAACAAGTTGATGCTATTTTCCGTGCTGCTGCATTAGCTGCCGCTGATGCCCGTATTCCTCTTGCAAAATTGGCTGTTAAAGAGTCTGGTATGGGTATCGTTGAAGATAAAGTGATTAAAAACCACTTTGCTTCTGAGTACATCTACAATGCGTATAAAGACGAAAAAACCTGCGGTATCTTATCTGAAGATCTGACTTACGGCACAATAACCATTGCTGAACCTATTGGGATCATCTGTGGTATCGTACCAACAACTAACCCAACTTCTACTGCGATTTTTAAAGCATTAATTAGCTTAAAAACACGTAATGGTATTATCTTCTCTCCACACCCTCGTGCAAAAGAAGCGACAAACCGTGCAGCTGAAATCGTCTTAAATGCAGCTATCGCTACTGGCGCACCAAAAGATATTATCGGTTGGATTGATGAGCCTTCTGTTGCCCTATCTAACGCGTTAATGCACCATGATGATATTAACCTGATCTTAGCGACAGGTGGTCCAGGCATGGTTAAAGCAGCGTATAGTTCTGGTAAACCAGCTATCGGTGTTGGTGCAGGTAATACACCAGTGGTTATTGATGATTCTGCTGATATCAAACGTGCAGTGGCTTCAATCTTAATGTCTAAAACTTTCGATAACGGCGTAATTTGTGCATCAGAGCAATCTGTTATCGTTGTTGACAGCATTTACAAACAAGTTCGTGAGCGTTTCTCAACTCATGGCGGTTACATGCTGACAGGTAAAGAATTAAAAGCTGTTCAAGACATCATCTTAAAAGACGGTAACTTAAACGCAGCTATCGTGGGTCAACCTGCAACAAAAATTGCTGAAATGGCTGGCATTGAAGTACCTGTAAATACCAAAATTTTAATTGGTGAAGTCAAAGAAACAACAGAAGCAGAACCATTTGCTCACGAGAAATTATCTCCACTATTAGCCATGTATCATGCTCAATCGTTTGAAGATGCGGTGCTAAAAGCTGAAAAATTAGTTGAGATGGGTGGTATCGGTCACACTTCTTGCTTATATACAGACCAAGATAACTGTCCTGAACATGTTGCCTACTTCGGCGACAAAATGAAAACATCTCGTATTTTAATCAATACTCCAGCATCTCAAGGTGGTATTGGTGACTTATACAACTTTAAGCTTGCTCCTTCTCTAACATTAGGTTGCGGTTCATGGGGTGGTAACTCCATTTCTGAAAACGTAGGGCCAAAACACCTTATCAACACTAAAACCGTGGCGAAAAGAGCAGAAAATATGTTGTGGCATAAACTTCCAAAATCTATTTACTTCCGCCGTGGCTGTTTACCTATCGCTCTAGAAGAGATTGCGACTGACGGTAAAAAACGTGCCTTTATCGTGACCGACAGTTTCTTATTCAACAATGGTTATGTTGATGAAGTCACTCGCGTACTGAAAAAATTTGGCGTTGAAACAGAAGTATTCTTTGAAGTTGAAGCCGATCCTACATTAAGTATTGTGCGTAAAGGCGCAGAACAAATGAACAGCTTTAAACCTGACGTGATCATCGCATTAGGTGGTGGTTCACCAATGGATGCGGCGAAAATCATGTGGGTTATGTATGAACACCCTGAAACTCATTTCGAAGAATTAGCATTACGCTTTATGGATATCCGTAAACGTATTTACAAATTCCCGAAAATGGGTGTGAAAGCACAAATGGTTGCTATCACAACAACATCAGGTACTGGCTCTGAAGTAACGCCATTTGCGGTAGTAACTGATGACGAAACAGGCCAAAAATATCCATTAGCAGACTATGCATTAACCCCAGATATGGCTATCGTTGATGCAAACCTTGTTATGAATATGCCTAAATCTCTGTGTGCATTTGGTGGTTTAGACGCTGTAACTCACGCATTAGAAGCCTATGTTTCTGTATTAGCGAACGAATATTCTGATGGGCAAGCACTGCAAGCATTAAAATTACTGAAAGAATATCTGCCTGCAAGTTATCATGAAGGCGCAAAAAACCCTGTTGCTCGTGAGCGTGTTCATAATGCGGCAACTATTGCAGGTATTGCTTTTGCTAACGCATTCTTGGGTGTTTGTCACTCAATGGCGCATAAATTAGGCTCTGAGTTCCATATTCCTCACGGTTTAGCTAATGCGTTATTAATTTCAAACGTTATTCGTTATAACGCTAATGACAACCCAACAAAACAAACTGCATTTAGCCAATACGACCGTCCTCAAGCACGTCGTCGTTATGCAGAAATTGCTGATCACTTAGAACTTTCAGCACCAGGTGACCGCACTGCTGCTAAAATTGAAAAATTGTTAGCTTGGTTAGAAGAAATGAAATCTTCATTAGGCATTCCATCTTCTATTCGTGAAGCTGGTGTTCAAGAAAGTGATTTCTTAGCAAGAGTTGATAAATTATCTGAAGATGCGTTTGATGATCAATGTACTGGTGCTAACCCACGTTACCCACTGATCTCTGAACTGAAACAACTGTTATTAGATTCTTACTACGGTCGTGAATTTAATGAGCATCCCGTTGTTGAAGTAAAAGAAGAAGCAAAACCAGCTAAAAAAAGCAGTAAAAAATAATCGAAACACACTGTGTTAATGTGATCCTCGATATTTCGGTTATTTGTTCTTAAATAGAAACCCAGTCCTATGGCTGGGTTTTTTTATGGCTGATCATTTGTTTATATGCATTTTGCTACTGATTTCTGAGATTGAGGAATAAGGCGGGATAAGTCACTATTCAGTCATAAATTATAGGTATTTACACCTAGTTAAAAAGTTTGGTTTTTACTATAAAAATAGTGTCTTCCTTTATACGTTCATAATTAGCTCTAAAAAAGACGCTGAACAACTTATCATTCAAGTCATACCATCGCATTACCATATTATAAAAAATGCCTTAGAGATGATTACAAGGCGCATCAAACTCTTTTCCTCTTTCATTAGTTGGTATAATTATTTCATTCTTACCTTATTTTCTTCATAAAATGACTATAACGATATGTGAAGCTATTGTGTTCGCTTTACGATTTACAATCGTGCTTTTCTTCTTATCCGATAAAAATAAATAGACTTCATCATTTTGATTATTAATTAGTAATCAAAATATAGAAATATAAATATTTTATATCCCTAGCTACATTGGATTTATAAAAAACATAATTTTAATAAAATATTATCGAAATGAGGCTTGCTAGCTGGCGAACGTAATAAAGGTCGCTATTTGTGCTTTCCACATAGAAATTACTCCTTTAGGAGTATAAAAGGAGCCTGTTTATCCGTATTGACAGGCATAAAGTGAAGTGCTTTATTTATTCAATAACAAATTAAGCATCCTATAATCAGCATCTATAAGACCCGATATAAATGTTTCATTATACAAACCATAGATAAAAGAAATATTTTTTCAGTATTTCATGACTATCTTTATTCAATTTTATTAAACTATGAATAATATAAATGCATCAAATGTCTATCTCTCTTATCATTTGTAAAAAACAATATCGACATCACAAAACAAACACCTTACGTATATTTGATTATGTCTTTTTTGATTAATGATAATGAAATAAATAAATTTCCCCATCAAAAAATAACATCTCGTCACAGACGAAAATCAAACTCACCGCAATTTGATATAAAAAAAGCCAATAAATTGGCTAAAAATTAAAAATATATAAGTATTTTTTAGTATTACGTAATATAACACTTTATTTGAATTCTTATTTCATCCCCCTCTTTCACTCTGACAAATTAGTAAAAGAGGGAAATTGAAAAGGTTACTCTTGTTCAATACACCCTTTTAGCGTTGCCTGCGTATAATGCTTACGGCAGACTGAAACATATTTTTCATTTCCACCTATTTCAACTTGAGCACCATCACTCAGTACATTTCCTTTATCATCTAAACGTAATACTTTATTTGCCTTTCTACCGCAGTAACATACTGTTTTAAGTTCTACCAGTTTATCAGCCCATGCTAATAAATAAGCACTACCTGTAAATAACTCACCTCTAAAATCCGTTCTTAATCCATAAGTGAGAACGGGAATATCATAGGTATCCGTTATTTCGCAAAGTTGTTCGACATGTGCCTTACTTAAAAATTGGCATTCATCAATCAATACACAGTGAATAGGCTGTTTGTTATGCTCAGCAACAATAACGTCGCGAATATTCATATCATCACTAAAGAGTAATGCATCCGCACTTAATCCTATTCTTGAGCTAATCTTCCCCTTTGCAAAGCGTGTATCAATAGCCGCAGTGAAAATCAATGTACGCATTCCTCGTTCATTATAGTTATAAGAGGATTGCAATAAAGATGTTGATTTTCCAGCATTCATGGCTGAATAATAAAAATAAAGTTGAGCCATCAGCTCACTCCTTAAATAGTGTTTATTTTCACGAGCGACAGTCTAACATAAACATTCTACAAGTTATCCATAACAAGTATTTATTACCTTTATTTCTATTCTAGATATACTACCGAAAGATGAACTTCGTTGTTAATGCTAATTTTTGCTTAAAAAATAAATAGCTTTAATAAGTACTTAACATATTAAAACACACCTTGATATACCTTTATTAAAGTATGAAAGTTAGTCCGATTCCATTTTTAGAAAAAAGTCCGTTATTATAAAAAAATGAACAAAGCTTTCTATTCTTTAGCATTAGCGCTATCATCAGTTAAAAGATGCATTTCCTTACTAATATTTCCTTTATTGACTAAAGATGCCTCAACTTTTATTATTTTTTTCGTTGAGATATTAGTTTAAAAAAAAGAAATTTTACGTAAGGTTTGTATTTAGGTATTGCAGAAATTTAAATAGCAATCTATTATTAGTATTACATCAGCCAACAACATTTATTTGAGACCAGGAAAATGAGCGAATCTTTAAAAATATTAAATAACATCCGTACTCTCCGTGCACAAGCAAGAGAAACTTCTTTAGAAACTTTAGAAGAAATGCTGGAGAAACTCGAAGTTGTCGTTAATGAGCGTCGTGAAGAATTCTCATTAGAAAAAGCAGCTGAAGAAGAACGTGTTCAAAAATTACAAAAATACCGTGAAATGTTAGAAGAAGCCGGTATTGATCCAACAGACTTACTTGAAGCAAGTGCTGTTAATAAAACAGGCCGTGCTAAACGTGCAGCTCGCCCTGCTAAATACTCTTACGTTGATGAAAATGGTGAAACTAAAACTTGGACAGGCCAAGGTCGTACACCAGCAGTAATCAAACGTGCTATTGATGAAGAAGGCAAATCATTAGACGATTTCCTGCTGTAATTTAAGTCAATACTCTATTTGAAATACCCTTTTAAATAATTAAAAGGGTATTTTCTTGTTTACCTCATTTAATTAAACAAGCGTTTAATTTTAATATGTGCTGATGTTGTTTGTATTAAATGTGGGTAAGCGAAAATAAAAAATGTAATAACTGCGTTATTTATTTTTATTTATAATGAAAAAGGAGCTTTTATAGCTCCTTTTTTCTTTGATCCAATTAAACTAATATTATTAATTTTTATAATAACTTAAATACCAATCAACAAACTGTTTTACGCCATATTCTACTTCGGTATTCGGCGAAAAACCTATTGTCTCAAACAAGTCTTGGCAATCAGCACAAGTAGAAAGCACATCACCATCTTGCATTGGCATTAAATTCAATTTAGCTTTAATATTTAGTGACTTTTCTATCGCTTCAATGAATGCCATCAATTTGGTTGGCTGCCCATTACCCACATTATAGATTTTATAAGGAGCAGAACTTGAAGACGTTTCACCTTTCTCTACTGTCCAGTTTTCATCTGCTTCTGGTACAACATTAACTAATCGAACAACAGATCCCACAATATCATCGACATAAGTGAAATCACGCGTCATATTTCCACTGTTATAAACATCAATAGGTTCGCCAGCTAGCATTGCCTTAGTAAATTTAAATAATGCCATATCAGGACGTCCCCAAGGACCATATACCGTAAAGAAACGTAATCCTGTTGTCGGTAATTGATATAAATGTGAATAGCTATGAGACATTAACTCATTGGCTTTCTTTGTTGCCGCATATAATGAAACTGGGTGATCAACACTATCTTCTGTTGAGAAAGGCTGTTTCTGATTTAAACCATAAACCGAGCTTGAAGAGGAATAGATAAGATGTCCGACTTTATTATGGCGACATCCTTCTAATATATTAATATGCCCAACAATATTCGCATCAATATATGCCATTGGGTTTTCAATTGAATAGCGAACACCTGGTTGAGCAGCTAAATGAATAACTCGGTCAAATTGGTGTGATGCAAATAATTGAGCCACTTTTGCTGAGTCAACGATATCAAGTTTCTCAAAATGGAATTTTTCTAGCTGTTGTAATTTAGCTAATCGAGCTTCTTTTAAACGCACATCATAATAATCATTCATGTTATCTATTCCGACAACATGATAACCCATTTCGATTAAACGCTGGCTCATATGATAGCCAATAAAACCCGCAGCACCTGTTACCAATATTTTCATATTATTACTCAATAACCCAATAATTTATTTTTCATGTCAACGCTATCATGCTTAATATCACCTAGATTAAACATCATAACGCTTAACATCGTCATACATTACAGAAATCAACATGGCTCAATACTAAATGCATTGAGCCATACCTTAATCTCTTACAATCACTTTATCTAGCTTTTCTCATAAAATATCAGCTTATTATGCATCATTCATTTATAAGAATTATACAATGAGATTAACCATATAAATGATTATTAATGGGCTTTATTTCACTGTATCTTTAATGATTTTAGCCATTGTGCAAAGTCTTCACCGAACTCTTCGTGCTGTATTCCGTACTCTACGAAGGCTTTCATATACCCTAATTTATTACCACAATCGTGGCTTTTCCCTTGCAGGTGATAAGCTTCAACAGCTTCTTTTTCAATCAGCATTGCAATCGCATCCGTTAACTGAATTTCATCTCCGGCACCAGGTGCTGTTCTCGCTAATAGTGGCCAAATACTTTCAGATAACACATAACGCCCTACGATAGATAAATTCGAAGGTGCTTCTTCTTTCTTAGGTTTTTCAACAACACGAGTAATTGGTTTGCTATCACCTGGGAATAAGTTTTCACCCATGCAATCAACAATACCATAATTAGAGACTTCATCTTCAGGAACAGGCTCAACAAGGATTTGACTTGCGCCTGAACGCTCAAAATGAGAAAGCATCTCTTTTAAGTTAACTTTCGTTAAATCAGCACTGTATCTGTCTAAAATAACATCAGGCAGGATAACAGCGAAAGGTTCATCACCAATTAATGGCTTAGCACATAAAATGGCATGGCCTAATCCTTTCGCTATTCCCTGACGAGTTTGCATAATAGTGACATGGCTTGGGCAAATGCCTTGTACTTCTTCTAATAACTGGCGTTTTACTCGTTTTTCTAAAATTGCTTCTAATTCAAAACTTGTATCAAAATGGTTTTCAATTGAATTTTTAGATGAATGTGTAACAAGTACAATTTCATTAATACCTGCGGCAATACATTCATTCACCACATATTGAATAAGAGGCTTATCAACCACTGGCAACATTTCTTTTGGAATTGCCTTGGTTGCAGGTAGCATTCGTGTTCCTAATCCAGCAACAGGGATCACCGCTTTTCTAACTTTACGCACTGCTGATGACATTATACTTCTCCTGCAATTCGTACCGTTCTACTTTCAGATGTGAATGGGTACAATTAAAAATAATCGCCAGAGTATACCAGCTAATATCTAAGGATAAACAGAGTCCTACCCGTTAATTGAGATAGTTCTTCATTTATGTTTAATATATGCACGATATTCTGTTTTTATTTAATCTAAATTTAACTTTTATAGATAGGGGAAAACATTAATTTAATCTGGTTTGTGTTATCCCAAATTTTACATTGCCAATTTGTTCCCTCACATTTTACTTGATTAATATATAAAAG
>NZ_JAEHQE010000005.1:0-180096 GCF_016238545.1 Proteus sp. PR00208 | reverse complement strand
CTCCCTTTATAAAAAGCGTTACAATGCGCTAATGCCCTTTTCTTTATTGTGGAGTTTTCATGTCTGACGAAGATTTTTCCCCTGAAAAAATATCTTTAAATATGTTTCAACAATCTCCTTTAACTGCACTTGAAGACAACAGCACACTGCTTGTGTGTGATGACAATAAAACTCCGTTGTTCTATTGCCTTTCTAAAGAAGACTATGATGTATTAATTGAGCGAGTTATGGATGCAGAGCTTGCAGCGATCGTACTTGAACGTCGCCAAAATAAATTAAATGAGCTTAATTTAGACTAATTTTATCGATGCAATAATTTGTCTTAAATAGAACAAACAAAAAAACACCCTTTCAGGTGTTTTTTTTATCGCATTTTCACAGATAAAATTAACGTTTTTTCTTTTTACGACCAGGCTGAACAAAACGCTTACGGGAATTATTTTCCGTTTCTTTGGTTTTTGTTTGAGGAATATGAATACCCAATGCTTTCGCATTACTACTAATTTGTTTTTTCGGCTTATTTTGCTTTGGTTTTGGTGGCGCTTCAGAAGTCGATTTTTCAATCGCTTCAAATAAGGTAATGAGTTCATCATCGGTCAGATCACGCCATTCGCCAACAGGTAATCCCGATAAGCTTACATTCATAATGCGAATGCGTTCAAGCTTAGTGACTTCATAACCAAAATATTCACACATACGGCGAATTTGGCGATTTAATCCTTGAACTAAGGTAATACGAAACACCATCGGCGCTTCTTTCTTGACCTTACATTTCTTGGTTTTTTGTCCCATGATAGGAACACCCGCACCCATTCCATGAATAAATTCATCTGTGATCGGCTTATTCACTGTCACAAGGTACTCTTTTTCGTGATCATTACCTGCACGTAGGATTTTATTGACTAAATCACCGTGGTTGGTCAGAAAAATCAATCCTTGTGAATCTTTATCTAAACGCCCAATTGGGAAAATACGGGTACTGTGGTTAACATAGTCAACAATATTATCTTTTTCGCCATCATCTGTGGTACTCACAATACCCACAGGCTTATTCAGCGCAATCAAAACCAGCTCAGAGTTATCCTGTGCTTCAATCAATCGACCATTGACTTTGACTTCATCGCCAGCAAATACTTGATCGCCAATACCAGCGCGTTTGCCATTAATAAGGACAAGTCCTTGCTCAATATAACGGTCAGCCTCACGACGTGAGCAGATCCCGCTTTCACTGATATATTTATTAAGACGAGTAGATAAATTGGTGTCCATGCTTCCCTCCGTAAACTGCGAAATATACATCAATTGGATAGCGATAGAAACTCTATAACACCAGCATTCAAGAATAGATTTTTTATACTCTGTTTTTTTAATAAAAAACGCAGAAAATAGAAAAGGTAACCCAAAAGAAAATAGTGATTTCCCTTTAAGTTACTCTAAAGATAGATAGCTGAATTAGCACTGCTTATTTTGTGAAGGTAAAACAATATAAGTGCCGCTAAAAACAGCACCGACACCTTCATCACCACAAATATCGACGTCCAACTTAATACGTGCCTTGCTTCCCTTCGCTAGTCGCCCTAAATCCCCACTTAAATTTTCCATATCAGCAACGGCAGCAGGACGCCCTGATACAGGTTTGCGGTAACGAATATGTGCATCCACCAGCACAATATCACCTTGCAACTTATGTTCTTGCATTAATAGCCAAATCAATCCCCAACCTGTTAATGTTGCGAGTGAAAATTGGCTACCTGCAAAAATAGTGTGATGAGGATTTTGATTTCCTGCTTCAGGGATAGTGGTATAAAAACGGGTTCCTGTGTATTGAGTAATACGTAATCCCATTTTTTCACTTAAAGGAATATGTTGATGCCATTGTTTTTGTAATTCTGCACACCAATCTGGTCGATGAAGAATATCATCCAAAGACTCAATACTTTTTTTCATAAAAAAGTGCTTAATGGGTGTCGTTTGAGGACCTGTCACTAAACCACAATTTTCATAACCTAACTTTTCAAAGAAGCTTACAGACTCTTCTCGTGCACTACACACGATCCGTTTTATACCTTCTTGGCGAGCAAGCGACTCTAGCGCCATAGCCACTAATGTGCCTAAACCTTTACCTTGTGCATCTGTACGCACCGCCATAAAGCGAATAGCACCTTCATTGTCGGCATTAATATAGAGTCGCCCAATAGCAACGGGTTGTCCTGTTTCATCAACAACCATTTGATGATGAGCAAGAGTGTCATAACCGTCTTTTTCAGAGCCTTCAGGTTGATGTAGAGGTTTACGAAGCATTTCCCAGCGAAAAGCATAATAGGCATCAAATTCTGCCTCTGTCTTTGGGGTCCGTAAATGGTACATATCTGAGCTCCTTTTAACACGACTGTACGTTTGACGTTATACTTGCAGCCAAAAGGTGACTGGGCCGTCATTAGTCAGTGTGATTTGCATATCAGCAGCAAATTGACCTGTTTGCGTTTCTAAGCCTTGTTGCTGACATTGTTCAATAAAGTAGTGATAGAGATTTTTCGCTAATTCTGGGGGCGCACCGTTCGAAAACCCTGGACGCATTCCTTTTTGTGTTTCCGCGGCAAGTGTGAATTGAGATACAACTAATAGACTACCACCTGCTTGTTGCACATTTAGGTTCATTTTGTCGTTTTCATCACTAAATATACGATAGCCGCATACTTTCTCACATAATCTTTTGGCTTTCTGTTCGTTGTCGTCTTTCTCTACACCTAATAAAACCAATAAACCTTGATTAATAGCGCCGACAGTTTCACCTGCAATATCCACTTTTGCCTGTGTCACTCGTTGAATTAACGCGATCATGCTCTCTCCAAAATAAATCAATAAAAAAGGATAACAAATTCAATCTATTGTTATCCTTACAATAGCATTATTCTTCTACTGGGAGAGAAAAATCATAATCTTTGAAGTAGTCAATGATGGTCTGTTTATCAATGACATGTACACCCTTTATACCCACAGCAATAGCAGCATCAACATTGGCTTTTACATCATCAAAGAAAACGGCATCTTGTGCTTCAACATCTTCAGATTCTAAAACATACTTAAAGAGTTCAGGATCGGGTTTTCTCATGCCAAGATCTTGCGACAAGTAGAGAAAATCAGCAGAAGCCGCGATTTCAGGATAGTGTTCTGGCCAGTAATCTTGGTGTAAACGGTTAGTATTTGATAACACCACAACCCGATGTCCTTGCTCTCTTAATTTATTCATTATATCAATGACTTCAGGTCTTACTGCGATAAAAATAGCCTGCCATCCTTCAGCGAATTGCTCAAAGCTTAAGCTCATGCCAAGTTCTGAGTTAATTTCTTCAGCAAATTCGATATCTGTAATATTACCGCGCTCATGTAATTTAAAAACTTCACCGGCGGTGAAATCCTTTTTTATGCTTGCTAATGGAACACCACTCAGCTTACTCCATACTGCGAATACTCGGTTAAAATCGATATCAATAATCACATTACCCATATCAAAGATATAAAGCATAAATCCTCTCCATAATAGAAAACTCATTTTACTTTAATCATAAATCGCTTTACTGAACAGGCTTAAACACCAAAAAAGTACAATAATCACACTTAATTTTTTTGTAAAACAGAAAACCAGAAGAGGGAGAACGGAAAAATGAGACTAGAAGCATCATTATCTAGAATGGAATTATGAGGTGATGATAAAACGTTCTCTCCTCGTTTATGTTTATACAATTTTAAAATCATCATGCAACTGCGCCCAATGTAATGATAATTTTTCTTTATGCTCATCAAGCATTGGAAGCTGTTGTAATAATGAAGGCCATTGCGTTCTTGCTGTTATAACAACATCAAGTAAATGAGGCTTAATAGCGACCCAAGGTAAATCGGCTTTTTCAGCCCAACGCTCAAAATGCCCCATTGATATATCAAACCAGTGCTTTGTTCCGGCCATATTCAAAGCTAGTTTATCCTCTTTGATATAGGGTTCTGTAAATACAACATCATATAAAGGTGATAACTGAGGTGAAATGCGATTGTGATAGATTAATGTCCAGTTTTTTAAATGAGCATCACCATTACCCAATAAAATATTAATGAGTAATCTTCTAGCCATTTGCTGAATATCTTTTAAACGTTCCGAGCTTGTTTCATAAATAACTTTGCCTATTTGCTCATAATTAATTTTTTGATATTTATCTGACGGAAATAACCCGAATACTTGAGCAAAATCTTCTGTATGAATACTCCCTTCTCCACTACGGTCAAAACGTTTAATGCCATAGGCATATGGCTCATTTGGTAATTGAATATCAGGTAAGTTTTTTAACTGATTTAATTCAATAAGCCTTATTTCAGGGATATCAGCACCGACACTTTCCGCTAATTTCATACAAGTATATTCATTAACAGGAACACCTTTATGAATGGTAGGTGGTGTTTTTATAATCCACATATCTTGTAAAGTATCTTCATCAATATGGTATCGACCTTTAATGAAAGATGAAGAGAATTTAACCTGTACTCCCGCTAATGAAAATTTTTTATCAACATGTTTAATATCGATTTGTAGAGGTTCTGTCGATAAACGATGCTCAAGTGCCCAATCAGGCACACCACCTGCTTTTATAGGAGTTACTAAAATGGCTCCTGGTAAATTTGCACCTAAATAAGCAAGAATAGCAAACTCATTATCAACGTGGCATTTTAATGCATTCGCGGTGTATTCCCTTAATACACCTTCAGGTAACAAATTAGATAGTACAGGCGAGATTTTCTGTGTTCGAATTTGAGGCTTATTTAAATAATCAGGATCAGATAGCTGCCTTAATGTGAAAGTCGGTCGAGTTTCTTTTGGCATCCTGACAAAATGGGGATTAAATGTCAGTATATTTTTACATAATGAGCAATAACCGCAACATCAATTCCATACAGCTGAATCTTAAGACCTTCCACTTTCTCTATCTGCTTATTCATACCTTATTCCTTTGTTTTAAACCAAAAGTCGAGATCATCCTCATCATCTTTCAAATCAATTTCGCTTTTATTCGCTATTGCAGTACTTGCAATCATAGGGTTTACATGAGAATTTTTAGTTCTGATTGATAACTCTAAATCTAGTCCTTCTAATACTCTTAGTAAGGTTGATAGTTTTAAATCACTTCCTGATTCTATACGTTGGTATTGCTGCTGTTTCATACCGATACGTAAATACATATCTTTTTGTTCAATACCTAATTTTTTACGTTGCTCTGTAATTAAATTAGCAATTTCATTAATAGTTTTCATGATTAGCTCTAAACCATTTTAGTGATTACATTGGCAATGTATACAACACTCTAGTTGTATGACAACCAAAAAACAACTCATAAATTGTATGTAGCAACAAAAACAACTTTAAAGTTGTATTTAAGACAATAAACAATATTTAAGTTGTAAATAAAAAGAGTGGGATACAAAGGGGAAATAAAGGCGTGATTAAGAGAAAACTTATGCGGTGGCAAATTTCCCACCGCATTCGTCTGATAGTACAACTAGTACCACATACTCTAAATAATTTAAGTTACAGATAGGCGACTAGTTGAACGCAGTCAACCCTGTAACTTGAAGTATGACGAGTATAAACTCAGGGCGCTAAACGCGCCCTAAGAATTATGTTATCAGAATAAATAACGAATTAGTCTTTGCTACGGTAAGCACGACGACGATCGTTTTCTGACAGATAACGCTTACGCAGACGAATAGACTGCGGAGTTACTTCAACTAACTCATCGTCATCAATAAATTCTAATGCTTGTTCTAATGTTTGTTTCAGGTGTGGAGTCAGCGTTGTCGCCTCATCTGTACCAGAAGCACGCATGTTAGTCAGCTTTTTACCCGTTAAACAGTTTACTGTTAAGTCATTAGAGCGAGTATGAATACCAATCACTTGGCCTTCGTAAACTTCTGCACCATGAGTCACAAATAATTTACCGCGGTCTTGTAAGCTATACAGTGCGTAAGCAACGGCTTTACCTTGGCCATTAGAGATCATAACACCGTTATTACGGCGACCGATTTCACCTGGACGAACATCATCATAGTGACTGAATGTTGCATACAGTAAACCAGTACCTGATGTCATGGTCATAAATTCAGTACGGAAACCAATCAGACCACGGCTAGGGATAATGTAGTCTAAACGTACACGTCCTTTACCATCTGGTTGCATATCACGCATTTCGCCTTTACGTTCACCCATCGCTTGCATCACATCACCTTGGTGCTGTTCTTCAATATCGATAGTGACTTGTTCGAAAGGCTCTTGTTTACGGCCGTCAATATCACGGAAGATAACTTTAGGACGAGATACACCTAATTCGTAACCTTCACGACGCATATTTTCAATCAGAACTGACAGGTGAAGCTCACCACGACCTGATACACGGAATGCATCTGGATCTTCAGTTTCTTCTACACGTAATGCTACGTTATGGACTAACTCTTTTTTCAGACGATCTAAAATCTGACGAGAAGTCACAAACTTACCTTCACGACCACAGAAAGGTGAAGTATTAACACAGAAATACATGCTAACAGTTGGTTCATCAACGGCTAATGCAGGTAATGCTTCAACAGCACCTGTTTCGCAGATCGTATCAGAAATATTCAGTTCGCCTAAACCTGTGATTGCGATGATATCACCAGCTTCTGCGACTTCAACTTCAATACGTTCTAAGCCTAAGTGACCTAACACTTTACCGACTTTACCGTTACGAGTTTTACCTTCGCTATCGATGATAGTCACTTGCTGGTTAGGTTTAACCTTACCACGCTTAATACGACCGATACCGATAACACCTAGGTAGTTGTTGTAGTCCAACTGAGAAATTTGCATCTGGAATGTGCCGTCCAGATCAACTTTTGGTGGCTCTACATATTTGACAATAGCTTCATATAACGGAGTCATATCTTCAGCCATGTCATTGTAATCTGTTCCCGCAATACCGTTTAATGCAGATGCATAGATAATTGGGAAATCAAGTTGTTCGTCAGTTGCGCCTAAGTTTACGAACAGGTCAAATACCTGATCAACAACCCAGTCTGGACGCGCACCAGGGCGGTCAACTTTATTGATAACAACAATTGGTTTTAAGTTGTTAGCAAACGCTTTTTGTGTCACAAAACGAGTTTGTGGCATTGGGCCATCCATCGCGTCAACCAGCAATAGAACGCTGTCTACCATAGACATAACGCGTTCTACCTCACCACCGAAGTCGGCGTGTCCTGGGGTATCTACGATATTGATACGATAGTCATTCCATTTAATCGCTGTATTTTTCGCAAGAATAGTAATTCCGCGCTCTCTTTCGAGATCATTTGAGTCCATCACGCGCTCAGCAACGGTTTCACGTTCGCCGAACGTACCAGATTGCTGTAGTAATTTATCGACGATAGTTGTTTTACCATGGTCAACGTGGGCGATGATGGCGATATTACGCAAGTTTTCGATCACAAAATTTGCCTCAGGCATTGTAGAAATAAGCGCAGTATTGTACACGCTTTAGACGAGAGACTAAACAAGATCACAATAATGATTGCTTAACAATATGCAATTAATTGAATTGTGATCCTTTTCACGCCTCAGAATTTAGTAGTATCCGTTCGCTCGCACCAAAACAGTGCAATTAATTAGGCTTAATTTGCACCAACTTTGTGCAATAATTAAAAAATCACAGGAGATATTCTACACTAAACTTCATCAATACAGTATATATCCCTTTTTAGATAAGTTGGCATGCTTTTCGCAATAGAATTTAGGTGAGCAAAAAATTCACCGAAAAAATGTGTAAGGCCACTGCACTCAATAAAACCATTCGCCAGGAGAGTTCCTATGTCCCTTGAACATGTATTATCCATGATTGAAGAACATAAAGTTAGATATATTGACTTACGTTTCACTGATACCCGCGGTAAAGAACAACATCTTACTATTCCGGCTCATCAGGTTAACGATGATTTCTTTGAAGAAGGAAAAATGTTCGATGGCTCTTCTATTGGTGGCTGGAAAGGCATTAACGAATCAGACATGGTGCTTATGCCAGATGCAACAACCGCAATGCTTGATCCATTTTTCCAAGATCCAACCCTGATTATTCGTTGTGACGTTTTAGAACCAGGCACAATGCAAGGTTATGATCGCGACCCACGCTCTATCTCAAAACGTGCTGAAGACTATTTAAAATCAAGTGGTATCGCAGACACAGTACTGTTTGGACCTGAGCCAGAGTTCTTCCTATTTGATGATATTCGTTTCAAAAACGATATTTCTGGCGCATCTTACGCTATCAACGATATTGAAGCGGCATGGAACACCAATACCAAATATGAAGACGGCAACAAAGGTCACCGCCCGATGGTTAAAGGTGGTTACTTCCCACTGCCACCCGTCGATTCATCACAAGATATTCGTTCTACTATGTGTAACATCATGGAAGAAATGGGCTTAGTCGTTGAAGCTCATCACCATGAAGTCGCAACTGCGGGTCAAAATGAAGTGGCTACTCGCTTTAATACCATGACCAAAAAAGCAGATGAAACCCAAATTTATAAATACGTGGTACAAAACGTAGCTCACGTATTTGGCAAAACAGCGACCTTTATGCCAAAACCATTAGTGGGTGATAACGGCTCAGGTATGCACTGCCATATGTCACTGTCTAAAAACGGTGTAAACCTATTTGCAGGTGACAAATACGGCGGATTATCTGAAATGGCGCTGTATTACATCGGCGGTATTATCAAACACGCTCGTGCATTAAATGCGTTTACTAACCCAACCACTAACTCTTACAAACGTTTAGTCCCAGGTTTTGAAGCCCCTGTTATGTTGGCTTACTCTGCACGTAACCGCTCTGCGTCAATTCGTATTCCTGTGGTTGCTAGCATGAAAGCACGCCGTATTGAAGTCCGTTTCCCAGATCCTTTAGCAAACCCTTATTTAGCGTTTGCGGCTCAGTTAATGGCTGGTCTTGATGGCATTATCAATAAAATTCACCCAGGTGATGCTATGGATAAAAACCTCTATGACTTACCGCCAGAAGAAGCAAAAGAGATCCCAACTGTCGCAGGTTCATTAGAAGAAGCATTAAATACATTAAATGCAGATCGTGAATTCTTAACCCGCGGTGGTGTATTTACTGATGATGCTATTGATGCTTATTTAGAATTATTACGTGCTGATGTTCAACGTGTACGTATGGCTCCGCATCCTCTTGAATTTGAAATGTATTACAGCGCTTAAGACCTTTTATTGATAAAAACTTAAGCCTAGATGTAAAACTGTTTTTTTGCCGTGAAGCTATTTTGCCCATCTTCGGATGGGCACTTTTCTCCCCTTTAAGGAGTCAGTCTTTTCACTTACGCATTGGTTCATTAATGTAATAAAGGTAAGATGCACTAAAATGGTGCAACGGGGTATTGAATATGGAAACGGCAGACTTACCTGACAACACATTAATTTTAGACTCATTGATACACTCTGTATTGGTTATCAACAAAGAGTTTATTATTTGCTACGCAAATCATTCTGCGTTACAGGTTTTAGCACAAAGCCGTCGAAAATTATTTGAAACGCCTTTCACTGCCCTTTTCAGCTATTACTCTTTTGATGCTGATTTAATGCGTGAAACATTAGCGAATGGACAAAGCTTTACCGACAATGAAGTGATATTGGTTGTAAATAACCAATCACACACAATGTCGCTCAGTGCCCAACCTATTTCCGAGCAACACATTTTGCTGGAGCTGGCGCCTATGGATAGTCAACGCCGGTTAAGCCAAGAGCAGATACAACAAGCACAGCAAATGGCAGCGAGGGAATTGGTTAGGGGGCTGGCACATGAAATTAAAAATCCGTTGGGAGGATTACGGGGCGCGGCTCAATTGCTAGCAAAATCCTTACCTGATCCAGCTTTAACGGAATATACACAAGTCATTATTGAACAAGCTGATCGCCTACGTGTGCTGGTAGACAGATTACTCGGTCCCCAACATCCAGGGACAAAAATACATCAGAGTATTCACCATGTTGTTGAGCGTGTTGCTCAGCTTATTTCGCTCGAATGCCCTGAAAATGTCACCTTACTAAAAGACTACGATCCCAGCTTACCTGAGTTATCACATTACCCAGATCAAATAGAACAAGTACTCCTAAATATTACACGCAACGCCTTACAAGCCGTCGAAAAAACAGGGGGAACGATTATTTTGCGTACCCGTACGGCTTTTCAAATCACACTTCATGGCGAACGTCACCGCCTTGCTGCGCGTATAGATGTGATTGATACTGGTGATGGTATTCCTCCTCATCTACAAGATACGCTTTTTTACCCCATGGTGAGTGGTAGAGAAGGTGGTAATGGATTAGGGCTCTCTATTGCGCGTAATTTAGTGGATCAACATGCAGGTAAAATTGAATTTACCAGTTGGCCCGGAAATACTGAATTTTCTATTTATTTACCAATTAAGTAGGAGATAACCAATGCAAAAAGGAAATGTATGGGTTGTTGATGATGACAGCTCCATTCGCTGGGTACTTGAACGTGCCATTTCTCGTGAAGGTATGTCTTGTAAAGCCTTTGAACATGCGAATGATGTGCTTAATGCACTCAATACAGAACAACCTGATGTATTGTTATCAGACATTCGTATGCCTGATATCGACGGTTTATCTCTTTTAAAAATAATTAAAGAACAATATCCAACTCTGCCCGTTATTATTATGACGGCACATTCTGATCTCGACGCTGCCGTTAATGCCTATCAACAAGGGGCATTTGATTACTTACCAAAACCGTTCGATATCGACGAAACATTGGCATTAATTGACCGCGCCATTACTCATTATCGCGAACAAAAACAACCGAATACCGATGAAACCTTGCTACAATCAGTTACAGATATGATTGGTGAAGCACCTGCAATGCAAGAGGTTTACCGTATTATTGGTCGGCTTTCTCGCTCCTCAATTAGTGTACTTATTAATGGGGAATCGGGTACAGGCAAAGAGTTAGTGGCACATGCATTACATCGCCACAGTCCAAGAGCGTCCTCTCCTTTTATCGCGCTAAATATGGCGGCAATTCCTAAAGACTTGATTGAATCAGAGCTTTTTGGTCACGAAAAAGGGGCATTTACAGGCGCCTCTCAAGTACGCCAAGGTCGATTTGAACAAGCAAATGGCGGTTCACTGTTTCTTGATGAAATTGGTGATATGCCTCTTGATATTCAAACACGTTTACTGCGAGTCCTTGCTGAAGGGCAATTTTATCGAGTAGGCGGTTATGCCCCAGTAAAAGTCGATGTACGTATTATTGCCGCAACTCATCAAGACTTAGAAAGGCGAGTTCAAGCCGGTGATTTTCGTGAAGATCTCTATCATCGCCTCAATGTCATACGCATTCAGTTACCACCATTACGCGATAGAACCGAAGATATTCCTAGCTTAGCACGCTATTTTCTGCAAAAAACAGCAAAAGAATTGGGTGTCGAAGCCAAAGTTCTTCATCAGCAAAGTTTACAAATAATGATGGAATACAACTGGTCAGGTAACGTCAGACAATTAGAAAATGTGTGTCGCTGGTTAACGGTAATGACGGCAAGCCAAGAGATTATGCCTCAAGATTTACCACAAGAAATTCGCCAGCCTGATGAGAAAGCAAAAAATATCAGTCGAATTGCTGCTTCTCAACATTGGTCACAGCATCTTTCATTATGGGCAGATGAAGCATTAGGAGAAGGGAAAGAAAACATCTTAACAGATGCATTACCTCAATTTGAACGTACTCTTTTACTAAGCGCCTTAGCATATACGCAAGGGCATAAACAAGATGCAGCACGATTATTAGGTTGGGGCAGAAATACATTAACCCGTAAATTAAAAGAGTTGGGGATAGAGGAATATTGATCCCCTAACCCTTCATCAATTAAATTACACGCGAGAATTGACGTTGGCGCATTTGATTTCGTAAATACGTATCGAAACACATACAAATATTACGAATAAGCAGGCGCCCTCTTGGTGTTACTTGAATACCATCTTTTGTTATTTCAACTAAACCGTCATTCTTCATTGGCACAAGTAATTCTAAATCTTCTTTAAAATAGTCATGGAAGACAATATTGTGCATTTTTTCAATATCAGAAAAACGCAGACTAAAATTACAAATTAAGGTTTTAATCACATCACGGCGAATACAATCATCATTAGTCAGAGATAAACCTCGCCATAGTGCATTTCCTTCACTATTAACGCGCGCATAATACTCTTTCAATACTTTTTCATTTTGCGCATAGTTATCACCTAACATACTTATTGCAGAAACTCCCATGCCTAATAAATCACACTCTTCATGAGTGGTATAGCCTTGGAAATTACGGTGTAAAATACCTTTACGCTGAGCAACCGCTAATTCATCATCCGGTTTAGCAAAGTGATCCATACCAATAAACTGATAGCCGTTTGTTGTCAGCGTAGAAATTGTCTCTTGTAATATTTCTAACTTCTCTTCTGCTAAAGGGAGATCTTCATCTTTAATTTTACGCTGAGCCGCGAATAAATTAGGTAAGTGCGCATAATTGAAAACACTCAATCTATCTGGTGATAGTTCAATAACGCGTTTTAATGTAAAGGCAAAACTCTCTTTGGTTTGCTTAGGTAAGCCGTAAATTAAGTCAATGCTGGTGGAGTGAAAACCCACTTCACGCGCACGCTCTACCAATGCAAAAATAAATGCTTCATCTTGCTCACGATTTACTTTTTGTTGCACTTCTTTATTGAAATCTTGCACCCCCATACTTAGGCGATTAAATCCTTCATGACGTAGATGGTCGATAACATCTAGCTCAATTTCACGAGGATCAATCTCAATAGAGAGTTCTGCATTATCAACAAAATGAAAATGGTGACGTAATAGCGAAACCAATCGACTAATTTGTTGCTTATCCAGAAAAGTAGGTGTACCCCCGCCCCAATGCATTTGAGTCACTTTTCTGTCTTTAAAATAGCGTGCTCTGTTAATAATTTCTTTTTCTAAAACATCAAGATATTCATCTGCTTTATGTTTATAGCGCGTAATAATTTTATTACAGCCGCAGAAATAGCACAGCTTATGGCAGAAAGGAATATGAACATAAAGCGATAAAGGGCGCTCATGATAGCGTTGAGTCGCTTTGATAAAATCATCATCGCCATATTGCTGATTAAACTCTAATGCTGTTGGGTATGATGTATAGCGAGGACCTGAATAGTTATACTTATGGATCAGGTCAAGATCCCAAATAATTGTTTGTTCTGACATGCCTCTACCTTCCAAAAGTGAACCGCTGATATCTCATACCAGCAAACAGACATTATGAATATCTGAAAGAATAGTGTAACCAATAAATCGGGAACTGAATATGATCGAAAGAGGTATCGAATAAATCCCTATCTTCTTATTGATAGGCAATAACACTCAAATATATGACGTGATGCAAATCACATTATGTAAAAATAGTCTTATCCATTAAAGATATTCATAAATAAATTAAGTTTATTCAATATGTTAGTGGTTTTAATTCATCGTGAAATATCAGAGGAGAACTTTTACGCCGAGTTTAAAACGATATATTACTCAAAATACGATTTAAATTAATTAAATATCTCGTTATATTAGTTTTATTATTCTTTTATTCCCTCTTAATTCGATGATTATAATAATAGTAACAATTATATCTTTACCTAAATTATAATATTACATATCCTAGAGACAAACATTGATTAATATCCAACTAGGTCGTGTTTTGATTTAAATTTGAGGACTATTTAAAGAATAAAGGTCGCTATATTACAAGGAAAGATAGCATCCCCCATACCTTATCTTATTCTCTTTGACGTTTCTCTTATTTAATCAGTCTCTTTTATATACCCGAATTATGGATTATTAACCACGGAAGGAAACGGACTGGCAACCAAGGATGGTTTATCCTTTCAATGACAACTCCTCTTTTTTATTTACTCTCTATTTCATACTTATTCTGTGATAAATATAGGTAGTATTACCCAACATCAAATAAGAATAATTATTATTTCGCAAATAAAATAAGGCTCTGCTTATTTTAAATTAATTAAACAGAGCCTTTTCATTCTTATGCTTATTTTATTGCATTTGCTTATTCTGCTTCTTTACCATAACTAGGAGAGCGAGGACCATATAGAATACCGTTCGCATTTCCTGCTGAAAGTAAACGTACACTTGTTATACCTGCAATTTGGTAGCTTTTGTCTGATACTGTATTCACAATTTGATTCACAACAGCTGAGACCAACATCCCTACTAAACTACCTGATGAACCGTCTGTTTCCGTACTTGATGCCGTTGCAGAACTACTCCACAACACACCACCATTACGAAGGTCAACAAGCTTAGCAGTAACGGTAACTCGCGTATCACTAGAAATAATTTGATATGTCGTTCCGAACTCTGTGATATCTAAGTATAAAACAGCATCAGCACCAAAGATTTCACGTAGTTTATTAGGACTTACTGCATGAATATCCCCAGCCATGGATAAACCATTTTGCTTAAATGTCTCTTCAACGACAGCAACAGGGAAAACATAATATCCCGCTTCTGCCAAAGGATATGTTACTTGAGATAAGAAACTGTGCCCCGCTCCAACTTCCGTTGTATGGTTTTGAGGTACTAATACAAGAATACTTTTTGGCTTACTCTGTTTAAAGGCAGTGTAATCTGTTTTGATAGGTTGGGCGCAACCCGTTAATACCAACGCAAAAGCCAAGCATATTAAAGCGAATAAGCGACTCATTTTTGCATTCCTTTGTTTTTCATCAGACGATCCATAAATTCCGCTGATTCAGGGTAAAGTACTTTTTCTTCATTAAATTCGGCCATTGCTAAATCTAATGCACCCGTCGCACCATATAACATCCCTAAATGTGCATGTAATCCTGGCGGAATACCCAATGATTTAGCACGAGAAAGCTCAATACTTTTCTTCAATGCATCAATTTGCGCTTGAGGATCACTTTCACTTTGTTGGTAGTGCTGATATACCACTTGTTGATAACTGTCCCAGTTATAAAGTGGTTTAGGGCCACTTGCACAGCCCGTCAGTAATAAAGCCCCAAAAATAAGGCCTATTAATGATTTAGACATCGTTATATCCTTATAAAAGCGTATTATTTTGAAGGCTGCCAAGCATTGCTCTCAATACCTGCAACTAAGTTATTAACTGCTTCACGAATAGCTAAATCAAGCACTTTACCGTTCAGTGTTGAGTCATAGCTTGCTGTTCCACCAAACCCAATGATTTCACGGTTAGAAAGCTCGTATTCACCCGCACCTTGAGATGAGAACACGACTTCTGATGTATTCACATTCACAACGTTTAAATTCACTTTTGCGTAAGCAACCTGTGTTTTACCGCGACCTAAAATACCGAATAATTGACGATCACCGACTTCTTTACGACCAAATTCTGTCACATCGCCAGTGATCACATAAGTAGCGCCTTTCAATTGTTGGCTTTGCCCTTTAATGCCGGCTTCTTCTTTTAATTCAGATAAATTGGCTCTGTCTAATACATTAAAACGCCCTGTTTGTTGTAAGTGCGTCATTAAAATAGTTTTGGATTGATTTCCTAATCTATCAACTCCATCAGAGAAGATCCCATTCATATAACTAGAACGGTTATCAAACTTACCGATAGAAATCGCGCTTTTTGCACCTGTGTAAGTCGTGTTATAGGTTGCTACTTTAGCCACTTCTAAAGAGCGTGAAGATTCTGATGCACACCCTGCTAGTAATGAAGCAGAAATCATGATCAAACCAAACGATAATTTATTTAAATTCATATTAATAACCCAATAAAGGTGAAATAAACCCATAGATATTCATTCTATTAATTGAAGTAGAGTTGATATAAACAGAAATAATACTTTTCAGTTTTAGCTCAAGGAGTCACCCTTAAAAACCTCAGTAATAATAAGGTTAAAAGGCTATCAACCCTTATTTGATAATATAAAGGCAATCGGCGATGGGGAGAATAGATGATGGATGATAAAAATAATAACAAATAAATATAGAGATAAAACAGAGAATGCTTTATCTATTATTTTTTCAATATCCCTTAAGTCAGTTTAAAATTAAACCTATAAAAAAAATGGAAGATAATTTATATTACTTTGCTATTTAATTAGTTCTTATAAATATTTTCATCTAAAGAAAACATCTAAATCATATGTAATAAAAAACGCGATATAACCAATATTGATTATATCACGCTCATTATTTTCGTTCTTTTTACTCACTAATGCGATAGCAATAAATGCACTATTAGCGATTAGCGTTTTTTCCCAAAAGCTGCTGCTAAAGCATCACCCATTGCGCTATTTCCTGCATTATTACCATTATTCATTGGCTGACGGTTATTACGAGCTGGTTTTTGCCCTTTGTTATTTCTAACAGAATTCGTGGTATTTGATGATGATGGTTTTTTATCACTATCACCCGCGACTTCATCTAAACGCATAGTCAGTGCGATGCGCTTACGAGCTAAATCAACCTCTAGAACTTTAACTTTAACAATATCTCCAGTTTTCACCACAGTATGTGGATCTTCAATAAATCGATCTGCTAAAGAAGAGATATGAACCAAGCCATCTTGGTGTACACCGATATCAACGAATGCACCGAAATTAGTCACGTTGGTCACAGTTCCTTCAAGGATCATGCCACTAACTAAGTCATTCATCGTTTCGACACCTTCAGCGAAAGTCGCCGTTTTAAACTCTGGACGTGGGTCGCGCCCTGGTTTTGCTAACTCTTTTAAAATGTCATTAATCGTTGGCAGACCAAACTGCTCTGTAATAAATGCTCTTGCATCTATTTGTGAAATTAAAGCGCTATTACCCATTAAATCATCAATTTTCTGATGGGTAGATTGCAGAATATTTTCAACAATAGGATACGCTTCAGGGTGAACCGTTGAAGCATCAAGCGGGTTTTTACCATCTCGAATACGTAGGAAACCGGCACATTGTTCAAAGGCTTTCGGCCCTAAACGTGCCACTTTGAGTAACTGTTTTCTATCAACAAAACGACCGTTTTCATCGCGCCAGCTAATAATATTTTGAGCAATAGATTGGCTAAGCCCTGCAACACGCGTTAGTAACGGTACTGATGCTGTATTTAAGTCAACACCAACACCATTCACACAGTCTTCAACGACAGTATCAAGTTTTCTCGCTAATAATGTTTGGCTAACATCATGCTGATATTGACCCACACCAATTGATTTAGGATCAATTTTTACAAGTTCAGCCAGAGGATCTTGTAAGCGACGCGCGATAGAAACCGCACCACGGATAGAAACATCTAAATCAGGGAATTCATTAGCAGCAAGCTCTGACGCTGAATATACCGATGCGCCCGCTTCACTAACAATCACTTTTTGCGCTTTCACTTCTGGATAGCGTTTTACTGTTTCAGCAAAAAATCGCTCTGTTTCACGAGACGCCGTACCATTACCAATCGCTACTAATTCAACATTATGCTTAATACATAACGCAGCTACACTTGCCGCCGCTTTATCCGCTTGTCCTGTATGTGGATAAATTGTATCTGTAGCAATTAATTTGCCGGTGCTATCAACAACTGCAACTTTAACACCTGTACGTAAACCTGGATCAAGCCCCATTGTGGCACGCATGCCAGCAGGCGCTGCCATCAACAAATCATTAAGATTACGTGCAAAAACATTAATTGCTTCTTCTTCCGCTTTTTCGCGTAGTTGGCTCATTAATTCGGTTTCAATATGCATTAAAACTTTTATACGCCAAGTCCAGCTTACGACAGCTTTACGCCAACTATCCGCAGGTTGATTATTTAAACGTAACCCTAAATGCTCTGTAACCAGTTGTTCGCCGTAGCTCTCTTTGGGTGCTTCTTCAAATTGCGGATCTGGATTAAGTGATAATTGAAGAATACCTTCGTTACGACCACGAAACATAGCTAATGCGCGGTGAGAGGGAACATTAGCGATAGGCTCATGGTGATCAAAATAATCACTAAACTTCGCCCCTTCAGCTTCTTTACCCTCAATCACTTTGGCAACAAGATGCGCATTTTTCCATAAATATTGGCGAACTTTTGCTAATAATCCCGCATCTTCTGAAAAACGTTCCATCAAAATATAACGTGCGCCATCTAAAGCGGCTTTGGTGTCATCAACACCTTTTTCTGCGTTGATATAAGCGGTTGCCGCTTCTTCTGGATTATTTTGTGGTTCATTCCACAGTAAATCCGCTAAGGGTTCTAATCCATTTTCAATCGCTATCTGACCACGAGTACGGCGCTTAGGCTTATAAGGAAGATAGAGATCTTCCAGTTCTGTTTTACTTTGAGTTTCATTAATTGAAGAGCGCAGTTCTGGTGTCAGTTTTCCTTGTTCTTCAATTGATTTTAAAATTGTTTGGCGGCGATCGTTGAGTTCCCGTAAGTAACTGAGGCGAGTTTCTAATTGACGTAATTGCGTATCATCTAATCCGCCTGTGACCTCTTTACGATAACGGGCAACAAATGGCACCGTATTCCCTTCATCCAGTAACGTTATAGCCGAAAGGACTTGCTGGGGCTTAACAGAGAGCTCATCTGCAATAATTCGGCTTAATGATTCATTCATAAAATATTTACCTACCGAGAGGAATAGTTAAAAAAGATGGCTATTATACACGCAGAGCATTAAAAAAATTTGGCAAATTTCCTATCTAGCTCGACAATTATGAGGAAATTAACAGATTATTTTAACATTCACGCTATAGTACCTTTATGAAATTCAATGTTGATGATAGTTTTTATTCGTAATGGCAAAAAGTAACTATATTACTCGTGATGGCTGGTATGCCTTAGACAAAGAGCTAAAATATCTTTGGAAAGAAGAGCGCCCGCGTGTCACACAATCGGTTTCAGAAGCAGCGGCACAAGGTGACCGTTCAGAAAATGCTGAATATATTTATGGAAAGAAGCGATTACGTGAAATTGATAGGCGTGTTCGTTTTTTATCAAAGCGTCTTGATGAACTAAAAATTGTTGACCCAGATCCTCGCCAAGAAGGAAAAGTCTATTTCGGTGCTTGGGTCACGCTTGAAGATAATGACGAAAATGTCAAAACCTTTAGGCTTGTGGGCCCCGATGAATTTGATCCAGCAAAACAGTGGATTTCTATTGATTCCCCTGTTGCCAGAGCGCTTATTGGTAAGCAAGTTGATGATGAAATTAGCGTGCAGACACCAGGCGGTGAAGTTAATTACTGCGTATTATCTATCAAATATCATTCAGAATAAGATAAATAAATAGTTTTATCCCCTTTACTAGAGCTAATGAACAAGTTTTATCTATAAATTATTAACATTTATTCTTTGGTTTTGGTTTAATATTCTTATCAATGATAGAATTCGCTAATAAAAGCATTTGCACTTCGGGAGCTTAAAAAATGCAAGAAAGTTATAAAGTGCTAATCGTGGATGATGATTTACGTCTGCGTTCACTCTTAGAGCGCTATTTGACAGAGCAGGGTTTTCAAATCCGTACTGCTGCAAACGCCGATCAGATGGATCGTCTGCTCACTCGCGAATCTATCCATCTTATTGTGCTCGATTTAATGCTTCCTGGTGAAGATGGCCTATCTATTTGCCGCCGCTTAAGAAGCCAAAACAACCCTATTCCTATTATTATGGTTACTGCGAAAGGGGAAGAGGTTGATAGAATTGTTGGACTTGAAATCGGTGCTGATGATTACATCTCAAAACCCTTTAATCCAAGAGAACTACTAGCACGTATTCGCGCAGTTCTTCGTCGTCAAGCAAATGAATTGCCTGGCGCACCTTCACAAGATAACACCATTATCTCTTTTGGTAAGTTCAAGCTAAACCTTGGTACGCGTGAAATGTTCCACGAAGAAGAGCATATGCCTCTGACAAGTGGTGAATTCGCCGTATTGAAAGTACTGGTATCTCACCCTCGTGAACCACTTTCTCGTGATAAATTAATGAGCCTTGCTCGTGGTCGTGAATACAGTGCGATGGAGCGTTCAATCGATGTCCAAATTTCACGTTTACGTCGCATGATTGAAGAGGACCCAACACATCCTCGCTATATTCAAACAGTTTGGGGACTCGGCTACGTCTTCGTTCCTGATGGAACCAGCGTTCAATGAGAAGGCTGAGGCTTTCACCCCACAATAAACTGACACGCTCGTTATTTCTGGTTATCTCGCTACTTTTTTTTAGCTTGATAGCCAGTTATATCGTTGTGCAACACCTTATTGTTGGGCCAAGCCTTCAGCAATTTAATAAAGTTTTAGCGTATGAAATACGCACTTTAATGCCTGAAGAACTGATCCTAGTAGACGGCACCCCGCTAAAAATCTCCCCTGCTTTACGCAATAAAATCTATACCGAACTCGGTATCTCTTTTTTTGATAAAGAAGCCGCGCTTGAGGAAGGGCTCTATTGGGCCAAAATCAATGATGAATTAAGTGAACAGATGTCTGAATATCTGGGAGGAAAAACAGAGATCTGGGTTGAAAACACGCTAGAATACCCTGTGCTATGGGTTAATACGCATATGTCCCCCTCACTTTGGATCCGTGTTCCACTCACTGAATTAGGGCAAAACTTCTTACTGCCTGTTTACCGACAAACGATTATTTTCATTATTATCGTTGTCGCTTTTTTCTGGCTTTATAATCGTTTTCAAAATCGCCCACTTAATGAAGTGGAGTACGCTGCGCGCCGTATCGGAAAAGGCGTTATTCCTCCTCCTATTCCTGAATCTGGCTCTTCTGAAATGCGCTCAATTATTCGTGCTTTTAACCAGATGTCATCAGGTATTCGCTCACTGGATAATGATAGAACGCTTGTTATGGCAGGTGTTAGCCATGACTTACGTACACCACTGACTCGAATTCGTCTAGCAACTGAAATGATGAGTCCCGAAGATAGTTACCTCGCAGACTCTATCAATAAAGATATCGAAGATTGTGATGCCATTATTGGGCAATTCTTAGACTATATGCGCACAGGTAAAGAGATGTCTTTAGAACTGTGTGATATGAATAATCTATTACAAGAAGTCATTTCAGCTGAATCTAATTTAGGAAAAATCAGTGAAGAACATCTTCATCCTGAACCCATTAATATCACCGCCAACCCTATTGCAGTAAAACGCGCCCTTGCCAATATGATTGTCAATGCCAATCGCTATGGTAATGGTTGGGTCAGTGTTTCGAGTGGGAAAAATGAAGAATATGCATGGTTTCAAGTAGAAGATGATGGCCCTGGTATTCCACAAGAAGATAGACAACGTCTTTTCCAACCTTTTGTTCAGGGCGAACAAGCTCGAAGCTCAACGGGTGCGGGTTTAGGATTATCCATTATTCGCCGTATCATGGATGCCCACGGCGGCTATGTTGAACTTGATGATAGCGTTAAAGGCGGATTATTAATTCGAGCTAACTTCCCATTAAAAGAACGTGAAGACGAGAATGATTAGCCCACTCTATTTCAAATATTGAAGTGCATTTTATTACACCATTTCTATTCTCATTTCTCTCCTCCTATAAATATTTCATCATTTTTTCGCTTTGTCATAAAACTGTCACAATTAAGACATTTAATTGTCATCAAACTGACCTATTGTCTGTGCGTACCGTAACCGAAGTTGATAGATGTCGAAAATTATTCTACCTATCCCACAGGAGGGATTATGAAACTGATGCGTACCACCCTGACTAGTGTCATTGCCGCTGCGTTTTCAATGACCGCTCTTTCTGCACAGGCAACGACCTCACTGACTGGTGCTGGCGCAACGTTCCCTGCCCCAGTTTATGCTAAATGGGCAGATTCCTATCAGAAAGAAACGGGTAACAAAATTAACTACCAAGGCATTGGCTCCTCTGGTGGTGTTAAACAAATCATTGCAAATACCGTTGATTTTGGTGCTTCTGATGCGCCATTAGCAGACGACAAATTACAAGCTGACGGTTTATTCCAATTCCCTACCGTGATTGGTGGCGTTGTTATGGCAGTCAATATTCCTGGTATCAAATCAGGTGAACTGACCTTAGATGGCGACACTATCGGTAATATCTATCTAGGCAAGATCCAGAAATGGAATGACCCTGCCATTACAAAACTCAATCCAGGCGTAAAATTACCAGACCAAAATATCGCGGTTATTCGCCGTGCTGATGGTTCAGGTACATCATTCGTTTTCACTAGCTACTTATCAAAAGTAAATAGTGCATGGAAAGATGAAGTAGGCGCAGGCTCTACCGTAAAATGGCCGACAGGCTTAGGTGGAAAAGGGAATGATGGTATCGCGGCATTCGTTCAACGTGTACCAGGTTCAATTGGTTATGTTGAATATGCTTACGCGAAACAAAACAATCTTGCTTATACTAAATTAGTCACAGCTGATGGCGAGGCAATCGCACCAACAGCTGACAGTTTTAGTGCCGCAGCAAGAAAAATTGATTGGAGCAAAAGCTTTGCACAAGACCTGACTAACCAGAAAGGTGAAAACGCATGGCCGATTACTTCAACCACCTTTATCTTAGTGCATCAAACACAAAAAGATGCCGTAAAAGGTAAAGAAGTACTGAATTTCTTCAACTGGGCTTACGACAAAGGTAATCAGGAAGCGAAAAACCTAGATTACGCAGTATTGCCAACCGAAGTTGTAGAGCAAATTCGTGCAGCATGGAAAACAAGTATCAAAGACAGTAATGGTAAACCGATTTACTAATAAAACGGCAACCATTAAGAGATAAGTTAACGTTCACCCCCTGACAAACAGGGGGTAATAAATTAAAAGAGGCTTTATGGCCGAGCACACAACGGTAATAAAGGCCCCTAGTAAACGAGGGGACGTTATTTTCAGCGCACTAGTTCGCCTAGCTGCGTTGATTACGCTTTTGCTTTTAACAGGTATCATTGTTTCACTGATTTTCGCCTCATGGCCAAGTATTCAACAATTCGGCCTTTCATTCTTATGGTCGAAAGAGTGGGATCCTCCTGCACAGGAATTTGGTGCATTAGTGCCTATTTACGGCACCATTGTGACCTCGATAATCGCATTGGTTATTGCGGTGCCTGTCAGTTTTGGTATCGCCCTTTTCTTAACCGAATTAGCGCCTAACTGGTTAAAACGCCCATTAGGTATTGCTATCGAGTTACTCGCCGCTATTCCTAGTATTGTTTATGGTATGTGGGGGCTGTTTGTCTTCGCACCACTCTTTGCAACCTATTTCCAAGAGCCTGTAGGTAATGTGATGTCCTCCATTCCTATCGTTGGCGAGCTTTTCTCTGGCCCTGCTTTTGGTATTGGTATCTTAGCTGCGGGTGTTATCCTCGCTATCATGATCATTCCTTATATTGCTTCTGTGATGCGTGATGTGTTTGAACAGACTCCCGTTATGATGAAAGAATCTGCCTACGGCATTGGCTGTACAACATGGGAAGTGATTTGGAATATCGTTCTGCCTTATACCCGTAATGGGGTGATTGGTGGTGTTATGTTGGGATTAGGTCGCGCCTTAGGTGAAACCATGGCGGTAACCTTTATCATCGGTAATACCTACCAATTAGATTCAGCCTCACTGTTTATGCCAGGTAACAGTATTACCTCTGCATTAGCCAACGAATTTGCGGAAGCCGAAACGGGGTTACATACTGCGGCATTGATGGAATTAGGGCTTATCTTGTTTGTCATTACCTTTATCGTCCTTGCGATTTCTAAGTTTATGACATTACGTTTATCTAAGAATGAAGGAGCGCGTTAATATGTCCAAAACATCCTCTTCTTCATTACAAGTTCAAACAGAAAGTGAATTGCGTGTACGCCATAAACGCCAACTTTGGCGCCGTCAAAAAAACCGTATCGCGCTGTTTTTATCAGTCTCTACCATGGCATTTGGTCTTTTTTGGTTAACGTGGATTTTATTCTCTACGTTCACAAAAGGCTTTGATGGCATGTCGTTAGCCCTTTTTACTGAAATGACGCCTCCGCCAAATACTGATGGTGGTGGATTGGCGAACGCCATTGTCGGTAGTGGATTACTAATTTTATGGGCGACAGTTATTGGAACACCGTTAGGTATTCTTGCAGGGATTTATCTTGCTGAATATGGTCGTCGTTCATGGCTTGCTGAAACTACCCGTTTTATTAACGATATTTTGCTGTCAGCACCATCAATCGTTGTCGGACTCTTTGTCTACACCATTGTTGTTGCACAGATGCAGCACTTTTCAGGATGGGCTGGAATTATCGCATTAGCGTTACTGCAAATTCCTATTGTTATTCGTACCACTGAAAATATGTTGAAGTTAGTGCCAGATAGCTTGCGTGAAGCCGCTTACGCATTAGGCACACCAAAGTGGAAGATGATCTCTAAAATCACCTTAAAAGCCTCGGTATCAGGCATTATCACAGGTGTATTATTAGCGATTGCACGTATTGCAGGTGAAACTGCCCCACTGTTATTTACTTCACTATCAAATCAATTCTGGAGCACAGACTTAAACGAACCGATAGCTAACTTACCTGTGACTATCTTTAAGTTCGCCATGAGTCCTTTTGCACAATGGCAAGAGCTTGCTTGGGCTGGCGTATTACTTATCACCCTCTGTGTTCTATTTATCAATATTATTGCGCGCGTGCTGTTTGCTAAACGCAAGCACGGTTAACGCAGAAAGTTAAGCAAGAGAGACGTTGAATGATTATGGCTAATGATAACGCAGGAAATAAAATTCAAGTTCGTGATTTGAACTTCTACTACGGTAAATTCCATGCGCTGAAAAATATCTCTTTAGATATTGCCAAAAATAAGGTGACGGCATTTATCGGCCCTTCTGGCTGTGGTAAATCGACCTTACTGCGTACTTTTAATAAAATGTATGAGCTTTATGGTGAACAACGTGCTGAAGGTGAAATTCTGTTAGATGGCAACAATATCCTGACAGATAAGCAAGATATCGCACTATTACGCGCCAAAGTTGGGATGGTATTCCAAAAGCCAACACCATTCCCAATGTCGATTTATGACAATATTGCCTTTGGTGTCCGCTTATTTGAAAAGCTCTCTCGTGCTGATATGGATGAGCGCGTTCAATGGGCGTTGACCAAAGCCGCATTATGGAACGAAACCAAAGATAAATTACATCAGAGTGGATATAGTCTCTCTGGTGGTCAGCAACAGCGTTTATGCATCGCTCGTGGTATCGCAATCCGTCCTGAAGTTTTATTACTGGATGAACCTTGTTCTGCTCTCGACCCTATCTCTACTGGTCGTATAGAGGAGCTGATTAGTGAACTCAAATCAGAATATACCGTGGTTATCGTGACACATAACATGCAACAAGCCGCACGTTGTTCTGATTACACTGCATTTATGTATTTAGGCGAATTAATCGAGTTTAGCGATACGGATACGTTATTTACGCGTCCTGCGAAAAAACAAACTGAAGATTACATCACTGGGCGTTATGGCTGATAACGAGGCAATTAATGGATAATTTAAATCACAATAAGCATATTTCTGGTCAATTTAATGCTGAGTTAGAGCATATCCGCACTGAGCTTATGGTTATGGGGGGGCTTGTTGAAGAGCAACTGAAAAAAGCCATTATGGCAATGCATAACCAAGACCAAGCCTTGGCAAATGAAGTGATCCAAGGTGACCATAACGTTAATATGATGGAAGTCGCCATTGATGATGCGTGTATGCGAATTATTGCTAAGCGTCAACCAACAGCGAGTGACTTACGTTTAATTATGGCAATATCAAAAACGATCGCTGAATTAGAACGTATTGGTGATGTTGCTGAAAAAATCTGTAAAACTGCGCTTGAAAAGTTTTCACACCAGCATCAACCTCTGCTTGTGAGCTTAGAATCGTTAGGTCAACACGCCATACAAATGCTGCACGATGTTCTTGATGCTTTTGCCCGTATGGATGTCGATGAAGCAGTGCGTATCTATCGTGAAGATGAAAAAATTGATAATGAGTATGAAGGTATCGTCCGCCAGTTAATGACTTATATGATGGAAGATCCTCGCACCATTCCAAGTGTGCTAACCGCTTTATTTTGTGCTCGTTCTATTGAACGTATTGGCGATCGTTGCCAGAACATTTGTGAATTTATTTTCTATTACGTGAAAGGTCATGATTTCCGCCATCTTGGTGGTGATCAAGTAGAAAGAATGCTGACAAAAAACGACGACAACAACACCTCTAAATAAATTTCTCCCTCTTTTTCTTCTCTTCAAAACAGCGACGTTTATGTCGCTGTTTTTTTATTCTCTCATAAATTAATACCGTTCTAGCTCAACGCTTTTTCTCACCTTATTCCTTAAAAGCATATCGATATCAATTTTTATTATTTTATGAACTTAGATCAACTTGATAGCGTGATATCCAACATAACGATGATAATTCTTTTTCTTTGGGGTGAATATGAAATTACGTGTTTTGGTAACCGCATTAATTGCAGGCTCTGTGCTTTTCTCTGGTATTGCAAAAGCAGATAAACTCGATGATATAAAAAAAGCAGGTGTAGTACGTATCGCGATTTTTGATAGCAATCCTCCTTTTGGCTTTATTGATCCTCAAACCAAAAAACTCGCAGGTTATGATGCGGATATCGCCAACGAGATCGCCAAAGATTTAGGTGTAAAACTGGAACTACGTCCAACTAATCCAGCAAACCGTATTCCACTGTTAAGCTCAAAAAAAGTCGATTTGATCGCGGCTAACTTCACCATCACGGATGAACGCGCTAAACAAGTCGATTTCTCTGTACCTTACTTTGCAACAGGGCAAAAATTCATTGCACGCAAAGGTGTTTTAACCAAACCTGAACAAATCCACTCACTGCGTATTGGTGCTGATAAAGGTACCGTACAAGAAATCACTTTACGTGAACGCTATCCTGACACCAAAGTTATCTCTTATGACGATACACCACTCGCTTTCGCTGCATTACGCAATGGTAACGTACAAGCTATCACGCAAGATGATGCAAAACTCGTGGGTTTATTAGCAAATTTACCTGATGCTGTAAAAACTGACTTTGAAATCTCACCGTTTAGCATTACGCGTGAATACCAAGCGGTAGCCGCCGCTAAAGGCGAAGATCGCTTAATCAACGAAATCAACAACACGCTATTAAGATTAGAAAAAGAAGGCAAAGCAGGCGAAATCTACAATCGTTGGTTTGGCCCTGAAACAAAATCAGCGCAACCTCGTGGCGATTTCAAATTTGCTCCATTATCAGAGCAAACACCACAATCTTGATCCTTAAAGCGTAATAACTTTCTTCTCTCATTAAAAACAAAGTTATTCCTTTATTAAAACACCTACCCCGCTTCTGCGGGGTTTGGTGTCTGCAATAGGTTTATTATATGTTTGAGCAATTTCTTTCACATTACCTTCTTGAGCCACACTATTTAAGCTGGCTTTGGAACGGTTTTCTAATCACCTTGCTTATCTCTTTTTGGACTATTGTCATTGCAACATTAATGAGCTTTGCCCTCAGTGCTGCAAGAGATAGCGCTTTTGTACCATTACGCTGGTTGGCCACTGCTTATACTTCACTGTTCCGTAATACACCACTGTTAGTGCAGTTGTTCTTCTGGTATTTCGCATCAGGAGAAATTCTGCCGCAAAGTGCCATGATGTGGCTAAATACGCCTCATGAAATTTCCTTTCTAGGATTAACGCTTGCTTGGCCTTCTTTTGAGTTTTTAGCTGGCATTGTAGGTCTGACATTTTACTCAACCCCATTTATTGCCGAAGAGCTAAGAGCCGGTATTCAAGGTGTTAAACAAGGGCAAAAATATGCCTCTTTAGCACTAGGGTTAACACAGTGGCAATCTATGCGTTATGTGATTTTACCTCAAGCCTTTCGTATTGCTCTGCCTCCTTTGCTGGGTCAATACATGAATGTGATAAAAAACTCATCACTGACTATGGCTATTGGTGTTGCGGAGCTTTCTTACGCATCAAGACAAGTTGAAACCGAATCATTACGTACCTTTGAAGCCTTTGGTGTCGCAACCATTCTTTATATTGCAGCAATAGCCTTGATGGAAGCGTGGGGACAATGGCATCAGCAACGTAAATTAGCACAAGGGTATTAAATATGGACTTTACTGTTATTGCTGATAACTGGCAGTACCTACTCTTCGGCGCTTATCCTGACGGGCCTTTAGAAGGCGCAGCGCTGACCGTCTTTATCAGTATCATTGCGGGTATTGCATCTATTATTTTGGGTACATTGGGTGGTATTGCACTGGCTATGCTCAGAGGTGTATGGGTTAACCTTTTTGCGGCTTTTTTAGGCTTTTTCCGTGCTATTCCTGTGATTATGTTGATATTTTGGGTCTATTTTCTATTGCCCGTTGTATTGGGAATGGAAATTCCTGAAATCACGACCGTGATTTGTGCTCTCGCGTTGATTACATCGTCTTATATTGCGCACGGTGTCAAAGCGGGTATTTTGGCAATAGGGAAAGGGCAATGGCAGGCAGGATTATCTTTAGGATTTAATCGTTGGCAAGTCCTATGGCATATCGTATTACCGCAAGCATTGCGAATGATGGTGCCTTCATTTATAAATCAGTGGATAGCCTTAATTAAAGATACTTCATTAGCCTATGTGGTGGGTGTAGGTGAACTTTCTTTCTTAGCAACACAAGTTAATAATCGCAGCATGGTTTATCCAATGGAAGTCTTTCTATTTGTGGCCTTCATCTATTTTGTTCTCTGTTTCTCATTAGAAATTATTGCCAACAAAATAGCCAAATTATTTTCAACACAAAAAGAGAAACGTCCTTTTTGGCAAATAATCTTTCCTGTTAAAAAACAGAAATTCATTGAGAAACGTTTAGGTTAATCACTCAAAAGCACTCATTTTCTAGATTTCATCCCTTACAGACGCAATCGATTACTTTTTTAGGTGCGGTTCTGGTTTTATTTGTGTAGGATAAAGCGAAAAACATTTTTTTTGGGATCTTTTGTCTATGAGCATGTCATCACCAAATTCTGGTTCACAGGGTTTGCTCCAACGTGTGTTTAAGCTACAAGAACACGGTACAAACGCTCGCACTGAACTAATTGCGGGTATCACGACTTTCTTAACGATGGTTTATATTATCTTCGTTAACCCTCAAATCCTCGCTGCTGCGAATATGGATATCAAAGCCGTCTTCGTGACGACCTGCTTAATTGCAGCTTTCGGCAGTATTTTAATGGGACTCGTTGCAAATTTACCTATTGCGGTTGCCCCTGCAATGGGTCTAAACGCCTTCTTTGCCTTTGTCGTCGTTGGCGCAATGGGCTATTCATGGGAAGTCGCGATGGGTGCGATTTTCTGGGGTGCAGTAGGACTATTTTTACTGACCCTCTTTCGTATTCGTTATTGGATAATTGCCCATATCCCATTGAGTTTACGTGTTGGTATTACGAGCGGTATCGGGCTGTTTATCGCCATGATGGGGCTAAAAAACTCGGGTATTATTATTCCGAATAATGACACCATCGTCACTATTGGTAACTTTGCCTCTCATAACGTGTTATTAGGTGCCTTAGGCTTTTTTATTATCGCCATTCTTGCCGCACGTAATATTCACGCCGCAATTCTTATCTCAATTGTTATCACCACTGTTATTGGTCTTCTCTTAGGGGATGTTCAATATCAAGGCATCTTTGCTATGCCGCCTTCTATCACCACTGTTGTTGGCAAAGTGGATATTGTCGGTGCTTTAGATATTGGTCTTTCTGGTGTTATTTTTGCCTTTATGTTGGTTAACTTATTTGACTCATCAGGCACATTAATTGGTGTAACAGATAAAGCGGGTCTAACCGATGACAAAGGCAAGTTTCCACGCATGAAACAAGCGTTATACGTCGATAGCTTAAGTTCTGTTGCAGGCTCTGCAATGGGTACATCTTCTGTCACTGCCTTTATCGAAAGCACTTCAGGGGTTTCTGTTGGTGGCCGTACAGGCTTAACCGCGGTTGTTGTTGGTATTCTTTTCCTACTCGCTATCTTCCTATCACCACTTGCAGGCATGGTGCCAAGCTACGCAACGGCTGGTGCATTGATTTATGTGGGTGTGTTAATGACATCAAGTTTAACGCGCGTGAAATGGGATGACTTAACAGAATCAGTTCCTGCCTTTATCACTGCGGTAATGATGCCATTTAGCTTCTCAATCACCGAAGGTATTGCGCTTGGTTTTATTGCCTATTGTGTGATGAAAATAGGGACTTTCCGCTGGAAAGAAATTAACCTGTGTGTTGTGATTGTTTCACTACTGTTTATTTTAAAAATATTACTGATTGATACTCATGTTATTGATTTGAATAATTTATTCTAATACTCAATAAATTAAGATCATTATGATACAGACAAAACGGCACCAATAACGTGCCGTTTTTTATAAGAAAAGAGGTGATTATGCACGTGCTTCTACAAGTAGATTTCCCGTATCATGGCCCTTTCGGTGATGAAATGACACAAGCCATGGATACATTATCTGCATCAATCAACCAAGAGCCTGGCTTTATTTGGAAAATTTGGACTGAAAATAAAGAAACACAAAAAGCGGGAGGTATTTATCTTTTTGATTCAAAAGAAAACGCTCAAGCTTATTTAGATAAACACAGTGCTCGATTAAAATCTTTTGGTATTCCAGAAGTACGTGGTGATATTTTTTCAGTAAATCAGGCGTTAAGCTTAAAAAATCAAGCCTCTTTTTTGGCTAAGTAGCGACAAGCACAAGTGTTATATCTCACTTGTGCCTTTCTATTTTCTGCAATTACTCTACTTTGATGGGCAATAACAACCCAAAAATAGCAGAATCAGACACTTCATCACCCACAATCCAACGCTGTTTAAGATACCCTTCTTGTTCAAAACCTAATTTCGCTAACAACGCAGCTGATGCTTTATTATCTGGGTGGATATCCGCTTCTAAACGGCGAACAGATAGATGTGTATGGAGATACTCAATAAACGCCACCATAGCTTCTTTCATCATGCCTTTTCCTTGATAAATTGTATCAAGGCAATACCCTATTTCACCACGTCGTGAATTAGGATAATGGTTAAAGAAAACACACATTCCCATTAATGTATGTGTTGCCTTATCAATTACCGCTAAGCGCAGATACTCTTTTCTTTCCATATGAGTGATATCTTGAATAATATCTTCCTGCGCTTCTTGCAGTGATTGCCAAGGGAGATGGCTCCTGTAGCGCGTCACTTCAGGTGAACTCATGATCTTAAACCAATCTTCAGCATCCCCCATTTCAAAGGGACGCAATATCAATCTTTCTGTTTCGACCCGAATATCAGCGTAACGCATCTCTACTTTTCCTTATGTGTTTTGGGAGCCACAAAAGCAATACAAACTGGCTCAGTAATGGCATCTGGTTCAGCACGGAACATTATCTCTTGAGTATCGGTTATTTTTAAACTCGGCCAGTACTTTAATCCTTCATCAAAATGTGCTTTTTCACAGTAATAACCAACTTCACTCACCAATACGACACCTTTTTCTTCTAATTGTTGAAGTGTAATATGTCGATTATAAATATTAGGAGGTTGCACATTCTCTTCTAACACCCAAGGCTGTGAAGATAATGGTCTATCTTTACCATAAAAAGTCACCCATTCATGCATATACTCACCGCCCACATACGCAAGTGGCGTGTGATAATGTTGATGCCAAGCTTGTTCAACATCTTGCACAAAGTTTTTTACGCCAATAAATTTTTGTCCTGCATTACGCACATTAGCGGCTTGAACGACTGTATAACCAGAAACAACCAACATACCAAAAACACCTAAACCATACAGTGCGCCACGTAATGAACGTTTAGGCATTACACTAATTGAGCCCACAAAAAGTGCAGTCGCAATCGACATAAAGGGTTGTAACCACTCGCTGATACGCCCCCCTTCATGAAAACTAAACCAGATAAAAATAATCGTTAATGGAAACAGAAAAATAAAATTGAGTAATTGGCTATCTTTAGAAGCAGACCAACTTACACGTCCACCATAAAAACGTAAAATTCCCCACATTAAAACCACAGGGTAAAAAACGGTCAGCGCAGCACGCGTTGTACGTAAATTAAAACGATTTTCAATTTGTGAGTCGACCCACTTAAACGCTGCAAAGTCGGTTTGCCATAACCAAATAAAATTGGGAATAACAAAAGCAAACCAAATAGCTAATGCTAAATAGAAATAAGGAGAACAATAGCTTGTTCGAACTTTAGGCACAAAAAGGCTTGATAAAAACACAGAACCGATAAAAGCTAATGATGAATACTTCCCCATTGTGGCAATGCCCATAGCGATAGCGAAGCCAATCCAATACTTTTGATTATCATTAATCGCACAAAGGAAAAAATAGAACGCCCATGCCCAACAACCAACTAGAATATAGTTATCGTTATAAGGGATAATATCAAAGTTGATAACACCAGATAAATTAAGCGCCAACATAGCAAACCAAGCTAAGTTCGTATTTTGTGTCAACTTGTAGGCTAAGTTCCAAACGCCTAGTAGCCCAACAGCAATGACAATAAAGTGGATAAAATACCAATAAAAGCTAAAATCGATACCGCCGTAAATAGCGGGTGTCATTATAAAACCCACAAACCAAGGATTTTTGGGGGAGCCCCACCCTCCGTTAGTGCCCCAATTGACAGCCTCAACGGCATCATAAGGCACGGTAGGGTCAAAGAGATAACTCACTAAGATCCAAAGAGTCGCATAACCAATAACCCACCAATATACTGGTTTACGTAATTGTGCAGATGATAATGTCATAATAAATAGAAATTTAAGTTAATTAATTTAATTTAGTCGTTAATTGACGTCACAACACAGTAAAGTATAGTGAAATGAACCGCACATTGTACGTGAGCAAAAATTAAATTGTCTTAAATTTGCGCTTTTATTGAAATTTTGTTTCTGATAGATTGCGCAACCAAGAAGATCACTATCGAGTTACCATTATGAATATGATTAAAAGAAAGCCCGCAGCTAAAGCACGTAAGAAATCGCGTGAAGAGCTGAACGCGGAAGGACGTGAACGTAAACGTCAAAAGAAACACCGTGGCAATCCTGCCGGTAACCGTCAGCAGGAAGCGGAAAATAAACAGCAAGCGAACAATACAGCGCCGAAAGATCCACGTATTGGTAGCAAAAAACCGATCCCTCTGATTGTGGGCGATGCACCAAAAGTTGCGAAGAAAAAACCTGCGCCAGTTAAAGCAGAGCCCGTTCGTTTAACGCCTGAGCAAGAGTTAGACCTATTAGAAAACGATGCACGCTTAGATGAATTACTGTCTCGTCTTGAAAACGGTGAAAAACTCAACGCAGAAGAGCAGGCTTATACTGAGAAAACCCTTGATCGCATTGATGAATTAATGGTTGAGCTAGGTATTGAGTTTGAAGATGATGACGATGAAGAAAAAACTGAAGACATCATGCAATTATTGAAAGGTAAATAATCAAAAGGCTAATCATTTGCCTTGATTAGCTTACATCTAACGGATATCAATAACTTATTGATATCCGTTATTTTTTATAGCTCGCTCTCTCTTTTACTTTTCATTAATACTCATTATTAACAATAGATTAAATAACCCTCTCAAGCTCAGATAACTCCATCTATTCCTCTCTTGTTATCCCTGATATCCTATTTTTCTATCTTTAATATACGAGTGATAAAAAATATGGATAACAGACAGCAGTACTTAGATATCGCAGCTGGGCAAGGAGAAAAAGTGCCCTCTCGTATAGTGGCCTTTCCTGCACAGCCACTAAACTATGCGCTTATTGAACAACGCTTAGAAGAACAGACCGATTACACTGATGGTGAGATAAATTATCTAAGTGAAAATATTGACGATGGTTTTTTCTATCGCTGCCAACATGGTGATGACGAGTTACATTTTTTTGTCTGTCTTTACCCTCGTGATAAAGATTACGAAATACGTCCAATGTATTCGACTGATGAACTTACACCACAACTACTCGCGCATGCGAATTCAACAACTCAAGATTTATTATTAGAAACACTTTTTACTGAAACTTTGCATCCTTTAGCAAGCTATCGCCATCAACTGAATTTTCTTAATATCATCGCACCTGAAATGGTCTTAGCATTAGATGAATCAGCGGCAGGTAAGGCATTAACACCTGAGTGGATACGCTTCCAATTAGAAACGCCCGATCTCTATCCTGAAGTAGAAAGCTTATATGTTATTCATGCTGTCTATGACACAGAAAATGATCCACCAACGATGTTCTGGTTTCATACGCATGGATTAGCGCGCTGCGGTTTAACCGAAGTCGATTTAGTTATTCCAAGTATGCTTGAATCTTACTATGGTATTCCTGAGCTCTTCCGCTGCTTTGTTAACAACAGTATTAATCATCGTCAAATTGAATTTGGTGAACCAATGCTTTGTGGTCAAACATCATCAGGTTTGGAGTATCTTGTTGCATTACCTTTTGAAGAAGGTATTCGCCATATTAATCAATCAACACCTCTCGAAAATCTTAGACCTTTAGAAGAGATGCGTTATGACACAGAAGGCGCACCAAATGGTGTTTTCTTGGGTGATTTAGCCGATCGTGATGAATATCATCAACATCCTTCCTCTATGCTATTTAGAACCAATGAAGAAAATCCGGTTTTAGAAACCTTCTTTAAAGGTTATGAAGAGCAGCAAGCGATGATGCTACTGCGTAGCAATGAAGAAACCTATGAGATGTCTGAAAAAGCCAAGCGACGCTGGGAATACTTCGTTTCTATGTTTGATAACTACAATCAACCACCTGTTGAGAAAAAAAGTGGTTTTCTCTCCAAATTATTAGGAAAAGACAAACCCGAAGAGACTGAAAACCCGTGGCAGTTTATGATCAAATTCGGTATTCCTTATGGTGAAGAGGAAGAGCTAGAGCATATGTGGTTTGTGCCACAGTCTCGTGATGGAGACACCGTTTATGCAAAATTACTCAACGTGCCATTTTATGTTGAGGATATGCAAGAAGGTGAAATCTATCCTATCAACACCGCATTAATAACTGATTGGGTCGTTTCATACGAAGACAATAGTTATACCCCGAACAATATTTACCAACTTTTTAGCCACCAGCAAACTCACTAATTAGCGGGTATTCACAATAACAACGCGAGCTTTTCATTTAAAAAACGATGAAGAGCTCGCCATGCTAATCGCCTTAAAATCTGCTGTCATATTGTGACCCGTTAATATTATCAATTGATTGTTATATTGTTGCTACATTGACATTTCAAATCTTCACATTCTGTTTTTGTCTAGTAACAGATAAGGTAAACAGTCTATTTTCATCTCAATATCTTTTCTCTGGTTGATTTAAATCAAGTGCAGATATGCATAGACTAGGCTAAATTATACCCAATAAGGATAATTATAATTCTCATTAGCATTAAAAATATTTATTATAATTAACCTTAATATTATTATGTGAATTCTCATACACGTTAATAATTATCAGTATCATTATTCTTTGTATCAATATTCGTGGAAGGACAATCATGTCTCTGATCCCAAATCACAGTTATAAAATCTTGAGCTACTCACCTCAGATTAGCCCAGCATACAGACAGAAATTATTATCTTTAGGTATGTTACCTGGCGCTGTGTTTAACGTTATTCGTATCGCACCACTGGGTGATCCTATTCAAATAGAAACGCACCGAGTATCCCTAATTTTGAGAAAAAAAGATCTCGCACTCATTAATCTTAGCGAAGTGGTTCATAACGAAAAATAATCGTTATTTCTCATTCAACCAGGCAAGACAACTATTGGCATCACTATTATGACTCCTCTCACTATAGGCCTTATCGGTAATCCCAATGCTGGTAAAACAACACTCTTTAATCAGTTAACAGGCTCTCGCCAGCGTGTAGGTAACTGGGCGGGTGTAACGGTCGAACGCAAAGTTGGTCGTTTCACAACTGCAAATCATAAAATTGAGCTCGTCGATTTACCCGGAACTTACTCTTTAACGACAATCTCAGAACAGACATCGCTTGATGAGCAAATTGCCTGCCATTTCATTTTAAGTAATGAAGCAGACATGCTGATTAACGTGGTTGATGCATCAAATCTTGAGCGTAACCTCTATTTGACATTGCAACTACTTGAGCTTGGTATTCCGTGTATCGTGGCATTAAATATGCTCGACATTGCAGAACACCAAGATATGCAAATTGATATCAAGGCACTTTCAGAGCAACTGGGTTGCCCTGTTATTCCAATGGTTTCAACCAAAGCATCAGGTATTGATAAACTCAAAGAAGCCATTGATACCTTCCCTGCTGAAAAGAAAAAACCACAAGAATTACTGACGTCTTATCCGATATGGTTACTTAATGAAGTCGAGGCACTTGCTGAAAAAATTAATCACGATGAGTTTAATTTACAGCAACGTCGTTGGATGGCATTACAGTGTTTAGAGGGTGATATCTATACTCACCAACGTGCTCAAGTCACTAGTGAAGATATCAAAACCATTCGCCAACGAATTCAAGACGAACATAACAATGAACCCGAATTAGTCATTGCAGATGCCCGTTATCAAAATATTGAGCGTATCTGCCATACCGTGATTAATATGGAAGCCATTAAGCCGAATATTCTGACGCAAAATATCGATAAAGTGATATTAAACCGTTGGTTAGGTGTTCCTATCTTCCTGTTTGTTATGTACTTAATGTTTGTGCTCGCAATTAACATTGGTGGTGCTTTACAGCCTGCTTTTGAAGGTGGCTCTGAAGCTATCTTTATCCATGGTATTCAATGGATTGGTGCAACCTTTAACTTCCCTGAATGGCTAACGATTTTCCTTGCTCAAGGTGTCGGTGGTGGTATCAATACCGTTCTGCCATTAGTGCCACAAATCGGGATGATGTACCTGTTCTTATCTATTCTTGAAGATTCAGGTTATATGGCGCGAGCTGCCTTTGTGATGGATAGATTGATGCAGGCTCTGGGTTTACCAGGTAAATCATTTGTACCACTTATTGTCGGTTTTGGCTGTAACGTACCTTCCATTATGGGTGCGCGTACACTGGATGCACCAAGAGAACGTCTGATCACTGTATTAATGGCACCGTTTATGTCCTGTGGTGCTCGCTTAGCAATCTTTGCAGTTTTTGCCGCTGCATTCTTTGGCAAAAATGGCGCGAGTGTTGTTTTCTCGCTCTACCTTCTCGGTATTGTCGTCGCCATTCTCACTGGTTTACTGTTAAAACACACCATTATGCGTGGTGAAGCCTCACCTTTCGTAATGGAACTGCCGGTTTATCACGTTCCTCACCTAAAAACGTTACTGATGCAAACATGGCAACGTCTAAAAGGCTTCGTGGTACGTGCAGGTAAAGTCATTATTATCGCCAGTATGTTTATTGGTGCGTTAAACAGCTTTACCTTCTCAGGTAAACCTGCGGATAACATCAATGATTCTGCATTAGCGTCTGTCAGTAAAGTGATCACACCATTACTTCAACCTATTGGTGTTCACAGTGATAACTGGCAAGCAACGGTTGGTTTAGTCACTGGTGCAATGGCGAAAGAAGTGGTAGTAGGAACATTAAATACCCTCTATACCGCAGAAAGTATTGTTAATGAGCCTTTTGATCCTGAAGAATTCGACCTATGGGGCGAAATTGGTGACGCCTTTGGTGAAACATGGGATAGCTTAAAAGAAACCTTCACGCTAGCTGCGCTTTCTAACCCAATTGAAGCCAGTAAAGGTGATGGCGAAATGGATACCGGTACAATGGGCACCATGGGCGCTAAATTTGGTTCAGGCATTGCGGCATACAGCTACTTAATCTTTGTTTTACTGTATGTACCTTGCGTTTCAGTCATGGGTGCTATTGCCCGTGAAACAAGCCGTGGATGGATGACTTTCTCTATTCTTTGGGGATTAAATATTGCTTACTCATTGGCAGCCCTGTTCTATCAAGTGGCAACCTTCAGTGAACATCCACAAAGCAGTGGCATAACGATTGCTGCTGTGGTTATCTTCAACTTAATTTTATTTATCTTGTTGCGTAATGCGCGTAGTCGCCTAACAATTAACTTAAGCAATAAACCTTCATTATCTAAACAATGTTGTTCAAAAGGTAGTTGTCACTAAGTGACAAAGGAAAAGTAAGATGGCAAGTCTGATAGAAGTACGTGATTGTATCGCCCTTAATGGTCGAGCCGATGCCCGTCTTATCAGCCATCAACTCAATATGCCTGAACCTTTGGTGCAAGCAATGTTAGAGCGGCTCACATTGATGGGTAAGCTTGAAGAGGTGGATGTAGAAGATTGTCTCACAGGCAGTTGTAAAAGTTGCCCTGAAGCCACCGCATGCCAAACAAAGCTTTATCAATTACGCTGATACGTTATAAAAAAACTAAACCCCTATTTATTGTAGGGGTTTAGTTTTTCTCCAAGAAAAACAATATTCGGGTTCTATCTTGACGGATCTGAAATCATTTTTTACATGCGTTAATAAGTACATCACTAAATTCATCAGGGTGCGAAATAAACGGAGCATGTGCAGCATTACGGAAAATAACAGAAGGCGATTGAGGATAAATAGCATCTAATAATCCAGCCACTTTTCGAGGCACTAACCCATCTAAATAACCATAGAAACGAATAAAAGGGCAACGCAAAGCTTTCAACTCTTCTCGTAAATCTTCAGTACGCAAAATTTCTAGCCCCCCATTAAGAACCTCAACAGAAGGCAGTGGTTGATCTAATACCACGGATTTTAACGCTTTCATATCCTCACGCGCACTCTGGGTGCCTAACGTTTGTAGCGCTAAAAAGCGCTCAACGGTGCGATGAAAATTCTCATTTAATTGCTGCTCAAAGCCTTTTAAAACCTCAGGTTTGATACCTGGCCAATCATCATGGGCGCCAAAGCAAGGCGAAGATGCCACCGTAACCAAGGCTTGTACATGATTGGGATTATCTAAAACCACACGGCTCGCCACTAATCCACCTAAAGACCAACCTAACCAAATTGCATTTTCAGGGGCGTTGGCAAAAACAATCTCTGCCATCTCTTTTAATGTAAGAGCAGGAAAACCTTGGCTACGACCATATCCAGGGAGATCAACGAGATGCAGTGTAAAATGCGAGCTTAATCGCGGTATTAATGATTGCCAAACCTGTGCATTCAATCCCCATCCGTGTAATAGCACAAGATGCGTTTTTCCTTCACCTATTGTCTGCCAATACAATTTATTCATTGTTATGCTCTCTTTTCTTTTACAAGGATGTTCATTATGTGGATAACAATAGCAGGATATTGTTGGTTATGTCGTCAACCCTTACATTATGATACTAAAGGTATTTGCTCGAGTTGTATTCGTTATTTACCTAAACAGCATAATCGTTGCCCATGCTGTTTATATCCCTCATCCCACTCTATGATGCTATGTGGACGCTGCTTACAATCGCCTCCACCATGGAAACAGATGTTGACAGTCACTGACTATCAACCGCCATTAAATAAATTATTACACCTTTATAAATACCAACCTCGCCCTCAAATAGCGTTATGTCTTGCACGACTTTTTCTATTGCGATGGCTTTCACATCGGCGAGAAAATTTGGTGCAGAAACCCGATAGAATTATTAGCGTTCCTTCACATCGTCATCGCCGTTGGTCTAGGGGCTTTGAGCAAGTAGAAGCTATCGCTAAGCCTTTGGCAAGGTGGCTAAATTGTGCTTATCAACCGGATACCCTGATAAGAACTCGTGCTACACTGGTGCAAACGCATCTTAATGCCAAGCAAAGGCAACAAAATTTAAAGAATGCATTTGTATTAAATAACACAGTGTCGGTATCAGGGAAAAATCTGGCACTAATTGATGATGTTATCACTACAGGTGCGACATTAAAGAGCATTATACCTTTGTTATTTCGTGCGGGAGCACGCTCTGTTGAGGTATGGGCGATTTGTCGAACCTTGTAGTTAACCGCCAATTGGGCGTATGATAACCAACCAGAACAGTCAACTATTGAGCAAGACGATATGATTATTATTACTGATGCCGCACAGGCGCATTTTGCCAAACTACTGGCTAACCAAGAACCCAACACCCAAATTCGTGTATTCGTTATCAATCCAGGCACACCTAATGCTGAATGTGGCGTTTCATATTGCCCACCTGATGCCGTAGAGCCAAACGACACTGAAATTAAATTCGAAAAACTTTCTGCGTATGTTGATAACATCAGCGCACCTTTCTTAGAAGATGCGGAAATTGACTTTGTCACTGACCAACTGGGCTCACAATTAACCCTAAAAGCACCTAACGCAAAAATGCGTAAAGTCGATGCTGATGCACCGTTAATTGAACGCGTAGAATACGTACTACAATCACAAATTAACCCGCAATTAGCGGGTCATGGTGGTCGTGTTAGTCTGATGGAAATCACTGAAGACGGTTATGCTATCTTACAATTCGGTGGTGGTTGTAACGGTTGTTCCATGATTGATGTCACCTTAAAAGATGGTATCGAAAAAGAACTGTTAAACCTGTTCCCAGAAGAGTTAAAAGGTGTGAAAGATTTAACTGAACACCAACGCGGTGAACACTCCTACTACTGATATCCCTCAGTATCACATCCCCTATGGTACTCACCTGCACTGATATCATGGGGGATTTGTTTATTAAAATAATCATTTACAAAGTGTAACGTCATCTTTACCGATTTGACGTTATGATAAATGTATCGTTCTCTCGCTCAGAACAAATAAATCAATTAACAATATAATAAATAAGACAATTATGGATAAGTTTCAATTTCTCAGCATTGAACAAGCCTATCAATTCTGGACATCTCAATCGGCGATATTAGTTGATGTAAGAGATCCCCAGAGTTATCGCATAGGTCATGCTACCGGCGCATTTCATCTCACTAATGATACGCTAAACCAATTTTTACAAGATGCTGATTTTGATGTGCCTGTTATGGTGATGTGTTATCACGGTCATAGCAGCCAAGGTGCAGCTCAATATCTGGTCAATATGGGCTTTGAAACCGTTTATAGTATTAATGGTGGTTTTGAAGCATGGCTAAGAGAGTTTCCACAAGCGATAACTTCTCTGCAATAACTACAGATGAGTTTTATTAATGATCCACATTATTACGCTTTCTAACCCTCAAGCGGCTGATTTATTTGTCAATTATATGGCAACGAAAGGTGTGCGAATTCACGCAAAAAATGAAAATCAGCAAATCTCACTTTGGTTAGAAGACCAACATCAGTTGGATATGGTTGAAAAAGAACTAAACACTTTTCTACGTGAGCCTTTTCACCCACGCTATCAAGCTGCAAGTTGGCAAACTGGTGATCCGCAAAAAACAGGCATAAAATATCGTCCTGCATTTTCGATAAAAAATATGGTGCAACGATCAGGCCCTTTAACGGTACTGGTGATTATTTTATGTATCCTCGTTTTTATCTGGCAACAAGTGGTGGGTGACTATAATGTTATGCTCCACCTCGCATGGCCTTATGAAGAGAGTCTAGACTTTGAAGTCTGGCGCTATATCACGCCAGCTTTTGTTCATTTTTCATTGATGCATATCGCCTTTAATCTCGCCATGTGGTGGTATCTCGCCAGCCAAACAGAACAGCAACTCGGCACCAGTAAATTATTTGTGATTATGCTCGTTTCTGCGCTATTTAGTAATTGGGCACAATCACTGTTTACAGACTCCAACTTCGGTGGACTTTCTGGTGTTGTGTACGCATTAATCGGCTATGTAGGCTTAACGGGCATACGTAATCCAGAAAAAGGTATTGGTGCGCCAACAGGCTTAATCGTCTTTTCGATTTTGTGGATTGTAGCGGGTTATATGGGCGTTTTAGGTGACTCTATCGGAAATGCCGCACATTTTGCAGGCTTCCTTATCGGCTTATTGATGGCTTTGTGGGATAATCGACATCAATTATCTCGTGGATCATAATAAAATTAACATGATATTTTTAACATTAGGGGACACCTGTGAAGCAAACGCAACGACATGATGCCATCATTGAACTGGTACGCCTACAGGGCTATGTCAGCACTGAAGAATTGGTGGAGCATTTTGAAGTCAGCCCACAGACAATCCGACGTGATTTAAATGAATTAGCGGAAAAGAACAAAATCCAACGTCATCACGGTGGTGCAGCATTACCATCAAGCTCCGTGAATACGGCTTATCATGATCGTAAAATTATGTGGTCTGATGAAAAATCACGTATCGCACAACGAGTAGCAAGCTTAATTCCAGATGGTGCAACACTGTTTATTGATATCGGCACAACACCTGAAGCTGTCGCACATGCATTAATTAACCACAAAAACCTACGTATCGTGACCAACAACCTCAATGTGGCAACGTTACTGATGGGCAAAGAAGACTTTCGCTTAATTCTTGCGGGTGGTGAAGTGCGTACACGAGATGGTGGTATTGTCGGTGAAGCTACGCTTGATTTTATCTCTCAATTCCGTCTTGATTACGGTATTTTGGGGATAAGCGGTATTGATATGGATGGTTCTCTACTTGAGTTTGATTACCATGAAGTTCGCACTAAACGCGCAATTATCGAAAACTCACGCTGTGTAATGTTGGTGACTGACCATTCTAAGTTTGGTCGTAATGCAATGGTTAATTTAGGTAATATGAATCTGATCGATTACTTATTTACCGATCAAGAACCACCAGCGGGGATCCAAAAAATTGTTGAGCAGCACAACGTTCAACTCGAATTATGTTAATTTAGCAATTCTCCTAAAAAGTACCTCTCGAGGTACTTTTTTTTCGTCTATTCTCAATAAAAACCTGATTAACTTATTCTATTTTCTCTCTTTTTTGTTAACACATTAACAATGTTGTTTATTTCTAATAAACACACAGTTTATGTGGATATGATAATAAATTGTTATCCATATCACGCGGTTATGTTTTTTATCAGTTATATAGTTGGCATTTTCATCAAACTTCATTACAATTATGAGCGAAAACGAACATTAAAGAATTGTTTCGCGCATTCGTAGGAGGATGTTATGAAAACTCAAGACTTGATTGTCATCGGCGGCGGAATAAACGGCGCTGGAATTGCGGCGGATGCAGCTGGCCGAGGCCTTTCAGTACTTATGCTGGAAGCTCAAGACTTAGCAAGTGCGACATCTTCCGCAAGCTCTAAACTTATTCATGGTGGTTTACGTTATCTCGAACACTACGAGTTTCGCTTAGTGAGCGAAGCACTGGCAGAGCGTGAAGTATTATTACGCTTAGCGCCACATATCGCATTTCCAATGCGCTTTCGTCTGCCACACCAACCCCATTTACGTCCAGCTTGGATGATCCGCATTGGTTTATTCCTTTATGATCATTTAGGAAAACGCGTGAGCTTACCAAGCAGTAAAGGCATTAAATTCGGCGCAAACTCTGTTTTAAAACCTGAATTAACACGCGGTTTTGAATATTCAGACTGTTGGGTTGATGATGCACGTTTAGTGGTACTCAATGCACAAGAAATCGTTCGTCGTGGCGGTGAAGTACGCACACGAACTAAAGTCACTCGTGCTTGGCGTGAAAATAATTTATGGATGGTAGAAGCACAGGATTTACGTACTGGCGAAACCTCGCTCTATCAAGCAAAAGCACTTGTCAACGCAGCTGGCCCTTGGGTTAAAACACTGTTTGATGAAGGCTTAAAACTGAAATCACCTTATGGTATCCGTTTAATTAAAGGTAGCCATATTGTTATTCCTCGTGCTCATAACGAACCACAAGCGTACATCTTACAAAATGAAGATAATCGTATTGTCTTTGTTATTCCTTGGATGGATGAGTTCTCTATCATCGGTACTACGGATGTTGAATATAAAGGCGATCCTAAAGACGTAGCGATTGATGACAATGAAGTTCAGTACTTACTGAAAGTCTACAATGATCACTTCAAGAAACAACTGACCAAAGAAGATGTGGTTTGGGATTACTCTGGTGTGCGTCCATTATGTGATGATGAATCTGATTCACCACAAGCGATCACGCGTGACTATACCTTAGATGTTCACGATGATAATGGCCAAACTCCTCTGCTATCGGTATTTGGCGGTAAATTAACCACTTATCGTAAATTGGGTGAACACGCCGTTGATAAACTCATTGCTTATTTCCCTAACATGGGTAAAGCATGGACTAAAAATGGTCAATTACCGGGTGGTAATTTAGAAGGCTGTGATCGTGATGGTTATTCACGTTTAATTCGCCAACGTCACCCTTGGTTACCAGAAGCACTGGCACTGCGTTTTGCACGTACTTATGGTAGCAATACCGAATTACTGCTCGAAGGCATTACTGATTTAGCGGGTATGGGCGAAAACTTCGGTCATAACCTGTATGAAGCAGAATTACGTTATTTAGTGAAACATGAGTGGGTTATCGAAGTTGATGATGCAATTTGGCGTCGTACTAAACTCGGCATGTGGCTAAATGACGAACAAAAACAACGCATTACCCAATGGTTAGCAGCAAATACTCAAAATTCATAAGAGTAGTCATACTATTCTCTGACTCTGTTCGATGTTTTTATTAGCAATTTTTGTGGCGCCTAATACCGCGCCACTTTTTTTTGCTTTTTTCATATCAAAATCATCGAAATACCCTAAATTAACCACTATTTAAGCTGTTTTTCTAGAAAGGCTTTTAACACGGTAGCATTGTTTTGTTGCTCATCTTTTCCTGAATAAAGTAATACCAAAGGCTTCTCTTTTGCTATCGCAACAAGCGATTGCCAATGTTCTGGTGCCGCCATTAATTCTTGGAGATAACGTTGTGTGAATTCAGCAAAATCACCGCCGCCTCCATGAAACCATTTTCGTAATTCGGTCGAAGGCGCAACGCCTTTATTCCACTCGTCATAATGAAAATCGGTCTTTTTCACACCTCTCGGCCACAGCCTATCGACTAATACGCGATAACCTTCATGCATCCCGTCTTTATCACCATAAACACGTTTACAAGTGATCATTTCACCTCCCATCAATCAGTTAGTTCGCTTTATTGTAGAAGAAAAATCACCCAACTTATCAGGTGATACACTCACTTTTCTCACAAATACGTCTTACAACATGAATTTTTCTCTTATTGTGACTGAATTATCCTCATCAAAAATAGGGTGAATAGTTGTTGACTAAATAACCTAATTAAGAGAATCTACATCTAGACGTCTAAATGGTTAGATGGGCAAATAAGTAGTGATACTTAATAAAAATAACAACACAGTGACACGATTGATGAGGTACAGGTATGAGCTTTTATCACGCAAGCCAACATGAAGCGCTAAACCAAAATCTTGCTGAACTTGATGGCCAGATCCAAGTTTCCTTTGAATTTTTTCCACCTCAAACTGAGGAGATGGAAAACACCCTTTGGCAATCTCTTGCGCGCTTAAATACCTTAAAACCGAGCTTTGTCTCTGTCACTTATGGCGCAAATTCAGGTGAACGTGATAGAACACACTCCATTATTAAAGGCATTAAAGAACGTACAGGACTAGAAGCGGCTCCTCATTTGACCTGTATTGATGCCAGCCGTGAAGAGTTACAGCATATCGCACAAGATTATTGGCAAAGTGGTATTCGCCACATTGTGGCATTACGGGGCGATTTACCTGATAACACTCAAAAACCTGATATGTACGCCACCGATTTAGTGCATTTACTTAAAGGGGTGGGCGATTTTGATATTTCTGTGGCGGCTTATCCTGAAGTGCATCCTGAAGCCAAAAGTGCGCAAGCAGATTTAATCAATTTAAAAAGAAAAGTCGATGCCGGAGCCAACCGTGCGATCACCCAATTTTTCTTTGATGTCGAAAGCTATTTACGTTTTCGTGACCGCTGCGTTTCAACAGGTATTGATGTTGAAATTGTGCCAGGAATTTTACCTGTCACTAATTTTAAACAGCTAAAACGCTTTGCTGGTTTAACCAATGTAAAAATTCCGGGTTGGATGCATAAAATGTTTGATGGGTTAGATAACGATCCTGAAACCCGTAGTCTAGTAGGCGCTTCTATTGCCATTGATATGGTGAAGATTTTAAGCCGTGAAGGAGTCAAAGATTTTCACTTTTATACACTTAATCGTTCAGAATTAACGTATGCTATTTGCCATACGCTGGGTGTTCGCCCTGAACTTATCAAAGCATGATCCTATAACACAATTACCCCGCCAATTAAGCGGGGTGACATTTTGATGAATTATTCACCAAAGTGATAAGGCTTTTCTACGGGTAATAGGCTGTATGCGGTGTCTAAATCACCATTAGCAATACAAGTATCTATTTTACGTACCTTATCGGTAATATCTGTAATATTCACAATCCACTCTTTGCAGTATTTTTCAACGGCTTGATTACGCAAGCCAATTTGAATGGTGCGATAGCTGAGTCGATTAAGATAAATATCACGTTCAGGATCCCACTGAATGCGAATATTACTGGTTTCTGATGCCTCTTTCCACGCGTCTGCACTGGCGTAACGGTCTGGATCAAAATGACTCACAACACCTTGTGTCAGCATCTCTTGAAAACCTTCATGTGTAATATCAACCGCAAGAATAGACGCTTGATTAGCATCTTTGCGTCCCCAGCCAGAACGGTACATCATCCAAAGAAAGGAAGGTTTTACCCACGTCATGCGGGTCATACTAAAAGGGGGCGAAACAAAAGTTCCGTTTGCGACTGCGCTCTGAGCAATAGTATTAGAATAGGCTTGGTAAACACGAACAAAATCATCCGTATAATATGCCCTTACTTCGCACTCAGGACATCGGTCAACATCATCGTTCATCTTTCTTTAATATCCTTTTATATTAATAAAATGGAACTATACGCTTAAATTATGAGCCTCTGATCACAGATAATCAAGAGCCCCTATTTTTGTTAAGACTCTATAAATAGAGTAACGCGCGTTCACAAAAATAAAAAAAAGAATAACAGTAAAACAAACAGACTCATGTCGCGATTGTGGTTTAATAATAACAAACCTAGTCTTGCAAAATATATCTCACACTCCGTCCACCAGCACCGCTATCCGCTAAAAAGCCGTGTTCAACCAGAAATGCTAAATGCCTTGTCGCACTGGCTCGGCTGACTTTTGCTACACTTTTATATTGGCTATTATTAATTCCATCAACAAAATCCCCACCAAGCATTCTATTAATCACTTTTGATTGCTCTGATGATAACAACGCTTGATCGTGAGTTTGCCAATATTTTGTTGCCCTTACTGTATTATCAATTTCATGGGTCGCATCCAAAATCGATAATTGAAGCATTTGTAAAAACCATTGAAGCCATAATGTAATATCGCCATCACCTTTTTGCATATTTTCGATGACGTCATAATATTCTTGGCGATGCTCATTAATCGTTTTTGACATTGCATATAGCCTTACTGTTTTATTCTCAGCTTGAGCCAATGCTAAATCCATAATTAATCTGCCTATCCGACCATTTCCATCTTCAAATGGATGAATAGTTAAAAACCAAAGATGTGCAATAGCCGCTCGAATAATTAAATCAGGTTCATAATGAGTTCTCGTTTCATTAAACCAGTCTAAAAATAAAGCCATTTCTGTTTCTATTGATTTTGGTGGTGGTGCTTCAAAATGAACAATGGGCTTATCAATTCTTTTACCCGAAACAACCTGCACAATACCTGTTCGATATTGCCCTGAAGTAATCGGATTTAAAATAGAGTGTCCCTGAGGAAATAAGAGGTTATGCCACTGAAATAACCGCTCATGCGTTAATGGCTCATCTAAATTATTAATCGCATCTAATGCCGCTTGAACAAAACCTTCTGATTTTTCATCAGTAGGATATGTTTTTTCCTCTACAATGCCTAATCGAGTTGCTAATGAAGAGCGAACAGAAAAAGCATTTAACTTTTCACCTTCAATATCACTCGAATAAATAATATTCGCCAAAATAGAATCTAATGCTGAAGTGCTATTTTCAGGCAACATTTGGCTTTGCCCATAAAGCATCCCTTGAATAAAACGGGTATCAATAAGCAAAGGTATGATTGTATTGCTTTTAAATCTGAAATGAGTCCAGTTTGAATGTTGCCAAATCCACATAAATCACCCCATGAGTCAAATACAAACTCTATTCTACTCACAAAGTGAGGCGAATAGAAAGCTTAATCTACTCACAAAGTGAGGCGAATAAGTTTGCTAATTGACTCATTAGGCTGGAATGAGACGTTCAATAAGCTGTGTTTTGATAAGTGCAGGCGCTTTCACAACAGTGCCTGAAATTTTTGCCGTCATGATTTCAAAGGCTTTTTCTACCAATAACGCTTCGTCCTGCTTCATGGACCACACATTATTCGGTAAAAAGCTGAGCATCACATGATCATCGAATGTACCAATATGAAGACGAGCAGGGATACTCCCTTCACGTTGACGGATAACACTCAATAAACCTTCAAGAATAGGCAACGATGAAGCAATAAAATGAGAAGGTATTTGCTGATGTTGTTCCAAATACTGTTTCATCATCCGCTCACCATCTTTGGTCGTATTATGTTCAGCATAAGAGACAGTGACGCGGTTATCATCACCATAATGCCCTTTTATGGCTTGCACATAACCGCGCAAACGAGCGGCAATAGTTGGTAATAATGCATCACCCGCAAAAAAGTGGATTGGCGCATCTTGCTTTATCATCGCTCTTGTCAGCTGAGCACCACTGTCACAGTTATCTGAAGCGACACAAATAGCTTCACTAACAGAGAAATCTCTATCTAAAAAAACCAATGGTTTTTGACGATGCTTAACATGATGTAGCTGATTTTTGCGGCTAGACGAAACAATAAAAATGCCATCAACATTGCGCTCGTCCATTGATTTAACGAGCTTATTTTCATTTTTGATATCACCATAAGTACAGCTAATCGTTAGCTGACAACCAATTTGGTGACAATGCATCTCTAATTTTTCAGCTAAAGCGGCAAAGAATGGGTTAGAAAGGCGAGGAATAACCAATCCGTAGGTATCTGTTTTATTAAGCTTTAAGCTTCTAGCCGCATGATTGACGGTATAACCAAACACCTCAACATAGTCTGCTATCTTCTTTTGCGTTTTTGCACTGATCCGGTATTGATCACCTTTGCCATTTAATACCAATCTGACTGTGGTAATAGACAAATTCAGGTCATTTGCAATCTGTTCAACTGTTTTTGCCATTAATATTCCATCATTGATATAGCCCTCATCTTAATGATGAGGGCTGATTAACCTTTATTGAGCAGGCTTAGCTCGGTATTTCTTCCACATCGCTTTTAACGAAGGTCCAATAATGGGTAGGATCAACGTCAGTATCGCAATACCTAAGAATGTCGCTGTAATTGGGCGTGTATACAGGATAGATAAATCACCCTGAGACATCATTAAAGCACGGCGTAAGTTTGATTCTGCCATCGGCCCTAAGATAATCCCGATAACCACAGGAGACATGGAGAAATCAAGCTTAATCATAATGTAAGCGAGTAACCCTGCCCCCATCATCACAAACACATCGATGATGCTATGGTTCACAGAATAAGCACCTACACTACATAATACAAAGATAATTGGTACTAATACGCGACGCGGAACATCCATCACTCGAACGAAGAGTTTCATACATAAGAAACCTAAGATACCGAGGAAAATATTCGCCATCATCAAACCAATAAAGATACTGTTAACTTCAACTGGATTGTCAGTAAAGAGCTGAGGCCCTAATGCCAATCCTTGAACCATAAATGCACCCATGATAATAGCAGTTGCACCATCACCTGGAATACCTAAGGTCATTAAAGGCACCATGGTTCCGCCTGTCACTGAGTTTGCACCGGCTTCTGGTGCAGACACACCTTCTGGTGAACCATGACCAAACTCTTCAGGGTGTTTAGACCAACGTTTTGCTTCGTTATAAGAGATAAATGATGAGATATCTCCACCTGTACCCGGAATAGCTCCAATCGTTGTACCAATAGCAGAAGAGCGTAAATATGTTGGTAATACGCGTTTAAAATCTGCCCACGTTGGTAATACACGGTGAATACGTGCATTAATTTTTTCGTTTTTCTTCTGCTTACGCTCACGGTACTCTTCTTCGAAGCTAATAAGTCCTTGAGAGAAAGCAAACAGGCCAACTAGGATAGGAATAAATGAAACACCACCCATTAAATACACAGTATCAAAGGTAAAACGAGGTCCTGATGTCATCGGATCAAGTCCAATGGTTGCGATTGCTAAACCAATTGCCCCGCCCATTAATCCTTTCACAATCGATTGCGATGATACACTGGTAATAATACTTATGCCAAATACAGCGAGTGCAAAATACTCAGCAGCAGAGAAACCCGTCACTACTTTTGCCAATTGAGGCGCAATAACAATCAGGGCAATCGTACTAAAGATCCCCCCAAACATAGAGCCCATCGTAGATAAACCCAGTGCTCTTCCTGCTTCACCTTTTTTCGCCATTGGATAACCATCCAATACCGTAGCAGCAGAAGCGGGTGTTCCTGGTGTACTTATTAGTATTGCGGTAATTGAGCCACCATATACGGCACCACAATACATCCCCAATAATAATAAGATCCCTGTCATTCCTTGGAAGGAGTAAGTTAATGGGAGAAGCAATGCAATCCCCATATTCACTGTTAGGCCTGGTAATGCGCCGATAATAATACCCGCGAATACCCCCAACAGGATCATCGTTATCGTTTCCAGACTGAAAACGACCATTAAAGCGTCTAGTATTTCCATCTCAAAGCTCCTTTACCGCTTACTCAAAAAAGACGGAGGTTGGCAGAGGTGAATTAAAGATAATGTCAAAGAAGACATAAACGGCGGCAACCATTACGACTGGAATAATAACCAGCGCAATAGGCTTTCTTTCATTCATCAACCACATAATGATTGGGATAAGAAGCAATGACGGAATAATAAAACCAAAAAAATACAAGCCAGTTGCATATAGCAGCATAAAAATGCCTAAGCCATAAGCACGCTTAACCGCAGTCGAACTTAAGTCAACAGATTGGTGAACGTGTTTTACTTTTTGCACAATCACACCTATCCATTGAAAAATCCCCAGTAAAACAAATAAGATGGCTAAACCATAAGGCCAGAAGCGCTCTCCTGGTACACCATATTCATCAAACATACTCATATCACGGGAGAGATAGATAATAAGTAGCCCAAAAGCTACTGAAATCGCACCGATGATTGTATTGATTTTAGTCATGTCGGGATCTCCCCGACCCTATCCAGCTTGCGGATAGGGTGGTTTATCATAGAAAGGTTATTTTTTCAGAGTTGCTGAAATTAACTCAGCATACATTTCGTGGTCTTCTTTCATCATTTGGTAAGCATCGTCACCTGTGATGTAAACAGGCATAATACCTTGTTTTTTCAGTGCTTCTTGATATTCAGGTTTTTGAACCACTTCAGAGAATGCACCGACTAACTCTTTCTTCACGTTATCAGGGACATTAGCTGTTGTTGCTAATACAGCCCAAGCACGCATTTTCACGTTAGTGTCTAATTTCAATGCTTCTTTGAAAGTAGGTACGGCTGGGAATAATGGGAAGCGACGCTCATCCATTACACCAAGAACACGTAGAATACCAGCATCAACTTGAGATTTAACTGCACCCGGCGTTGTTAATACGCCATCAAGGTGGTTACCCACTAAAGCAGCGATTGAAGGGCCTGTACCTTCGTTATAAGGGATATGGTTAAATTTAGCCCCCGTGGTACGTTCGATATTAACACCCGCTAAGTGATAAATAGCACCCATCCCTGAGTTACCCACTTTCAGTTTACCTGGGTTCGCTTTCGCGCCATCGATAAACTCTTGTAACGTGGTGTAAGGTGATTCTGCATTAACAACTAGCACCACTGGATCAGCGATAGTTGTTGCGATTGGGGTGAAGTCTTTATAAGTAACTGGTGATTTTCCTTGGTGTGGGAACATCGCAAGTTCAACGGTTGTCATTACTAATTTCGTGCCATCTGGACGCGCATTAGCAACTTCAATCAGACCCGTTAAACCATTACCCGCAGGCTTATTCACAGGAACGAAAATACGTCCAGCCGGCATCACATCTTTTGCAAATTCAATGATAGTACGTGCAGAAGTATCAGTACCACCGCCTGGATTTTTCGGGATGACAACATCAATATTTTTTGTAGGATACGTTAACTGTTGGGCAACTGCGTTCCCCATGCCCAGTGTCATCGTAATCGCCAACGCTGCGAGTAGACTCTTTTTCATAAAACCCTTTCTCCACATTTTTATTGAGTAGCCATTAACTGCTGATAAACAATGTTTTTTCGGTTCCAAGTAAAGGTCACGTGTAGGGTATTGTTTTCAGCAATAATAGCCGGATATGAAAATTCGCCTTCCCCATCGAGTAAATCGAATGGTTCAGACCAAGTACTGCCATTATCGGATGAAAGACTGACAGAGATGGGATAACGACGACTCCAGTTACCTGAATTCGGGTTATACACCAATGCCAGTTGACCATCTGCGAAGGAGACGACATCAATGCCGCTATTATTATTTGGTAATATTGTTGCATAAGCTGGACACCAACTGCGCCCATAATCCGTTGAATCGCTACGATAAATCGTACCGCGCGTACTCCGCATCATGGCATGCACATGCCCAAGCTGGGATTCCCATAGTGTTGGCTGTATCACGCCATCCCATTGAAAAACGCGTTGTAGATCAGTCTCCCATAAGGCATCGTCCTTTAAACCTTGCCAGATTTCATGTTCCGTCTGTTCACCTTTATGATGTTCAATTGGAATATCTACTCGCAACCAGTGTTGACCGTTGTCACTCGAAATATCGACAAACGCATCCCAGAATTGGTCATCCTCAACCGATCCTGGTGCCAACCACTCGCCATTCGACATCACTAACACTTTATTTTTCACAGGACCTCTAGGTGCTACATCACCAGAAACCAATTCACTCGGTAAACTCCAGCTATTTCCGCCATCCTTCGAGATAACGTATTGGGTCGTCCAACTATGTACATCGGGACCCGTTTTATAAAACAGCCAGATATTACCTGTTGATGGGTCAACATGTAAAACTGGATTCCAGTGCGCAACACCCGGATTTTTAACAACAGGCTGAGCATGTTGCCAATGATCACCCTCTTTCATCACTAGCCAGATAGCGGTATTACCGCTACCTTCTTTATCACCAGCGAAAAAAGCGGTTAACAAACGCTCAGAGTTAGGCACACGCACAATCGTTGAAGCATGGCAGTGATTAAAAAGTGAATGTGCATTATCAAGCACAAACTGGGTTTCCTTCATCACGAAAGGCATATTCCTACTCCTGTGTCCTAAATTAATCTAACGAAAGCCACTTCTTCATATTTTCACCCAATGCAGTCATGCTATTGACGGCAGAAGGGAAAAATGAGTTTTCAAACTGACTACTGTTACGGGAACGGCAGACCAGTGTGCTGAAGTTACCAATCAGGCGCTGATGATATTTAGCGCATGCTGGATAATCCAGTGTTTCGGTCATCGCTGCTGTTGATAAATAATCAGCTAACACCGCAGCCTGCTCTGGTTTATCTTTCCAATTCTCATAAAGCCAAACATAAAGCTCTGGATGGAAGTTTGCCATAACACCGCTATATGCCTGACATCCAGCTTGGAATGAAGCTAATAGCGTTTGACTGTTAGCGTTTGCAAGATGCAAACGAGTTCCTTTTGATAATGCCAAACGACGTTCTATCATCGGAAGAGAACAGCACGTATCTTTGATAAAGGTAAAGCGATTACTTTGTGCACACCACTCTACAATCTCTTCAGATAACAAGCGCTTGTAAGGATAAGGGCATTCATAGATACCCAAATCAATCTCTTTTGGCACCACATTGGTTAAGACTTGCAGTGTTTCCATCGCTTTATCATCTGACTCCCCGACAAGAGCCAAGCGATTACTGATCATAATGACGCCATCGACGCCAGTACTCGCCATTGCCTGCAATTGTTCTTTTTGCTGACTTAATGCGGTTGCAGTATGACCAGAAGCAACTACAGGTACTCTTCCATCTGCTTTTTCAACGATAAAACGGGTAATTGCTTGAGTTTCCTCATCACTTAAATAAAACATTTCGCTTGATTGGCAGGCGGCAAATAGTCCATGTACACCAGAATCGATATACCAGTCTACAAGGCGCTCTAATGACGCCCAATCAATCTCCCCTTTGGCATCAAAAGGGGTTAGCATAACAGGCCAAACACCGACGTATTTTTGCTGACTCATCATCAATTCCTTACAGTAAGTTAATGGCATCGCCTGCCACTTTCACTTGGATACCTTGAGTCAGTGCTTGAGCAACGAATGCTTTTAGCACAAACGCCAATTTATCTTCATCAACATAAGCCACAGTAATGTGGTTACTTTGATGTCCCGCCATAAGGTCATCACGAGTTACGCCATCTAACGTACAGTTCAGTAATGGCCATTCGTAGTTAGTTGCTCTACGGCGACGTTCAAATTCTGCTTCAGGTAATTCTACCGCCACACCTGTACCGATATGCATAATCACATCAGTACCTTCATAGTGTGCACGACTCCATAACAAGCGTCCTGCCTTGCCTTGACCCGCGATAGTTGAACCCCCTTTAGGGAAGAACATCGGAGGCTGGCGATAACCTGTTGCACCTTTTAGGCCACCTTTGAGGTGTTCAAAAGGAACAGAGCCTGAAATTTCCATATCCCAGTAGAATGTTCCTTCATACTCACTACCCCAACGAATATCATGTAGTGTAGTTTCAGCCGGTAATCCTAATGATGTTAATAAACGCCATAACATCGTTTGAGGAATAGCCGTACCCATATCCACTTCGTTGATACAAGGAATTGGCGTGTTAGGGCAGATAATCTCGCCGTTTTCATCTGGTAATGGGAAACGCGCGGTCGAACCAATCGCACCTTCAGCAAAGTCAGATGCAGGGCAACAATCTTTTAAGCCCTGCTGATATTGCACACCCACCGCAGTTAAACCAAAACGTTTTACGAAACGCGCCATTGCAATCATCATGGCGCACTGCTCCATCACTTGTTCACGAGTGAGTTCAGTTTTGTCATCTTGACCAAACATAAACGTCATCCCGTTATCTTCGTACCACTGTAAACATGCCTCTCTTAATTCTGTCGGTACTTTCGCCATTTCGACCAGTAACGCAGACTGAGAAAGGGATTCAATTGGCATACCAATATTGATCATTGCCTGTTGTGGGAAGACCCCGTTAATCATTCCCATACAGAATGTATCGAACAAACCGATTATTTCTTTATTTTTAATTATATATTCGCCGACTTTGCGACCTACTTCGCCGGCTTCTGTCGCCATTACCCTGTGTGTTGGCGCAATATCTGTAAGATAGTTAAGCTTATGATTTACATAGCCATATTTTAACCAAGTAGCTAAACCATCTACAAAGAATTCATCATCAAACTCTTCTGACCATAAACGTGAATAATTTTTACCTAAACTGGTCATCGTACCCGCTAAACACAACATGCCCACCAGACCCGGCCATGTACCATCAAAGTTAGCCAGCAGTAAAATAGGGCCACGATGGTGTGCTAAAGAAGAGGCAATATGGTGTGAATATTGCCATGCGGTTAATAACACAATCACTGGTGCATCAGGATCGATTGCAGCAAACATATCGCAACCTTCACGCTGACTGCTGATAAAACCATGACCGCGAGCTTCATTAATCTCATGAGCACGCTTCATTTTGTAACCTTGAGCTTCTAATGCTGTAGCCAGTTTATCTTCAAATTTTTTCTGTACAGGCCAGCAAGTTACGTTTGCAGGCTCACGTAAGTCTGCGTTGGTGACCATCAGGATCTCTTTAGAACCTGCTGTAATGGTCGTTGGTAATTTTGGTAGATTTAAGTTCAACATAAGGTATCCCTGGTAAGGTAAACTCGGTTCATAATCGGAAAAATTAGTGGTCAACAATCTGACATCATTTCGTTATAACGCTGCTGATCTTGATACATCTGCAAATAAACTTGATATTTGGCCTGATGGAAGGCAAACGTGTCGCTATCTGGTGCGATAATGCCACCTTCTCGTACCATTGCGCTGGCAGCTTTAGAGAAATCATCAAAGGCTTTACACGCTACGGCACCTAATAATGCAGCCCCTAAATTCACTGCATCTTCTTCTTGCGCTAAATGAATTTCACGGCCTGTCGCATTAGCATATTCGCGTAGCCACAATGGATTTTTCGTTGCACCACCACACATCACGATGCGATTAATTTGATGTCCAGCATCTTCAAGTGTGTCGATAATATGACGTGTGCCATAAGCAATAGATTGCAGTGTTGCAAGATAATAACGAGCCAATGCAACACGACCACTTTCCAACGTTAATCCGCTTACCATACCTTTTGCGGCAGGATTAGCACGTGGAGAGCGATTACCATGGTGATCAGCTAAAACATGAAACTGTGCGGTTGGATATTGTTCTGTTTCTTCCAATTCAGCGACAGCTTCATTTAATAAGGCGTAGTAATTCACCCCTTTTTCATTCGCTTCTTGTTCTAATTCAGCCCATGACTCATGACGACGAATAGACCACTCGACTAACGCACCAGCAGCACTTTGACCGCCTTCATTTAGCCATAAGTCTGGTAACATCGCGCCAAAGTAAGGTCCCCAAACACCAGGTACCATAATGGGATATTGACTTACGATCATATGGCAGTTAGACGTACCACTGATAATTGCCAAACTACCTTCAGGTTGTGATGCCGTTAATGCCAACCCACCCGCATGTGCGTCAATAATGCCTGAAGCAACAATGACACCCGTGTGCAAGCCAAACGCATTGGCAACTGACTCATCTAAACAACCCGCTTGTTCACCTAACGCAAGGATGGTTTGTGGTACTTTTTCTAATAATTCATCCAAACCTACATCGGCTAACAAGCTCTCACTAAATTGTCCCTGATGTGCTAAATAGTTCCATTTACAGGTTAATGTACAGGTACTTGCTACATCCCCTGATGTTGCTTTCCAAACTAAAAAGTCAGCTAAATCAAAGAATCGCCATACGTTTTGATAACGCTCTGGATAATGATTTTTTAACCAGAGAATTTTTGGCAACTCCATTTCAATACTCACTTCACCACCGACATATCGCAGTGAAGGATCATTGGTCAGATTGATGGTAACTGTTTCTTGTACAGCACGGTGATCCATCCACATGATGATATCTTGTTCCGCTTTGCCGCTCGGTGAAACAGAAAGCCCTTTGCCATCCTTATCCACAGCAACTAAAGAACAAGTGGCATCAAAGCCAATAGATTTCACATGGATAGGATCAATAGCTGATAACGCCACCGACTCTTTTACAGTCGTGCAAACCTGCTGCCAAATATCGGTAGACGATTGCTCAACGAAATCCGTTTTTGGGCGGAATTGAGCAATAGGGCGGACAGAAAAGCCCAAACGCTTTCCATTGCTATCAAATACCGCTGCACGGACACTGGCTGAGCCAACATCAACGCCAATAAAATATTGTTGTTCCATGCGAACCCTCATCATTTGCTAACGCTATGCTAATTTTTGCTACTTCGAGTTAGCAAGTTAATTCGAGCATGCTGAAAAAACAATCACAATAAGATTAGTTTGTGATGCAGATCTACATGGATAATTTAATATCATGATTTTATTGATAATTTATTTATTTGGCTTTATGCGTTATTTAGATGACATACTGAATCGATTATGTTCGTTATGAAGCTAACGAACATTTAATTAATAAGATAAGTAAAAACACTTATAAAAATAGCAATATTTCGACAATAAATACCCTTTTATAAAAAGATATCTCTCTAATAATAAGAGATATTATTCAAAAAATAATAAAATAAATAAAAACAATAATATTCCTATTGCTATAACGCTCTATTACTTTACTTTTAATAAGTTAATTTAAATTTATATATTCTTTTTTGGAGCATTTAATTATGTTGAAAAATATTGCTATTAGTCTTTCTCTACTGCTTATTTCCTCTTCTACCTTTGCAGCGACATTAGCTGAAAAAGAATTACAACAAAAATTCGAGGAGAATATTCAATCTCGTATTGTTGATTTAAATAAAAGCTGTGATGCCAATATAAAAGTCATGTTTGATTGGTCTGCATTTACTGCTGATGATTTAAAAACAACAGGTATTGATAGTTATTGTAGCGAAGGATTAAAAGGCGTAATTAATACTTGTGAGAGCTCAAAAATAGCACAAGAAACGGTAAAAGAAAAAATACAGAATATTACCTGCTCTAAAGCAACACCACGTAGTATTGAGCTCAAAGAAGGCACGCTGAATTTTGGTATTGATTTCAATGCTGCAAACGATGCAAAAGCGGTTCAAGAACATTTAATGAATAATCTTTAATTTTTGCCAATAAAAGACAGCAGTATTTTACTGCTGTCTTTTATTACTATTTATTGATTAAATAACGGATTGAATTAATTTTTTTGAATAATCCTGCGTGACTTTACCTAGGTTATTTATCTCACACAATTCAATATTTTTACCTTGTAAAAAGAACATCACTTTATCGCAGAAATAAGCCACTGTTTGAATATCATGACTAATAAAAAGATAAGAGAGTGTAAATTCTTCTTTTAACTGTTTTAATAAATCTAATATTTGAACTTGAGTGGGAATATCTAAAGAGCTAAGCGCTTCATCTAATACAATAAGTTTTGGATAAGATGCTAATGCACGACATAAACATACCCGTTGAGCCTGCCCTCCAGAAAGTTCAAATATATAACGTGTATAGCAGCTTTTAGATAATTCTACTTTATCTAAAAAAGCAAAAATAAGTGTTTTCAGTGCTTGAGTGCTAATACTTGGATTAATGATTTTAATCGGCTCAGCAATAATTTCGCCTACCGTTAATGTTGGATTAACAGACGTCATATAATCTTGAAAAACGATACTAATTATACCTTGGCGATGAAGTCGTTTTGTAACGGGCTTATTATTTAAAAAGATGGCACCACTATCAGGTAACTCTAATCCACAAATTAAACGCGCTAACGTACTTTTACCACTGCCACTTTCACCCACTAAACCAAAAGCTTCACTCGAATTAATATTAAAAGAGAGTGAGTCGATAACCTTCACTTTTTCACCAAATAGTGTGTTATTTTTTTGAGTATAGTACTTACTAATATTCTCAACGCTTAATAACATAAAACCTCTTTTATTTGGATAATATTAATCTATTTTTTATTAATCAATTGTTCGAAACGTAATGAAAGCTGTCGGCGTGCATTAATTAAATAACGCGTATATTCTTGTGTTGGATGCGATAAAACGGTTATTTTCTCACCACATTCAACCATTTTTCCTTTTTGCATCACTAATATATCGTCAGCAATTTCATTGACTATCCCTAAGTCATGAGAAATAAAAATCAGTGTTGAATGATAAGTTGTGACGACATGCTGGAGTAGTTTTAAAATATCTTGGCGAAGAGGTGCATCAAGCGCCGTTGTCGGTTCATCTGCAATTAATAATTTTGGTGATAAGGCAAGTGCAATCGCAATCATCACACGTTGTAATTGTCCACCACTTAATTGATGAGGAAATGCTTGCATAATAGATTGAAATTGATGAGGAAATACATGAGATAATGCCAACTCAGTTTCTTCTACGGCTTGCTTTTTAGAATAGGAAAAATGGTAGATTAAAGTTTGGCAAAATTGCTTTCCTATTCTCATTAGAGGATCAAAGGCACTCATGCCATTTTGCACAATCACACCTAAAGATGTCCCCAATAAAGCTCGACGTTGAGAAAGCGCCTCATGACTGATTTTCTTTCCATTCAAGAAAATCTCCCCTGACATGACTAATTGTTCAGGTAGTAATCCCATAATGGCTTTACTAATCAAACTCTTGCCACTACCACTTTCGCCTACAATCGCTAATGTACGCCCTTGCTTTATCGAGAAAGAGATATCATCAATCAGTTTTTTTCCGCTTTCTTGATGAGTAATAGAAACGTGCTCAAGCGTCAGTAAGTTGTTCATGCTGTTCTCCTACTGACTGACGATTATCCGGATCAAACACATCACGTAAGAAATCACCCCAAAAATTAAATGCAGTAACAACAAGGGTAATTGCAATGCCTGCGGGTAACATTTGCTCTGGGTGTAATACCATGACATTTTTTGCTTCACTCAACATATTTCCCCATTCTGGCGTTGGTGGTTGTACACCTAACCCTAAAAAGGAGAGCGCCGAGATCATTAAAACAACACTACCAATATCCGTTGATGCTAAGACAATAGTTTCAGCAAACGTTACTGGCAATAAATGACGTCGTAAAATATGACTAGAAGGTGCACCAATCACCTGTGCATATGCAATGTAATTACGATGGGAATATTGGCGAACAACCCCTCTGATCATTCTGGCATACCATGCCCATTTCACTAAAATAACGGCAATTAAGATATTACCAATACCCGGCCCCATTATTCCCACTAACGCTAAGATCATAATTTCTGCTGGGAATGACAAAACCACATCACATAATCGCATAATTAATGTGTCTGTCTTACCATGAAAAAATCCGGCTAACATTCCCATTAACCAACCAATCATTAATGTCACACTCATGGCTAATAAGGCATAAAATACCGTCGTTCTTACACCAAACAATAACCTTGAAAAGATACAGCGCCCTAAATTATCCGTACCCAGCGGGTAATCAAAGCTTATAGGCTTAAATTTCAAACGTATTGAGGTTAATGTGGGATCATGCGGAGCTAACCAAGGGGCGAATATTCCTGCAATAACCACAATCATAATCACCAATAAACACAGTTGCGCACTTTTATCTTTTCCGAGTCGTTGCCAAAAAATCCGCCACATCATTATCTCCTTAGCCGTGGATCTGCCATCATTTGAATGACGTCCATCAGAAAATTAAAAAAGAGAAATAACAGTGACATCAATAAAATATAAGCTTGTATCATCGGATAATCACGACCAAATATAGCGCTGATACATAGTCGCCCTATTCCCGGCCAAGCAAAAATATTCTCAATCACCACCGTACCAGCAATAAGCTTTGGAATACTCATCCCTAAAGCCGTTAAACTGGAATACAGCGAATTACGTAAAATATGGCGACGCAAAATAAGATTATCAGGTAATCCACGCGCTTTGGCATAAAAGACATAAGGCTGATGCCATTGATTTAACATCGCACCGCGTAATAACCGTAAATAAGTGCCGATATACCCTAAAGAGAGCGCCAGAGCAGGCAAAATAACAGACTGAGGCGATAGCATCCCGCTGACAGGCAACCAATCCAAATAAACAGCGACTCCCCAAATTAATAGCAATCCTAACCAATAATTAGGAATAGCCGTTAAAATAAACACAATGAAACGGATACATTTATCCGTAAAACTTTGAGGTTTAGCCACACACCATAATGCTAAAGGGAGTGTCAGAATAATCGTAAAGAATAGCGCGGTTGAAGCTAGCCAAAGTGTTGGAGGTAACGCCCTTAACATCTCTTGAATAACAGGGGTTCTTGTAAGAAAAGAGGTACCAAAATCGAGTTGCAAACCCGCCATTAACCACAAAAAGTAACGCGTAAAAAAAGGCTTATCTAACCCTAATTCATGGCGCATGCCTTCAATGGCTTCGGGTGTGGGGACTATTTCATTGACGCGTAGCGCGACTTCCGCAGGATCAGACGGAGCTAATTCCAACAGAATAAAGGCAATAAATGAAATGATCAGTGCCAGTGGGAAGATAGCCAGCACTCTCCAGAATATATAACGTAGCATAAGATTTGATCAGTGAAGCACGTTGATATTACGTGCCTCACTTATTTTGGTTAATCTCATTGATGCATTAATTAAGGCTTAAAGCGCATCTTTTCAAACGGTATTTCATATTGAGATGGATTAAAGCCCACATTTTCTAATTCACTACGATGGATAGCCTTAGTACGTGAATAGGTTAACGGAATATAGACCGCTTGCTCGGCTAATGACGTAAACAAGTTTTTATAGAGTTCCTGACGGCGCGCTTCATTAGGTGTAATTAATAACTCGCCAATCATTGCATCCAATTGGACTTTATTTGCCAACCCTTTTTGCCCTTGATAATCTGCGTGAGCTGGTATTCTAAATGATGAAACAAAAGAAGCGGGATCGTAAGGCGTTCCCCATGACAGTGAATATTGTAAATCAAAATCACCATTTTTTTGTCTATCTAAATAGGCTTGTTTCTCTTCACCTAAAATCGTTAAACCGACACCAATCTTTTTAAAATCATCTTGAATAAGTTCAGCTATCTCTTTCTCAACGGCATTATTCACATTATAAGAGAGCAATAGCTGTAATTTCTCACCTTGTTTCTCACGAATAGCTTTACCTTTTGGTAATACCCAGCCTTCGGCTTCTAATAGTTCAATCGCTTTTGTTGGTTGATAAGCATAAGTTGGAGAATCAAAATCACAGTAAGGCACACTGCGCGCCATTAAAGTATCAGCGATTTTTTCGCTACCCGCTAAAATACCTTGTGCAATCCCTTCTTTATCAACCGCATATTGTAATGCTTGGCGGACTTTTTGGCTGGATGTCATTGCACGACTACTATTGAGCACAATTGCGCGAGAAGCGATCGGTGCGCTCATTTCAGTTTTGAATTTATCTGACGCCATAAGAGCTTCAAATGAATCCATATCTAACATGTCGCCATCTGCACCAAAAATAAGCTGAATATCCCCTTTTTGTAGAGAAAGTAACATAGTTTGTCTATCGGGGATCACTCGCCACATTACGCCATTTAATACCGGCTTCTCTCCCCAATAATTTGGGTTAACTTTAAACTCAGCATATTGATCTTTTTTATGCTCAGTTAATACCCAAGGCCCTGTACCAATATAGTTCGCAACACCCATTTTTGTTTTGCCATTAATAAAAGAATTTGGCGAAATAAAGCGGAATGGGCGAGTTAAACCTAATTCGGTTAATGTTGGGTAGTAAGGGTTTTTTAGATTTAATTTAACCGTGAATTCATCAACAATTTCAACACTATCAATCTGACGAACTAACTCTAACCACGCATGTCGTTCATAGTTGTCTAGCACAGCTTCAATATTTAATTTTACTGCTTTAGCATTAAAAGGTTCACCATCGCTAAAAGTCACATCATGACGTAAAAAGAAGGTGTAGCTCTTTCCATCAGGAGAAATATCCCAACGCTCCGCTAAATAAGGTGCAACACCTTTTTCGGTATTTAATACAAGGGATTCAAATACCATGTTTTGAGCCGCCATCTCACCAGAGTAGAGATGCGGGTTAATATCACGAATGTCTTTTGTGCTGGCATAATCCAACATATTATTACTTTTATCTGCTAACGCAGGAAAAGCACATGCAAGTGTTAATAATAGTGTTGGGAACACTGAAAATAAGGGCTTCACGTTGTTCTCCTTTAATTATCTATTCTTTGTTTTTGTGCGTGGATCATAAACATCGGTGTGGAGCCATAATTAATCTTTTCTTCTTCGTTCCACACAAAATCACCAATGCGAGTATCTATCATATATCGACTAAAACCGACTTCTAACAGGGTATTAATATCCCATTGAGGGCGTTTAATTTGACTTAACGGTAATTGGCGAGCAATTCGTTCCATCTCTTTGGTATCTGTATTGACGTAGTGATCTTCAACTTGCTTTTCAATTGAACGCTCTCTATCTGCCACAAAACCTTGCCAGTAATTTTCATCAAAAAGATGTAAATACCAATTAGCATCAAAATTAATCAAACTACCACCTGGTTTTAATACACGAAACCACTCTGAATACGCTTTTTGAGGCGCTTTTAAATTCCATGTCACGTTGCGACTCACCACTAAATCGAATTGTTCACTGGCAAAAGGCAGTTGGTGTACATCACCGCGAATAAATTGAATATTTGCCTGATGCGTTTGCGCATTTTGTTTGGCTTCCAGCAACATGCCCTCAGTTGCATCAATTGCCGTGACATCATGGCCTGATAACGCTAATAAAATGGCAAAAAAACCAGGCCCCGTACCAATATCAAGCACTTTTAAGGTTTCACCTTCTTTGATATGCCCCAATAACAGATGACGCCATTTCTGTTGTTTCTCGCTCAGCAATTCCTGTTGATTAGACTCACTATAACTTTCAGCTCTGATATTCCAGTAGCGAGTTACATCATTAAGTAATTGGTTATTATTTATTTTATTTGTCATCAGAAACCTGCTGTTATATCAACGTAAAAAGAGGAATGAATTCCCCTAAAAGCGAATGATTTGGCTATTTTTTAGTGTGGGTAACATACCTTGTAACGCCTTGATGCTCTATGTGCTATATCAATATTCACCAGTACTCAATAAGAGAGATCGGCCAATTTGCGATCTTTATCTTTAACATAAATGCGCATCCTAATGGGAGTGAAGATAAATAAGCAAATGAATTATTTCCCCTGTTAAAATAGAGAAATAAATTGAGCGGATTTAGAAATAAAATTTAATTTTGTCTTATATTAAAAAAGTGAACGCTTTAATTTCACCTTTTTTATAAAACCGTTATAGTCAATAATATTGCTATCTTAATTTGCTTTCTTTAACCGAATATAGCCGTCACATAAGGCTCTCTAAAATATGAATCGAATCTCACGATTAACGGCTGATATTACCCGCGCCGATTTTGCCTTAACGCACCAACAGCAATTACTTCAATTGCTAACTCAACACTTTCCGACTAAGTATCGTTCTCTATTTGCGACGCCAGAGAAAAAGTCGGATGACGTGATTGAGTGGTATTCTCCTGTTTCTGGTAATCCTATCGCCTTAACGTCGTTACAAGGACAAGAGCAGCAAGAAATAAGACGTATTTTAGATGAACGCCTTAACGATATTAAAACGCAAACGGCGCTATTAGCATCGCAAAATAGAATTACGGATGAAGAGCGCCATCTTTTAGATACAGCATCGACGCTACCTGATAGCGAAAGTGTCTATATTATTAATGGGCAACCCGTTATTACATGGTGGCCACGCACAACACCATTACCGCCACCTATTGCACAAGTCACCGCAGGCGCAAGTGCCGCAGCTGCGGGTGCCGCGCTTGCCGATGTACCCGCCAAAACACGTAATCGCTGGTTACGTTGGCTATTACTCTTCTTATTCTTGCTGTTTTTAATTTTATTGGCGTCTTGGTTAAAAGGCTGTTTTGATCCGAAAGCGGTTCCTCCTGTGGTTGAAGAGAAACCTGCCGTTGTCATACCGCCAAAACCAGAGCCTGTTCCTGAGCCAGAGCCAATCCCTGAACCCGTTCCAGAACCTATTCCTGAGCCTATTCCTGAGCCTGTACCAGAACCTGTACCAGAACCTGCACCAGTGCCCAAGCCTGTGCCAGTGAAAAAACTCACTCCATTAGAAGCTTGTGTACAAGATGAATTGAAAAAAGCGGGTGTGACAGAGAAAGCCGCAAATACAACCTGTGAAAATCGCTTAGCCAGTAAAATTAAACAAATGTGCCCCGCAGATCGCCCAGCGGAACTTGCACCTCAAGTGATCCTTATCTTTGATGCCTCTGGTTCTATGGCGCTGAGCATGAATTTAACGGAGAGTGATTTAGACTATATCGCTTCAACTGGACAACTTTTCCCAGGTTATGATGCCGAACCTCGACGGATCACAACCGCAAGAAACGCAGCAATAAAAATCATTAATAACATTCCGTCAGATATGAAAATTACCACCGTTGTGGCATCTGACTGTGGTGTTGTTAAATCAAGCCCTGCTTATGGTGGTAATGAGAGATCAAAATTACTCAGTTACATTAAACGTATTGAGCCCGATAGTGGCACACCATTAGCCGAGTCTATCAAGCGTGCAGGTAATTTAATTAAAGGCAATAATCGTGACACCATTATTGTATTGTTATCAGACGGTTTAGAGTCTTGCGATCAAGACCCTTGTGCCGCAGCCAGAACCTTAAAGCGCGCTCACCCTCGCGCCGTCATTAATGTGGTGGATATTTTAGGTACTGGTGCAGGTAACTGTGTGGCAAATGCCACTGGCGGTAAAGTCTTCACGGCGCGTAATGCGAATGAAGTCAGTTTAATGACTCGAAAAGCGATTGAAGATTATATTCCAAAGAACTGTAAATAATGATTGATTACTGTTTCTAATATTTAACTCACCCTCTTTGGTTTCACATTGAGGGTGAATTTTTTTCACGTATTACGTGTATTTTATTATTATATTGAAGTTCACAAGCTCTATATCTTATCTATTTAAGAGCATTCCTTAATTAGGTATTTTTTTCCTTTTTTATTTCCTCATTATTCAGAATAAACCTATTTTGTGATTATTATCACAACAGTTAGATGATCATTAATAGTTTATTCTTTTATATTTTGTCTTTTTTTTCTTCTATTTCATTATTTTTTAATGTAAAACTCAATATCTCGGTGATTTAATCCATATATTTAAGAAAATATAGCGCAACCTGTAACATCATTATTTAATTATCATAATCGTTACCTTAATATTCCCTCTTTCACTCAAGAAAAATAAAAAAACCTTTAATAATAATCAGTTAATCAACCCTAAATAATCCGCTAGATAGACACCCAATTTCTGATAATATAAAATGTATATCAATTTTATATCTTTATTTTTAGCCTTAAAGCCTATTTACGGATAAGCCAACTTACCCATAGATAATCTTGCCTAGCGGAATGATCGTCGTGAATAAAGCATTCTTACGAAGTGGTAAATTAGAAAATTACCTCCCTATGGGAGAAAATGGACAGGCTGTTTATATCTCGGCACTGCAACTACGTGAAACTCTACGTTTAAGAGGAAAGGCACATATTTCTCAATGCCTTGCTATTCCTCAGCCCAATGAAACAGGCGAGCGTATTGACTGGTATTCACCGATTGACGGCTCTGTTATTCCTTGGTCTGCGGCTTCAGAAGAAGAGCGCACTGCCGCTTATGCTCTACTGAAAAAGAATCAAGATGATTTAATCGCCTTTAGTGAACAAGAACAGCAAAGAGCTGGAAATAAAGAAAGCCAGCTTTTTGGCGCCCTGCTCAGTAAAACTATCCAATTTCCTGACGAAAACCATATTTTTATTGTTGATGGACAACCGATTATTACCTTTTGGGGGTTTGTCAGCGCCAATCAGCAACTTAGAGTTGATCCTGTTGCTTGCTTAAAGCCAGCGGTTGCGCCAATCGCACCAACATCACCAGCGGTTCCACCAGCCCAAGAAAATATCATCATTACTGACACTAAGCGTCCTTGGTGGCGTTTTTTATGGTGGCTGTTACCTTTATTATTACTTCTACTCGCTATTTTCTTCTTAAGAGGCTGTTTTTCAACGCCAGCGTTACCTACGGTCGATATTAAAACGCCAGATATTGAAGCGCCTAAATTGCCAGAACCTACGCTTGAAAAACCGAAAATCCCCACAGTGGTAACTAACGGTCACACCGTCGGTGTGCCAACAGGCACTGTTCACACTGGAACATTAGGCACTGTAGATACGAATGGAAATGTGATTAATGGCACTGACGGTAACGGTGCAGTGATTGATCCTAATACGGGTTTACCTGTGGTTGATCCTCAAACAGACAATAACCAAGGTGCCTTACCTGAAGGAACATTGCCCGAAGATGCACAACAACCGAATGTACCACCCGTTGATCCTGCGGCACAAAATGAGCAACCGAAAACAGATAACAACCCAAATACAGGAAATGAGAGCAACACGCCTAACCCTCCTGTTGATCCCAATGCTCCACCCGATGTTACACCGCCTACGACAGTTGATAACACAACACCACTGACCATTCCTGCGAATGCATTAGCGAATGGCTCAACCCAATTCCTAAATGGCCAATGGAAAGCAGGGGCGGGGATCCAAGATCAAAAAACAGGTAAGCCACTGAGCCTAAATTACCAACTCGATAATGGCAAAGGACAAGTCGTAATGACTCGCAGTGATGGCGTGACCTGCAAAGCACCTGTCAACGCAGCCGTTAATCAAGGCGGATTAAATATTAATAACCAAGGTCAGGCTCTGTGTAGTGATGGCTCAAACTATTTGATGCCAAACATTATTTGCCAGCCAGGAAGCCAAAATATTGCTGATTGCCAAGGAAAATATGAGAACAGTCAGCCATTCCCATTATCAATGAAGCGGGAGAATAACTAATTCATGTTAGCGCCACTGACCGATTATAAAGATAAAATTACCCTTATCCGAGACAGTAATATTCAGTTTCTGGATTTCGGTTTTAAGCTACCACAGCGCAAAGAGTACGGTGAGTTTGTTAAAAAAGGCGAAAACGGCCCGTTAATGCGACTCATCTATAATGAACGAGATGATAACTATCTTTATCCTGCACCTAAAAATCAGCCTCAAACACCGAGAGAAGCTGAATTTAGTTTCTCCCTTGAAGAGTCATTAACACTATTAAATGACACATGGCTACCAGTGCCATTTTTCCGTTTTAATCCACCACGCGCATTCTCTCAAGGCCCTGATAACTGGGTAAGAATGATGTTCCATCAACTGCCAGAGCCCGATGAAGATGGACATACACACCGTGTTGTTGTGGCATTTGATACCCGTATTGAGCCTAATCGCGCCAATACTGCTTATCTTGCACCAAACGAAGAAGATGTTCGCTCTGGTGTTGCTTTTGCGCTGGCCTATTTAGGTTATGAAGTTGAGAACTTCCTTGAAACACCGTGGATTGATGGTTGGTTAAAGGAAGTCTTTAGCGAAAGAGCGCTGGCTGTCACCAAAATGTACCATGATGAACTTGAAGAGGCGCTCAAAGAGTTTCAACATCAAGCACATTACCTCAATTTACTCAATATATTAGGTGAGAAACTACACTTACCTGAAATCAAAATTAACGAAACTAAACCACAAGAGCCTGCGATTGAAGTTGATCTTATTCTTGATGTGGGTAACTCACGCACTTGTGGGATCTTAATTGAAGATCATATCAATGATAACAAAGGGTTAACGCAACTCTATGAAATGACACTGCGTGATCTAAGCCATCCTTATCAAATCTATAATGAGCCATTTGAAAGCCGTGTTGAATTTGCGCAAGCTGAATTTGGTAAACAAGATTTTTCAGTTAATAGCGGTCGCAACAATGCCTTTATGTGGCCCACCATTGGTCGCGTTGGCCCAGAAGCCAATCGCATGGCAGCGCAACGCTTAGGAACTGAAGGTTCAACAGGTATTTCAAGCCCTAAACGCTATTTATGGGACGACTCGCCTTATTCGCCGGGTTGGCGCTTTAGTCGTTCTTTTGGTCAAACAGACAGAGAGCCACTGGCGACTGCTGTGCCGATGACTTATCTTCTAAACGATCACGGTGAACCGTTATTCCGTTTAGAGCCTGATGATCGCATGCCTGTATTTACGCCAAACTATACTCGCAGTTCATTAATGACCATGATGTTAACCGAAGTGTTAGCGCAGGCATTAACACAAATGAACAGCCCAGCTCAACGCCTTAAAATGAGTCACGCAAGTGCGCCTCGTCAATTGCGCAATATCATTTTGACTATTCCACCTGCAATGCCAAAACCAGAGCGCGCTATTTTTGAGACGTGCATGGAAAACGCATTAGGGCTAATTTGGAAAGCCATGAATTGGGACCCGACTGACGAAAAATTGCGTTTTGACGGTAAAGATGAACAATGTCGTATACCGATGCCAAACATCCATGTGAAATGGGATGAAGCCACTTGTGGTCAGTTAGTTTATCTCTACAACGAAACTCAAATTAAATTTGGTGAGCGTACTGAAGCCTTTTTTGCCAGCCAAGTGCGTGAAGATAACCGCACATTAACGGGTGATAGTACATTAAAGATTGCCTCAATTGATATTGGCGGCGGAACAACCGATCTCGTTATCACACGCTATAAATTGGATACAGGTACAGGTAGCAACGTCAAAATTATTCCAACACAGTTATTCCGTGAAGGATTCAAAATTGCAGGTGATGATATTTTATTAGATATCATCCAAATTTGTGTGTTGCCTGCATTACGCACAGCATTAACGGATGCGGGTATTTCTGATGCTGATGCTCTGATGTCTTCTCTTTTTGGCAGTGAAGGTTTAGATGCAGGGCAACAAGTGTTGCGCCAACAGCTTACCCTACAAATCTTTAATCCGATTGGGTTAAAGATTTTAAGCCAATACGAAAACTACGATCCCTTAGTTCCTCATGAAGGCATTAACAGTACTTTTGGTGAATTACTTAACGTTCTACCGACAGAACATGTACGTCGTTATATTGATGACGCAACCAATAAAGAGCTTGGTGGTGGCGACAGTTTCTCCATTTTAAATGTGCCTGTACAAATTAACTTTGCGCAATTGCACGCTGAATTTATTTCAGGTGAACGTATTAATATCACACGTAGTTTAAAAGCACTGTGTGAAGTACTTTATTACTACTCCTGTGATGTTTTACTGCTAACAGGCCGCCCTTCTCGTTTACCGGGAATTCAAGCGCTATTAAAAGTATTACAGCCTGTACCGCCTTCTCGTATTCTGCCATTACACGGCTACAAAACAGGGGGTTGGTATCCATTCAACAAAAAAGGCCGTATTGACGATCCAAAATCAACAGCGGCAGTCGGTGCAATGTTGTGTTTAATGGCTGAAAATGCACGTTTACTCAACTTCTACTTCTCGACAGGTAACTTTAAAACTTACTCAACAGTACGTTATTTAGGGATGTTGGATAACAACAACACTATTTCCGATAATGACGTTTACTACCGTGATATTCAGGATAAATTTGAGCCTGATCCTGATACCTATTTTGAAGTCAGAGGCGGAATACGCTTAGGTTTCCGTCAATTGGATAATGCCCGTTGGCCTGCGTCTCCACTTTATACCTTACGCATTAAAAATCCGAAATTGGCACAGCAACTTAGCCAAGAAGACAGCGTATTGCATATCAAGTTGGGAGAAGAAAGAGGTGCCTCCGGCCATAATGATGACAATAAATCTGAAAAATTACGTATTGAAGAAATGGAGCTTATTAATGGCAAAGGTGGCGTTAATAAGAACGGTTTAAGCTTCAAACTCAATACGTTAGCAGATAGTGGTATTGGTGAAACATCCTATTGGCTGGATAGCGGGAGTGTATTAGGTAAATGAATATGATGGATGAAAAACAGTTAACAGCCAAATGGGATGCCATTTATCAAGGCGCAGGTAAAGCCATTGATTGGGTAACGGCCGTAAGAGGTAATGCACCTCGTTTAAATACCGAAGCCGATAGCCTTATCTATCGTCTGCGCCGTAGCCGTAATATGGCGAAAAATCTCAGTTTAGCGACACAACGACCAATGTCTGTGGGCTTTTTTGGTCTGTCTCAGGCAGGAAAATCGTACCTGATTTCAGCACTTGCCGCAGGACAAGAAGGCCGATTAAGAACGAGCATGTCAGGTAAAACCCTTGATTTTATCGACCACATCAACCCACCAGGTGGCGGTAAAGAAGCCACAGGTTTAGTGACTCGCTTTAGTCGCAATGCCACAAAAGGTACGCAAGAGTTTCCTGTCGAGCTACATCTTTTCAGCGAAATTGAGATTGTTAAAATTCTCGCCAATGCTTATCTGTATGACTTTAATCAGGAAAAAATTGAATTTGAATTAGATGATGAGAAAATTTCTCGTTTAATCAATTCATTAAGCACACAACGCAGTGCGACACCTGTTGCGGGTATTACTCATGATGATGTTGTTTCATTATGGGATTATCTGCAACGCCATGCGGAAAAAAGCCAGAAAAAACTGGCGACAACCTATTGGCCTAAAGCGATTGAATTAGCGCCTTATCTCAGCATTGCGCAACGCGCTAAACTCTTTTCTGTGTTATGGGGCGATATTGCAGAGCTGACATCCGCTTATCAACGTTTTAGCACCACACTGGCTTCTTTAGGTAATGCATCTCTTGTTTTGGCTCCGCTCTCTTCTTTAGTCAAAGAACAAGACGGCGTGTTAGTACAAGCAGACAGTATTATGAATGTGGATATGTTAGAGCGTCTCAATACTGCCAATGATAGCCAGATCAGCATTTGTCCTGTTCATGGCGATCGTATTGATGCCCCTGTCACATTGTCATTAGCCGAATTAACTGCACTGACGGTTGAATTAGTCGTCCCATTATTAGATGCACCGAGTAAGGCTCTATTTGAACACGTTGAACTGCTTGATTTTCCGGGCTATCGCGGTCGTTTAGGCGTTGAAACTATGGCGGATGTACGTCGTCAGGTCAACGATGACAGCGCTAATCCTCTGGCACAGCTTATTCTTCGGGGTAAAGTTGCCTATCTGTTTGAACGTTATACCGATAACCAAGAGATGAATGTACTTGTGGTATGTACCGCATCAAACAAGCAATCAGACGTAAAAGAAGTCGGTGCAGTTCTCACAGAGTGGATCAATAACACGCAAGGTAAAGATGCATTAACACGCGCTAAACGCCCTTCTGGTTTAATTTGGGCAATGACCATGTTTGATATGCGTATTACCAACTCATTAACCCTGAATGAAGCGTTATTGCGTCAATCATGGGGTAAAGGTGGCATGATCAAAATGGCCATGTTAGAGCGCTTTGGTCAATATGAATGGATGTCATCAGATTGGATCAATGGTGAAGCCTTCAATAACACCTTCTTAGTGCGTAAACCAGGTGTACCTACCCCATTTATTCAAATCAGTAATGGCAAAGAGACTGTCTTAAACGAGGACAGTGTTTCACAATTACATCTGATGAAAAAAACCTTTGCTGAAGACGAAACTGTCCAACGCTATATTCGTGAGCCAGACCAAGCATGGGATGCTATGTTGTCGCTTAACGATGGCGGTATGCAACGCCTTGCCGACTACCTTGAAACCGTTGCGTTAAAATCACTGAAACTTGAACGTATTAGTGAGCAATTGCAAGAAATTCAACGTGATTTAATCGGTCATCATCTTGAAAAATGGTATCAATCAGGCGGTGAAGAAGAGCTCCAAGTCAAACGCCGTAACGCAGCCACTATTTTACGCTTTATGCAAAGTCGCCCTTATTTGCAAGGTGCTTTACTGGATTACCTGTTGCCTTCTCGCAAATCACTCTACGATCTATATATGCAAGAAAAAGAGGTTATCGATACGCTTTCAGATAACAAAAAAGCGACTCAAGCGCCAGTTTCTGCCTTTGCAGCTATAGAGCAACCGACTTTTGATCTCTTTAGCGATGCCCCGATTTCTCTAGAGCCTGAAGAAGATGAAGCCCCTAAAGGTCACGGCAATGAGGTTACCTATCCTAAAAAAGTGATGGCATTATGGATAAATCATCTGCGTAGCCTGCCTGATAACAGTACCTTGTTAACCTATTTAGGCATTGACCAAGAAATTATGGTGCTGTTAGTTGATGAGCTTATCACGGCTATTAATCGCCTAGGTGTTGAACAACGCATGTTGAAAACCCTTGCAGGGACAGAAGCCATTGCCCGTCGTGATGACTTAGCCGAACAGCAGTCATCTCGTGTTTATAATGTACTGGGTGATTTTATTACTTGGTTTAATTTCAAAGATAACGGTGTTGAGAAGCCAGATAGCAAAATCAATGTCGGTCATAAAATCTTTGAAAAACCCGATAACACTAGCGTGCAATGGGGTGAGGATGAGCGCTTAGTTCGCTTACCTACCAACCCTGTTAACTACACCCTTTTATTTGTAATTGATTGGCTTATCGCTTTATCAGCGATTATTACTGAGAATGCGGGGCATTCTGCGGGAAGAGAGATCAGTGCTGAACAAAACGCACTATTAGGCCAAATAATTCAAACCATGAAATCATCCGTCGTGGAGTCATAATTCGTGTTTAATCCAGAATTAAAACCCGTACAACCTGCTCGTCCTGGCTTTGCGGTATTAAGTATTCGTAATTGGGAAGGTGACGCTTCCCCTGTTTATTTAAGCATTCAGCGTAACCAAGATCGCTATTTCTTAAATGATAAAGGGGAATGGGTAGGTAATGCCTTTTTCCACCAGCTTTCACTTGAAGATGCTGATGACGGTTATCAAATCGTTCTTGATAAAACGTTGGTTGATCCCCTCGTTAGCAACTTACAAATGGCGTATCAATTTACGTTGAAAGACGATAATGAAACACAAGATATCGGGCGATTACGTATTCGTGATGGCGTATTAGCCTCACAAGCGCAAGGTCAAAGTGAAGCATTAAAATCAACGGCAACATTAGATAATCAGCCTGTTCCACCGGCTCCTATTGTTGAAGAAGCGCCACAGGAGCCAGAGCCAGAACCTATCAAAATTGGATCTGAAGAACCAGAGCCAATTATCCCTGAAATCAAAGTAGATGAACCGCCACAGCGCCCAATACCACCCGCGCCGAAAAAATCAAAAATTGGCTTAATTTTAGCCATTATCTTGATTTTAATTTTAGCAGGTGTCTTAACATGGTTCTTCTTACTAAGAGGTAATCCTGCTGGCGAGCCTGCGCCACAGCCGACACCAGAACCCACAACCCCAAGTGTGTGTAGTGTTGAAAATATGAAATCTGGTACTGCATTAGCCTTTGTACAAAGCTGCATACAGAGCCAACCAGATAGCAAAACTATCCTTGCAACGATTGAACAAGCAAAACAGAACAATCAATGTGATGTTGCTCAACGTTTATATGCTTATAAAGCACAATCAGGTGATGTTGATATCGCACTGAATTACGCTCGTGAATACGATCCAGAAACCGCATCAGCACAAGGTTGCTTTAGTGCAGACAAAGAAACGGCCATTTATTGGTACGAAGCGGTTCTAAATCATGACTCACAAAACAGCGACGCAAAAGCGCGTCTTGAAGCTTTGAAAAAATAGGAAAGTCGCATGAAAAAGGCGCATTGGCTTACTCTTATTCTCAGCGGTTTAATTCTAACAGCACCAACAAGTGCTGAAGAGAAAAAGCCGCTATTACAAGAGGGTAAAAAAACCCTCTATCAACGTGTATTAACTTATCCAGGTTGCCAAGTTGCTGACAAGATTGGCGCAACAGGGAAAGAGCAACCTGCATTTAGCCGTTTTTATGTTTATCAGCGTCAAAAACAAGGCGCCAATGAGTGGCTACAAGTTGGCCCTGATAGCTTAGGTCATATTAGCGGTTGGATGAATGCAAGTTGTACATCAGAGTGGAAAATGCAGTTAACTCTCGCATTTACTAACCCTGCGGGTCGTAACCCAATGCTGTTTTTCAAAGATAAGCAAACGGTTGAAAGCTTACTTGAAAGTCCAACCCCTGAAAAACAGTACAAGCCCTTTTTAGCAGATATCAAAAACCAAAAAGTGAATCAGGCTGTTTTAGCAAAAGAGCCTGATTATATGATTGATCAGAAAAGTAATTTCTATCTACTGCCTGTATTAGGCTCAGATGAAGTCTTTACTGATGCTGGCTATAAAGTGCGAGTGCTCAATGTGGCTTCTGTCTCTTCACAAACCAAAGACAGCAAAGACGCACAGAATGCGAATGCTACTGCAAACAGTGCAAAACCAACAACACCTAACAGCAAAGATGCTGACAATATGATGCAAGGTTTTTCTGCCGCAGTAGTGTTTGTTATCGACTCAACAATATCAATGGATCCTTACATTGATAGAACCAAAGAAGCGATTCAAAAGGTTTACGCACAAGTCGAAAAAGACAACATGTTGGATAAGGTCAAATTTGGTTTAGTGGCATTTCGCTCTAATATCAAAGCCGTTCCTGCATTGGAATACGACAGCAAAATGTTTGTTAATCCCAATGATGTCAAAGATGGCCCTGACTTCCTCAATAAAGTCAAAGAATTACGCCAAGCGAAAGTCTCAAGTAGCCGTTTTGATGAAGATGCTTATGCGGGTGTAATGCAAGCCCTTGATGATGTTGATTGGACACGCTTTGGTGCGCGTTACGTTATTTTAATCACCGATGCAGGCGCATTAACGGGAGATGATCCTCTTTCATCAACTAAGCTCGATGCTGAACAAATTCGCCAAGAAGCCGCTTATCGCGGTGTTGCACTTTATACACTGCATTTAAAAACGCCATCAGGTGCAAAAAATCACGCTTCTGCACAAGCACAATATGAGGCGCTAACGCTCAATCCTTTCTTACACAAATCGCTTTACTACCCGATTAATTCAGGGGATATCAATAGCTTTGGTCGGATGGTCGATAGCCTAGCAACCGCTGTAACCACTCAAATTCAAACGGCTTATCGTGGTGAAGCGGCTGTGGGTAGCGCACTAAATGCTGATCCTGCTTATAGCAAAGACAAAGAAACAAACACCTTACTTAACGATGCGCACGATTTAGGGTATGCCATGCGTTTAGCCTATTTAGGTGAAAAACAAGGCACTAAAGCACCACCTGTGTTTAAAGCATGGATAAGCGACCGTGATTTATTGCAGCAAAATATCCCAACTACAGAAGTACAGGTCTTATTGACTAAAAGTGAGTTGAGTGATTTAAGCGATGTCATGAAAAAAATCGTTAATGCTGCTAATGAAGGTTTGATCTCTCCAGACAATATGTTTGCGGATTTGCGTTCGATTGCCGCCACAATGGGTAACGATCCAAATCAAATCAAACAAGGTTCAGCAACCAAATTAGGCGAAATGGGCTTACTCGGTGAATACATCGAAAACCTCCCTTACTTAAGTGAGGTGCTTGGTTTAGATGAAGAAACGTGGAAAAGCTGGGATGGCCTTGAGCAAGAGAAATTTATCCGCCGACTCAATACGAAGTTGCAATATTATCAACGCTATAACGAAGATGTTGATCGTTGGATATCCCTTGCACCACAAAGCGATCCTCGCGATCACGTTTATCCTGTTCCACTGGAAAACCTGCCTTAATGATCCAGATTGAAGGCATGGCAATTACGCGTGGTGATGCGCAACACGGCTTTCGTGTTGCGCTTCCTTCATTGACCCTTGAGAAAGGGGAAATCGGCGCACTAACTGGCTTAAGCGGTTGCGGTAAAAGCACCTTATTGGAAATGTTCGGGCTGATTTTACGTCCCGATGAATTAACCCATTTTCAACTCAGTGATGATTTAATTATCACGCAAGCGGTGTTGAATAATGAACAAGCGCAACTCTCATCATTACGTGCTGAGAAATTGGGTTTTATGCTCCAAAGTGGCGGGTTACTTCCCTTTTTAACCGTCATGCAAAATATCCAATTACCTCGTAAAATGTTGGGATTAACACTGCACTCTTCTTGGCTTGATCACGCTATTGATCATCTGCAATTACGCCCCTTGCTTAATCGCCTTCCTCGCCAGCTCTCCATTGGTGAACGTCAACGCGCTGCGTTTATTCGCGCAATCGCCCATGAGCCAGCTTTATTACTTGCCGATGAGCCAACGGCCGCTCTCGATCCCCATAATGCACAAGCGTTGTATGCATTGATTGTGGAGATGGTAAAACAACTCGATATCTCTGCGCTGGTTGTTAGTCACGATTGGTCTTTAGTCGAGCGTTTTGGCTTCAGCCACTATCACGCACAACTAGAAGGAGGCGGTAGTGTCTTTATCAAACAATAGCGCCAATCCTAATCGCCTTGGCTTACTCAGTTCACTCGCTTGGCGAGACTTAATTTATGATCGCAAAGTCGCTCTCTGTATTGTGTTCTCTTTAGTCTCAGTTATTGCACCACTGTTACTGCTATTTGGACTAAAAAACGGCATTGTGACGCAGCTTCACAACCAACTGCTAAATGATCCTCGTAACCTTGAAATACGTATGTTAGGCAATGGTAATTATCCACAAAGTTGGTTTAATGAGATTGCACACAAAGAAGAGGTTCGTTTTGTTATCCCATTAACTCGTAGCTTAAACACACAAGCCGATATTGTGATTGATGGGCAACATTTTATTGATAATGCGGAAATTATTCCGACAGCAGAAAACGATCCGTTATTAGAAGGTGTGGCTATTCCCAAAAATGCAGACACCTTAGTACTTTCGTCCAATGCCGCTCAAAAACTACAAGCAAATGTCGGCGATAGTGTGCGCTTATTTATCAGCCGTAAACTTAATGGCGTTAATGAGCGCGCCAAACGCACCTTTACTGTTGGCGCCATTATCAGCGATAGCAAATTTCCAAGAGCGGCCGCTTTTGTTTCTCTTGATGTTTTAGTGGCAATGGAAGATTACCGAGATGGTTATCAAACGCCGCTTTTTGGCATAACACAAGGCACTGAAGCGAAACCAAGAACTCAATTTGCTAAAGCTCGCCTTTATGCAAAAAATTTAGATGCCATTGCACCACTAGATGATTGGTTTAGACAACAACACATTGATGTGATGACACAAAAAAGCCAAATAGAGTCTGTAAAAGCCATCAGCTACGTTCTTAACGTTATTTTTTCCGTGATTGCTTGGGTATCACTATTAGGCTGTATTGCCTCATTAATTGGCGCCTTCCTTGCCAATATTGATCGCAAACGTAAAGACATGGCAGTACTACGCCTATTGGGTTTTCGTCAATTTGCAGTTTCTTTATATATTGTGTTGCAAGCGCTGTTATTAACGAGTGTTGCCTTTATTTTAGCCCTTGGGCTTTATGGTATCGGTAGCACCTTATTTACCACATTATTAGGCACACATTTACCTGAACAATCCTTTGTCTGTCAGTTAACATTCTGGGATTTATTGATTGCCATGTGCAGTGCCTTACTTGTGGCTTTAGTGGTGGCAAGTATTGGTGCATTACGTGCCGTTTCGATTGAACCTGCGGAGAGCTTACGTGAAATTTAATTTATCACTTCTAACTTTATCATTCGCGCTGTTATCTAGCAGTTTTACCGCATCTGCCAAATGGGATGATAAATTCGTTAACCCAAAAGCTTTGCCTGATGATGTGATCTTGCCTTTTCCTTGTGAAGGTTCAATGGTCTTTCGCCAAGTCACTATTCCATTAAGCCAACCGCTACAAGACTACAGTGTGACATTAGGGCAAGAAGGCGATGAATGGGGTTATTTGGAACAATCACGAGCAGAACATATTGCGGGTAGCTTTCCATTAAAAGGTAAAGAGAAAGGCCGTTACTACCTTATGGCAAAATACCCCGTTACCGATCTGCAATATAACGCCATGCAGAGCGTGATTAACGGTAAAGAGTGCCCTGTTGCGTCAAATAAATTACGTTTACCAAAAGTGAATATCAGTTGGTATGAAGCAATGCAATTTGCAGACCAATATAACCAATGGTTAAGAAGCAAACATCCCGAAGCACTACCTGTTGAAGATGGCGCAAAAGGTTTTGCAAGATTACCGACAGAAACGGAGTGGGAATTTGCGGCGCGTGGTGGCTTAAAAGTGTCTGCCTCAGAATTTCGTGATATGCGCTTCCCGATGCCAGAAGGCACCAAAAACTATATTTGGTCTGCGGGCAGTCAATCTGCGAATGGCTCTTTACAGTTAACCGGTTTGTTATCGCCTAATCCACTAGGCTTACATGACATGCTCGGTAATGTCGCTGAAATGATGTTTGAACCCTTTAGATTAAACAAACTCGACCGCTTACATGGGCAAGCTGGTGGCTTTATTGTGCGTGGTGGTAGTTATCTCACCCCAGAAAGCGATATGCGCAGTTCATGGCGTCAAGAAGAGCCTTATTACACCAATACCGGTGCAAATAAAAACAAATACACAGGCTTTCGTTTAGCGATTGTCGCGCCAGCATTGACATCGAGAGACAAAATCAAAGAGATCGAAAAAGAGTGGCAACAACTGGGCAATGAGAAGCCCGCTAACGATAAATCAAAAACCAATAGCGATAACTCGATTAATAGCCTAAATACGCTCTCAACCCAGGTGCAAGATGAAGCACTGAAAAAACAGTTAGCTGAATTGAAAAATACATTACGCGCAAATACCCAACTGCGTGATGAGCAACGAGATCAAGCTATCCGCACATCACTGCAATTGGGTGCATTTTTATGTACCAAATTAAAAGATGATGGCGAGTTCTACGACAGATTAATTGCATTACATGAAAAAAATTGTCCTGCGGGCACAAAAGATGCCACTTGCGAACGACGCCAAGAGCAAGTTAACGAACATAAGAAAACCCTCGACTTTGTCGTGAGTTATTACGCAGACACATTAGTGGATATGGCAACAACTTATGATGCCTCTTTGGTGAAACCACAAATTGACGTTGTACGCCAATTGATGGAAGCCAGAGGAAAATCAAATTTAAATACGTACCTTTCAACGTATATGCAGGGACTCCAAGGATATTGGGCTAACGGTAAAGTTTCACGGAACGAATGGCTTGAAGCGTGCAAAAAACAATAACAGAGACTTGGGATAATAGGTGTGGTATGAACAAACAACTTATGGCAGTACTTGGCATTAGTGCTGTGCTTGCCCTATCAGGATGTCAAAGTAATAGCGGTACTGACCCTCGTTTGAAAAATAACAGTGATATGGAGTTTTTCAGCAAATCAGGCATTACGGCTTGTGCGGGTGGTGCGGCGATTGGTGCATTAGGCTGTTTAGTCTCAAACTCCAGCAATAAAGGCGCATGTATGCTTATTGCTGCAGTTGCGGGTTGTGGTGTCGGTATTGGTGCAAATGCCTATTTAGACAATAAACGCCAAAACTATGCGACGAAAGAAGAGATGCTCAATTCAATGATTGCTGATATTCGAAATGAAAATCAGCGTTTACAGAGTGCCTCTAACACAGCGAAAGCGGTTATTGCTGATGATAAAAAAGCCATTGCAAAAATTCAGCAAGAAATGAAACAACAACGTTTAAATAAAGAAGCTGCAGAGAAACAACTGAAAGGTATTGATGCCAATATTGCAGCACTGCGTTCTCGTTTAGCAGATATGAAAAAACGTGAAGGTGAGTGGCGAGATATTGCAGCGCAGAGTCGTCAAGATGGCTTAAAAACAGCGCAACTTGATAAACAAATCGATGGGATGAAGAAGCAAGTGACCTCTTTACAAGAAGAACTTGATAGTCTTTATACTCAACGGACAGCAATAAAGCTTAGTTAACGTTAAAAAGGATGATAATGAAATTTTTACCTCTTTCCCTTGTTGGCATAACCTTACTATTAAGCGGTTGTGTCACCAATCCCGCTGATTGTGATCCAACAACGGGTGATGTCAGTATAATTACTAAGTTTAACTGTAATTATTCAGGGACTTACGACAATCGTGTCGAGCAAAAAAAAGCTATTCTCGCTAATGAGAAAGCATTAAATACAGAGTTTAAAGCCGTTCTTGCTGCCATTGAGAAAGAAAAGCAACAAACCAATGCCTCTCTCAAAAGTCAGCAAGCTAGCCAACAAGCATTAAACCAATCAATGAATAATCTGTTAAATCAAATTCGCCAAAAAACGAAAGGGCAAAATGATATTCAAAAACAGATCAATGAAATTGACAAACAAATGAAAGCGGCACAAAACAACCCATCAAAATCAGTGATGGAAAAACAACTTGAATTAGAGAACTTACAAAATCAAGTCATTAACCTACAAAGTGATTTAGGTCTTAAATAAGCCTAAAAAGGCTCTCTATTATTATTTAGAGAGCCTTTTTATTTAATTCCATTCTTATTTTTTATTTATTTTCATAGTGATTTATATTATCAAAATATTATTTATATAATCTTAATAACAACTAATAGACCTCTTTAATAAAACAACCGCATTTAAGCTAACGTGTTATTTTTTATTCCATTTGAAATGAACTCATCATTATAATTCCATCGCTTAATAATACATTCTTATTATTTAAATTATGGGATATAACTAATGAAAACAAAATTACTATCAACTTTATTTATTACTGGTTTATTGGCTACATCTTCGGCTTATGCTCAAAATGAGATTAAATTAGATAAAACAACACTTTCAGCGGGTTACGCACAACTTAAAATGGAAGGCCAAAACCCTATGCATGGTGGTTCTCTCTCTTTACGCCAAGAGCTGAATCAGCAGGTTGGTATTTTAGCCACCGCAACTTATGCACAAAATGAATATGACTTAGATAAGCCAGTTAAAAAAGTACTGCGTGATATTAATGCCCGCTATTATTCTGTTATGGCTGGCCCTACATTACGTTTAAATGATTTTTTCAGTGTCTATGGTGTTGCAGGTATTAGCCAAATACAATTTAAGAATATCGCTGACAAAGATATCGCACAAAACAAAATCAAGAAGAATGCCTTTAGTTGGGGTGCGGGTATCATTATTAATCCTACTGAAATGCTATCTATGTCTGTGGGTTATGAGAATAGCCGCTATAAAATGAATGAATTAAGCAGTAACCGTTTAGTCATGGATGGTTTTATTGCCAATATTGGTTATCGCTTTTAATTAAATTATTATGACTTAATAAAAACACTTAAAAACAAAAAGCCTCTGCTTTATAAAAACAGAGGCAAATTAACGCAAAAAAGACCCACACTAGGGAATAACACAGACACCGATTGTCTAAACAACTTTCTAAATCATTTTATTAAATCTTGATAAGTGCCTAGCTGATAACCTCGTTCCTCAATCGCTTGTTTTAACGTGATATCTGTTAATACTTCAAGCTCCGTTAAGCGCTGAAAGCAATAACCACTTGCACGTAACGAATTATCAATAAAAGCAGGATGTGTCATCACTTCAAGAGAGTGCTCACGACGTGCTTTTGATTCATCAAGCACCTTTAAAAATAAAGCCTGTGTGATTTCATCACCATAAAACTGGCTATCGAAACCCTCACTACTGATCACACCTTGAGTATCAATGCCCTCTTTTTGCGCTAAAGGTCTATCAACGCGCATTGGTAACGATTTTTCTTTGGCAAATTCCGCCACAATAGGAAAAATTTGCTTGAACATATGCACATGATGATGGCTATCAATATGGTCTGGTTCACAACCAAAGATCTCAATAAAACGCTGATATTGAGCGCTAAGCTCAACACGTATTTCATCAAGTGGCAAATTGCCCTCTTCTGCCATTTGCCAGACCCATTTCCCTAGCACCCCTTCACGCGTTAAAGAAGATAAAGGAGACAGCGGTTTACCCATCGTCAACGTAAAATGAAGCCCAACACCTAATCCAGGCAACTCATGACGCAATTGTGCTGCATGTTTAATTCCTTCAGCATTGACAAGTGCCGTTGTTGAGCTAACCACGCCATGACGAAAACACTCTGCAATACCGTAGTTTTGACCTTTACTTAGCCCGAAATCATCCGCATTCACAATTAATAAACCAGCCATTCTGTCTCCTTATTACTTATTTTTATCTACTGACAATTAATGAGAGGCTTTTTCTAACTCAGCAATTGCTTTGGCAAAATTAGGTAGATGTGCTTTATGTGCTAATAACATTTCACGCGTAAGTACTTCTGCATCTTTATCTGAAAGTACTAACGGTGTTAAGTTCATCGCTAATAAAGCATCATTTAATTCGCCACTAATAGCCGCTTTGCTGGCCGCGATTTCAAAGGCTTTGATGGTATGAATTAATCCCATCACTTTTTCATCAAAATGTGTTAAACGAGGATGAGGTTTAGCGCCATCACGCCCTAAAATAGCAGTCACTTCAATTGACCAATCTGCTGGAATATTATCGATATGACCATGATGTGGAATATTCACATAATGCTCAGCTTGTTTATCATTATAAATAGCATTAATCACTTCACAGGCTGCATCAGAATAATAAGCACCACCACGTAATTCCAACTCTTTCGGTTTGATATTTAAATCAGGATCTTTATACAATTCAAACAATTGTTTTTCGACTTTTTGTACTACTTTAGCGCGAGCACCGCCTTTATAGTATTCACCCATTTCAATAGCTAACATCTCTTTTTGCTTGAAGTAATACAGCAAATAAGAGCACGGCAGCATATTAAGAGAGCGGATCAAGCCTTCACTAAATGGTAGATCAAAAATATTTTTCACAGAGCCCGCGGTTAATGTTCCTGAAGCCACGCCATCTAATAATTCAGGGAAGCGAGACTGACCATTTACAATAACGTCTTTAATAAACACCATATGATTTAAGCCAAATAAATCAATGGAGAGTTCATCTTTATCCGTCAGGTTAAGAACATCTGTAATAAACATCTTCATACCGATTGGAATATTACAAACCCCAATAAACTTCTTAAAATTGGTATGGCGATAAACGGCTTCTGTCACCATGCCAGCTGGATTCGTAAAGTTGATGATCCACGCATTAGGGCAAATCTCTTCAACATCCTTAATAATATCGAAAATAACAGGGATAGTGCGTAAACCTTTAAATAGCCCACCAGCACCATTGGTTTCTTGCCCTAAATAACCATGACTTAAAGGAATTGATTCATCAAGCTCTCTTGCTTTCAATTGACCAACACGCAATTGTGTCGTGACAAAATCAGCGTCTTTTAATGCTTCACGGCGATTAAGTGTTTTATAAATGGTTAAAGGAATATCCGCCTTTTTTACCATGCGTTGGCAAAGCTCAAAAATAATATCAAGCTTCTCTTGCCCTTCTTCAACATCCACTAACCATAATTCAGTGATGGGTAGTTCATGATAACGCTTAATAAAACCTTCTAGTAATTCAGGCGTATAGCTGCTTCCACCACCAATGGTAACTACTTTTAATTTATGACTCATAAAATACTCCCATACAGCGTAATAGTGCTGTTATTTGTGTATTAATGGCGAAATTAAGGCGTAAAGAGCCATGAAGAAAATAAGCTTATTTTCTTCTTTCTCTCTATTTTCGATAAAATTAATCTTTATTGTTGATTAATTTCTTACGCTTAATAATGAATTAGTTTGTTTCTTTAATGCTGTATAAATTTTTTCGATAACTATTTGGAGTCAGCGAAGTTATTTTCTTAAATGTCTTAATAAATAAACTTGGGCTGCTGTAACCTGCATCAAAAGCAATATCTGTTATCGAATAGTTTGTAATTTCCAATTGTTTTTTCGCAAAATTAATTCGAATATCATGAATAATTTGCATGGGTGTTTTATCGTAATAACGCCGAGTTGCTCGGGTTAAATATTCTTGTGATTTCCCTGATAACATCACCATATTCGCCAATGCATTTTCACCAAATTTTTGTTTGTCATGCATCTCGCTTACAGTGTCTTTCAGCCATAAGGGAATATCGTCTTGTGTTCTATTTTCTCGATGGTGTCGTAATCTATTCACCACATTAAAGGTGATAATTTCAATAAACTCATTAAATTCGGTATGGCGGAAATTCAGTGATCCAACAACCGATTCAATATAGGAAAGAAACTCATTTTTTAATTCATAAACTTGTGAGGCAACAAAATAAGAAGGCAGTAACGAGAGATAATGTTTATCAAAAAAGGCTTTGCTAATACCCACATTGAGAATACGAGTTGCACCAAATTCATAAAAACTTTGATGATGAGAACCAATGGGAATAAAAACAAAATCACCACGTTCGAGTAAAATCTTTTTACCATTTATCTCTTGATAATAGCGCCCTGTTAATACAATGGTGAATTCATAATAGTCATGCTGATGCAATCCACTAACACTTTCTGTTTTATTATAAATAAAGACATGAAAGTTTTTGCCATTAAATAGCTGATCTTCATAGACCATGCGTATTTCGCTTTGCGCTCTCAATGACTCCACCACGGTATTCATCTTATTTTATCTTCTCATGTAACTCGATTAATTCTGTCACCAACTCTCTGGCTAACATTGATGTCATTAAATGATCTTGCGCGTGAACTAATACCAAACTGACTTTCGTTTTTCCTACACCTTGGTCATCACCAATTAAACGAGTCTGTATTTTATGTGCTTCATTTAATGCTTCGCGAGATTGTTCCATTAATTTTCTCGCGCCATCAAAATCACCTTCTTTGGCTTTTTTTAACGCGCCATAAGCCACACTACGAGCTTGGCCTGAGTTAATGATAAGCCCCATAATGATCTCTTCAAATTCATCATCGGTTGCACTGCTATCAACAGCATTTTCAATATCTAACATCATATTTCCTCTTTGACACTGCAAGTGCAGAGAAGCCTCTGCACTTGTGTTTTCTATCACTTAAAATTTCAACGCATTGGCAATATCTTCTTCACTTTCTTCTTTTTCAATTTCAGTTTGCGCTTTATTTGAAATAATCACGAAAGGCAGATAAATCAGTGTGGCAACACCCAAGTTAAACAGTGCTAATAACAGTGCCGCAATACTACCGTTGGTATTAAAGAAAGCACCTAGTCCGGTTGGCATTGTCCACGGCGCAATATTTGTCACTGGTGGGATTATCCCTAAGTAATAAGCCGTCACCGTAATCGCAGCAAGAATAGGCTGAATAAGAATAAATGGAATAAACATCACTGGGTTCATAATCACAGGCAGACCAAAAATAATCGGTTCGTTAATTTGGAATAAACCTGCTGGTAATGCCAGTTTTGCCACTTGGCGATGATCGGCACGACGAGATGCGATAAAGATAGCCAGAATAAGTCCCAGTGTTGCCCCTGTACCGCCTAAGAAGATAAAGGAGTCTAACATTGGTTTTGCCCAGAGGTGGAACGTCTTACCCGCTGCCAGTGCCGCTTCCACTGAACCGTATTCGGTGTAAATTGACACGTTCTCTAACGCCCAAGGCGTCATAATGCCACTATCAAGTGCAGCAAGAGCGAGTGATCCATGAATACCAAAGAACCACAGTAGAGAAGTGAAGATAACATAAGCCCAACCAACCACAGATCCCATTGATGCTAATGGTGTTGAGATAGAATCTAAAATAATTTGATGGAAGTTCGTTTCATACGTTGCTAATCCCCACGAAACAATCCCCATGACTGATAAAATAATAAAGCCTGGAATTAATGCAGAGAATGAACGTGAAACAGATGCGGGTACGCTATCTGGTAAACGGATTACCCAGTTACGACGCACAATAAAGGTAAACATTTCAGCCACAACAAGACCAATAATGATACCTGAAATGATATTTGCCCCGCCTAACCAATTAGCGCCGACTGCATAAGCACCACCTGCGTTATAAGGTGTTACTGTCATAAAGGCTGCAATGGAAAGTAAACCTGCTGCAATCGGGTCAACTTTACGCTCTTCTGCTAATGCCATTCCGATAAAGAACGGTGCCATCAACGACATTATACCCAATGTACCATTATAGACATTTCCCCCGATGGCTTTAAAACCATTGAGCGTTTCTATTGTTGATGCATCAAGGCGGATACCTAAAGAATAAAAGAAGGAGCCATCACCAAAACTAAGAAAAACGTTATTGATAAGTACAAACATTGCCCCTGCAAGGGTTAATGGCATTAAACGAATAAAGCCATTTTTAATCGCATTAACGTGAGGTTGCTTTCCAATTTTAACCGCAAAAGGAAGGAGTACCTTTTCAAGTGAACCAATAAACTTACTCATAGAAAAATACCCTTAAAATGCCGCTAATTGCTCGGCTTGCTGAAAAATTCGCTCTTTGACTGGAATAGAAATAATAAAAAAATAAAAAATAGAATTAATTTGTTGTTGCAGATGCTTTTTTAATAGAGGCGACAGCGGCTTTTAACACACCTAAGCCATCTACTTTTCCGTATAACAAAGAATCGATCACTTCGACCGGTTTATTAGGGAGTAATTTTTGGATATCAGGCAACATCCAGCTAATTTGTGGACCCAGTAAAATCAGATCCGCATCCTGTCCTTTTTGTGCTGCTAAGGTTTCAGGAAATGCTTCAATGACCACAGGCACCTCATATTTTTCTGCTTGTGCTCGCATTTTGGTCACGAGAAGAGATGTTGACATGCCAGCAGAACAAAATAAGTAAATATATTTCTTTTGCATAAAACCCTCTTGAGTTGGCAACGATTTACCCTAGAGATAACAAGGCTTTCTCTTGTGCATTCATTACTGTGTCAGTACAGAAACCGAAGTAAGATTAAAATAAGGATTGTTTCTGCTTGAATGAAGTATACGCAATGATACTGGTTAACGATATTTCTTATAGGTTCAGAATTGTCTCTCCTTGACCTACTCTTTTGACACTCTTCACAAATTGAGCAAATAATCTTAAGAGTTCTTTCACGTCACGAAATTTGTCTTTCTGATTAACACCTATGACTACTCGCAAAATTTCGCCATTTTAGTCAAGTTAATTCTTTATTATTATGAGAATGTGAATTAGTATCATTACTCTTTATATTTTTGATGGTATTATCGTCTTTTTTGTGGATCGATATTTAGGCCACTGCTGTAAAGATCCGTGTTATTTCGTGTTGCAACAATATGGGAAAGAGAATGTTTAAAAAGTCATTAAGCCCACTGTTCTTACTGCTTTCTTCACTTGTTATCGCAGGTTGTGATAACGCTCAAGACACATCAACAACACAATCAGCAGAGAAACAAACTCTCACGATTGAACATTTCCAAGGGACAACTGAAATCCCTGCACACCCACAAAAAGTGGTTGTGATGAATATGGAAACCCTCGATATTATTGATGCATTAGGTGTTTCTATTGTTGGTCTTCCACAAACGAATGTTCATTTACCAAAATTCTTAGAGAAGTACACCAATCCGAACGATTACATCAATGAAGGTGCCTTATTTGAGCCAAACTATGAAAAGCTCAGCACAACAGCGCCTGATTTAATTTTAAGTGGTAGCCGTGCGCGTGATGCTTATCCTAAATTAAGTGAAATTGCACCTGCGATTTCAATGGATATCGATCCTAAGCGTTTTATTGAAAGCCTTGCTGAACGCACAACCACATTAGGTCAAATTTTTGGTAAAGAAGAGCAAGCTAAAAAATTATTGGCTGATTTCAATAGCAAAATTGCTACCGTAAAATCAAAAACCCCAGATGCGGGTAAAGCAATGGTGGTTTTAGTCAGTGGCGGTAAAATTTCAGCTTATGGGCCAGGCTCTCGCTTTGGCTTTATCTATGATGTATTAGGTTTTGAACCCGCTTATGTTTTTGATAGCCCAGGTTCACACGGCAACATCGTTAACTCTGAATTACTGTTAAAACTTAACCCAGATTGGCTGTTTGTCATTGACCGTGATGCAGCAATTGGTCGTGAAGATTCACAACCTGCTCAACAAGTTCTCGATAACGCACTGGTAAGAAAAGTAAACGCTTGGAACAAAGACCAAGTTATCTATCTTGATTCAAGCTCTATTTACATTTCAGGCGGGATCCAAACTTACTCTCGCTTAATGGATACCATTAATCAGGCTTTGGATCAGAAAAAATAAAATAATCGAATGAAAACGTTCCATTTATCATTGGGGATAGGGATTGTTGCTATCCTCTCAATGATCAGTCTATTTGTCGGCGCAGGAGATATTACTCCTGCTTCGCTTTTTTCTGATCCCGATATGCGCGATATCTTCTTTATCAGCCGTGTGCCAAGAACCCTATCATTATTACTCGCTGGTGGTGCCATTAGTGTTGCAGGTTTAATCATGCAACTACTCACTCAAAACCGCTTCGTTGAACCTTCTCTTGCAGGAACAACACAATCTGCAAGTCTTGGCTTATTAGTTGTCATGTTGGTCTTTCCAGCCGCTGGCATCTTTACCAAAATGATGGTTGCAACTGTTTTTGCCCTTCTTGGTACTTTGTTATTTATGTTGCTTTTGCAAAGGATCACCTTAAAAACAACACTAATAGTACCTTTAGTGGGCATTATGCTCAGTGCAGTTATTGGCGCACTCACCATCTTCTTAGCGGTATATTTCGATTTACTGCAATCATTAGATGCATGGACAAGTGGCGATTTCTCAAGTGTGTTACAAGGCCGTTATGAGCTGTTATGGCTTGTCGGTGCGCTAGCAATCATGGCGTGTTGGGTAGCTGATAGCTTTACTGTTGCCGGAATGGGGCGTGAATTTTCCATTAACGTGGGACTCAATTACCGCAAAGTGATGATCATTGGGTTATCCATTATTGCACTGATTAGTGGTGTTGTGGTTTCCGTTGTCGGCGCATTACCTTTCCTCGGCTTAATTGTGCCCAATCTGGTGAGCTTAGTAATGGGCGATAACATCCGCAAAACCATTCCTTGGGTTTGCTTGAGTGGTGGTGCAATTGTTTTACTGTGTGATGTGATTGGTCGCCTTATTCGCTACCCATTTGAAATTCCTGCCAGCGTTATTTTAGGCGCAGTGGGTGCCGTTATTTTCCTTTTCTTAATATTAAAGCAGCAACGTTATGCAAAAAGTTAATTCATCCATAATTAGCAAATGTACTGGCGCTGTCGAACATAAGAAAACGCGCCTCTCACCTATGTCTCGTATTTGGTTATTATTAGGGGCATCGTTATTATCCATTGTGTTATTTATGACGATAAACCTAAACGGCAATATCTCTTATATTCTGACTCACCGTGCTTATATTGTACTTACAATGATTGTGGTAGCGTTTGCCGCAGGTGTTTCCACGATATTGTTTCAAACCATCGCGAATAACCGTATTTTGACACCCTCACTTATGGGGTTAGAAGCCCTGTTTGTATTACTACAAACTGTGTTTATTTTCTTTGAAGGGGATATGCCTGCCTCGTGGATGTTGAACCTATCAAAGTTCTTCTTAGAATCGACATTGCTGGTGCTATTTTCTGTTGTGCTCTATCGTTGGTTGTTTAGTTCGGTACGCTTTAACATTAACTTAGTCCTGATGATCGGGATTATTTTAGGCACTTTATTTCGTAGTTCAGCTACGCTATTACAACGTTTGATGGATCCCAATGAGTTTTCCGTCTTACAAAGTCGTATGTTTGCCACTTTCACCCGTGCAACGCCTGATCTTATCTTTTGTGCCTTAGCCATGATTGTGGTTGTCGGTGTTTTACTTTGGCGTATGCGTTATAGCTTTGATGTCATGGCATTAGGACAAGCCAATGCCATTAACCTCGGTATTAATTACCGCAAACAAACCACTTATATTCTGTTACTGATTTCTGTTCTAGTGGCCGTATCAACGGCGTTAGTGGGTCCGTTAACCTTCTTAGGGTTAATTGTCGCTAACCTCGCTTATCATATCAGTGGCAGTAGCCAGCACCGTTTCTTGATGCCCGTAGCCTTCCTACTGGGCACTATTGCCTTAATCGGTGGGCAACTGGTTTTAGAATATGGCTTAAAAATGACAGGAACACTTTCTGTTGTGATTGAGTTTGTTGGTGGGATGTTCTTTATCTATTTGGTGTTAAGAAGACTTTAATATGATTGAAATCAGCAAAATATCAAAACGTTATCAAGACACGACCGTTCTCGATAATATTACAACAACAATTCAACGTGGCGGTATTACTTCGATCATAGGCCCTAATGGCGCGGGTAAATCCACACTACTTTCTGTTATTGGACGTCTATTACTTCCTGAAAGTGGCATGGTGAGCGTTAATGGTATGGATGTTGCTGCAACTGATAGCGATGTTCTTGCTAGAAATCTTTCAATACTGCGCCAAGAAAACCAGTTTGTTAGCCGTTTAACCGTAGAAGAATTAGTTGGCTTTGGTCGCTATCCTTACAGCAAAGGTCGTTTAACGCTCGATGATAAAAAAGTCATTGATGAGTCATTAGACTTTTTAAATTTGACTGAATTTCGTCACCGTTATCTAGATGAATTATCGGGTGGGCAACGTCAACGTACCTATGTTGCGATGGTGCTATGCCAAGACACAGAATATGTCATGCTTGATGAACCACTGAATAATCTTGATATGAAGCATGCGGTAATCATGATGAAACTTCTGCGAAAAGCAGCAGATGAATTAGGAAAAACCATTATTATCGTTATTCATGATATCAATTTTGCTTCTGTTTATTCTGACTATATTTTAGCCATGCGTAACGGACAACTGTATTATCACGGTTCACCAAAAGAGATCATGAAAGCAGAGATTATCGAAGATATTTTCGATACACCCGTTGACGTTAAAGAGCTAGATAATAAGCTAATTGCTATGTATTACTAATTACAATGTATTACTAATTCCATTTAGCCCTATTATCTTCAATAAAAAGCATGTTGTTCTTCTCATTAACAACATGCTTTTTTATTGCCTTTTCCCTTGCTGAAGTAACTCTGAATCAATATCTTCAAAGATAGATTGCCATTCGTTATCATCAATATCCATTAATCCAAAATAGCGCAGTAAAAAAGTGCCTTCTGTCGCTAAAAATGCCAATCTTGCCCGTTTTCCAGCTTCTGTTGTCATATCTACACCTGCTAATCGTTGCTGATACCACTCTTTTGTACTTTGTAGATATTCAGGCGTTTGCAGCAATGCTGCCATCAAACTCGCTCCTTTAGCAAAAGAGACTTTGTCATGATTATGAGTGGCATGAATATGTGCAGTGACTCGATTTTCAGGTGAGTTATCGTTTTCAACGATTTTTTTAAATTGCGTTTCATAACTGCCTTCCCAGTGCTCAAACATCGCATCAATCATTGCTTCTTTGCTACTAAAACAGTATTGAACGCCCCCTTTTGAGATCCCCATTTTTTTTGCAACAGTATCAATCGTTAATGCTGCCGCTCCTTGCTCCATGACAATGTCGAAGATAGCTTCTAACAGTTTTTCTCTATCAATGGTTCTTTGACGTCCCATAAAAAAAACCTCTTTTCAATACGTTCGTATGGATTTATATTATAGCCGCTAGTAAAAATAATACACATAAAAATAACTGAGATTTCTATGATAAAAGATTATAAACGTTGGATAGTATTACTTTTGGTATCTAGCATGCTGTTTCTCATTGTTGTTGATGTAACCGTGCTTTATACCGCATTGCCACGTTTAACTTATGATTTAAACGCAAGTGCTTCAGAAAAACTTTGGATAATGAATGCTTATCCATTAATTGTTGCTGGATTATTACCCGCAGCAGGTATGCTAACCGATAGAATTGGTCATAAAACGCTGTTTATCTGTGGTCTTCCTCTTTTTGCGATTGCCTCTCTATGTGCTGCTTTCTCACCGACAGCAACCACTTTAATTGCTTCTCGAGGTTTTTTAGCCGTGGGTGCCGCAATGAGTATGCCTGCAACACTATCAATCGTGCGCCAAGTTTTTAGCGATCCACAAGAACGAGCTATTGCGATTGGCATCTGGTCTGCGGTTGCTTCTGGCGGAGCTGCTTTAGGGCCTTTAATTGGTGGCATGTTACTTGAACATTTTTGGTGGGGTTCTGTCTTTTTAATTAACGTCCCTATTGTGCTTATTGTCTTGCCGTTCTCTATTTGGCTTATTCCTAAGTTTTCGGGATATGGTGATCATAAAATTGATTACTTAAGCTCAGTACTCATTTTAGTGGGTTTGGTCAGTGCTATTTATGCCTTAAAAGAGATAGGAAAACCTTATACACAGTGGAATGAAGCGACGATTGCCGCCATTATTGCCGTAGTTTTCCTCACTCTATTTACTCTACGCCAACGTAAACAGACTCACCCGATGATTGACTTTAGGTTATTTAAAAACCGCTTTTTTAGTATCGGTATTTTAATGGCCGTACTTTCTATGGTGATCATTGTAGGCATTGAATTATTGCTTAGCCAGCGTTTACAGCTTATTGCGGGTTTTACTCCACTGAATGCAGCGCTGGTCATTTTACCTATTCCTATTGGCTCTGTACTTGCTTCTCCCTTGGCAGGTTATTTCTTGGTGCGTTTAGGTGAAGTTCGCTTAATTATTGCTGGATTTATGCTTACTTTGGTGGGAAATCTGTGGTTAATTGCTGTTTATCAAACAACATCTCCAATGGTGTTAATCGGTAGCTTATTCTTAATCGGCTTTGGTTTAGGTATTATCTTTACCACGGCATCTACGTCAATTATGTTGAGTGTCGCAGATAGGCAAGCGGGAATGGCGGCATCAATTGAAGATGTAGCTTATGAGCTCGGTAGTGTGATTGGTGTGACATTTATGGGCAGTTTGATGAGTACCGTGTACACCTTAAAACTGATATTACCTGACTCATTAACAATTGATGATGCGGTATATGACAGTTTAGATGAGGCTCTTATTGTGGCAGAAAAATTGCCAAATGACATGGCTTCTCTTGTGATATCTCAAGCAAATATCGCCTTTGAAAATGCCTTTTTTGTCGTGCTAACCGCGACCGCAATTATTACGGCACTTAGCTTAGTGGTTCTACCTTATTGTTTACGGAATGAGGTGCGAAAGTAAAATTGTTTTGATAATAGCTATTTGCACATTTTTGTAGAAATTAAAGGACAGTTATCTCCTAGGTGACGTTGTTTTCTGTCACGACTTTGTTTACCTGAAAGAAACTGTCGTTTAAAAATTGCATAAATTTTTAAACCATTCGAATATTCAATAGTTGGATTTTCTTCAGACTGAGTTGTTAACCAATCAGAGCAATCATGTTCCACAATAACACATTGTTCTTTAAGAATTAATCCCACAAACATATCTCTATACTAAAAGAGAGCAAAGTATAAAAGAGATAAAATAATAGAACTATCTTCTAAAGAAGATGTTTATTAAGAATACTATTTCTACTTATTTAAATAAAATTAACATCTAACTTAAAATAAGAGTATATCTATTTTTAAACTCAAAAATTATCTATATTTAATTTAATTAGAGAATTATTTTATTATTCATATTAAAACCGATCAATATCCAATGCATCCATACTAAAATGAGAAGGCGATTGTCCCATCTGTTTTTTAAACATTGTTGAGAATGAGCCAGCGCTGTTATAACCCAAATCAAAGGCAATCTCGGTAATACCGCGTCCTGATAAGATTTGTGTTAATGAATTTAATAAACAGACTTGCTGTCGCCATTGTGAAAATGACATTCCTGTTTGCTGACGAAAAAATCGGCTAAAAGAGCGCTCACTTTTATGTAATTTATCTGCCCACTGTTGCGGTAAAGAATCTATTTTAGGATTACGGATAAAATCACGGCATAATTTAGCTAATTTACTGTCTTGTGGAATAGGCGCAAAAAACGGTAATGGTTTTGCTTTCGATAATTCACATAGGATTAACTGCATTAAAAGACCATCTCGCCCTTTTTTGTCATATTCCGCAGGTACATCAACAGCTTCAAGTAACAACTGACGAAAGAGAGGAGAAACACTTAACACTTCACACTGTTTACTATGACGAGGAGCAGCAGAAGGCTCGATATACAAGCTTCGCGTACTCACATCTAACATACGAGTTTCATGCCCTGTTTCTGGCGGTATCCATACGCCACAAGACGGTGGAATAACCCACTCACCATCATTGGTACTCACTTCAATTAAGCCTGTGGCAGGATATAAAAATTGAGCTCGACGATGTTGATGCGTTTCTAACAACGTATTAGGCAGATAGTCTGTACCTAGCGCAATAACATCTCGGTCAAGTGAATCAACGCTTTTTAAAGGTACATTTCTCACAATTTAAACCACTCTCTTTTTATTTTCTTCCTTTTAATATAGCAGTTATCCCACGCTCTACACACTGGCAAATAATAACCTATATAATTAAAATCGTTATATATTTAAATATATAGCTAAAATACCTTATGCGAAATTTCAACCTTCTTGATATCTATTTAACAAACCCTATTAACAATCAAAAAACGAGCTTTTAACACCTCTCGTAAATAGGCTGAAATTCAAATGTCATTGTCTGGTTTTAGAATGTTGGCAAAAGATTAATCAACTACTATCCCTCTCGCAGAGGTTATTTCGAGCATTCTGCAATTATCTATGCATTCAATAATAATGCAGCGGATACCAGACATTCCCTTTATTCATAGCCTAGAAAAAACACGCACATTCTTTATATCAAGTATCGGGTATATCGGGATCCGCCTATTATGTTTAAGGTAGAGTTCATTATGAGCAATCAGTCCGATCACGATAGTGATACAAAGAGCATTCTCAACGATGTTAGCCGCCGTCACTTTATTCAAGCGAGCTCAGCATTAGTCACCCTTCCTTTTCTCGCATCAAACTCTTTTGCTGCGACAACAGATAACGCTATCCCAGTAAAATCAATAACAACCGAAGATGGAGAGCGCGTTGTTTCAACCTGTAGTAGCTTTGACTGTGGAGGCAAATGTGACATTCGTGCCCATGTAAAAGATGGCAAAGTCACCCGTATTAGCACACGCCCAGATGCTGATTTAGATGAAGAGATGCCCATTATGCGTGCCTGTGTACGAGGCCGTGGTTATCGTAAATTTGTCTATCACCCAGACCGTTTAAAATACCCAATGAAACGCGTTGGGAAACGTGGCGAAGGCAAATTTGAGCGCATCAGTTGGGAAGAAGCCACCACGCTTATCGCACAAAATATGCAACGCATTAACCAGCAATATGGTCCAGCGTCTCGCTTTGTGAGTTTAAGTACGGGCGTTACTGGCGGTATTTTCTCAGGTGCGAATATGTTACGTCGCCTGTTTAATATCACTGGCGGTTTTCTGGAAAACTATCACTCTGTCAGTAACGGCAATACCCTTGCGGTCACGCCTTATACATACGGCACCGCAGCCAGTGGCAGTACATTAGATACGTTAGAAAATACCCCTCTCGTTATTTTATGGGGTCATAATCCTAACGAAACTATTTTTGGTCATTCAAACCATTTTTTCCAAAAAATGAAGAAAAACGGCACTAAATTTATTGTCGTTGACCCTCGTTATTCTGATACCGCCTCTTCTTTAGCTGATCAGTGGATCCCTTTATTACCCACGACAGATAACGCGATGATGGATGCGATGATGTATGTCATCGTCAGCGAAAACCTGCATGACCAAGCCTTTATTGATAAATACACAATCGGCTTTGATGAGCACCAAATGCCAGAAGGTGTGGGTGAAAATGAGTCTTTAGTTGCCTATTTAATGGGTAAAAAAGATGGCATTAAGAAAACCCCTGAATGGGCTGAAACCATCACTAAAGTACCTGCCGATACTATTAAACAATTAGCGCGTGAATACGCATCGACAAAACCTGCTGCATTAATGCAAGGCTGGGGGCCTCAACGTCATATTTGTGGTGAACGGACGGCGCGTGGCGCTACTTTACTCGCCACTATCACGGGGAATGTGGGAGTGCGTGGTGGTTGGGCTGCGGGTTATGGAATGGCATTAAATTCTGAACTGCGTAAAACCATCGCAGGGCCAAGCCTATTAATCAACCCAGTAAAAGCGAAAATCAATATCACCAACTGGGTACAAGCGTGTGAAGATAAAAGTTTAGTCACACCACAAAATGGGTTACTGAATGCAGAGAAACTTGATACTGAAATCAAGATGATTTTCTCAATGGCCGGTAACTACATGACAAATCAAAATACCGATATTCTTCATGCTGCGAAAATACTTGAAGATGAATCGAAAGTCGAGTTTATCGTCTGTAGTGATCTCTATCTTACGCCAAGTGCAAAATACGCCGATATTTTACTACCAGAAACCAGCTTCCTAGAACGTTGGAACATCGGTGGTACATGGAGTTATGGCGACTACATTATTCTTTCTGAAAAAGTAATTGAGCCTGAGTTTGAGCGTCGCACTGACTACGATTGGTTACGTGAAGTTGCCGATAAATTAGGGGTAGGCGAACAATTTAGCGAAGGCAAAGAGACTGACCGTGATTGGATTGAATATTTAGTTAATGACGCGAGTGTTAAACGTCCTGAAGACGGTATTCCAACCTTTCAAGAGCTATTGGTTAAACGCCGTCATCTCTTAAAACATCGTCCTCATACGCAAAATGTGGCATTTGAGAAAAATATCCAAGATATCGAGAATAACCCATTCCCAACACCATCAGGAAAAATTGAGATCTTCTCTAAGCGTTTATATGACATGAATAATGTCGATATTCCTGCGCTTTCTCATTATGTACCCGCAATTGAGGGCCCCGAAGATACGTTAACGGATAAATTCCCTCTGCAACTTATCACATGGAAAGGGCGTAACCGCGCAAACTCAACACAATTTGCTAACCCTTGGTTGCAAGAAGTCCAACGCCAAGAACTGTGGATTAATCCGTTAGATGCCCAAGATAGAAACATCAAAGAGGGCGAGAAAGTCAAAGTGTATAACGATCGCGGGGTAACCATGGTTCCCGTCAAATTAACACAACGAATTATGCCTGGTGTTGTCGCCTTGCAAGCAGGTGCTTGGTGGCAACCTGATGCAAAAGGCATAGATCAAGGTGGATGTGCCAACGTATTAACATCATCTCGTAGCACCGCAATGGCACACGGCAATGCTCACCAAACATTATTGGTCGAGGTAGCAAAAGCATGAGTAAATTTATCGTTTATCCCGCAGTGAGTAGTAAACAGTTAGGATTTTATATCGATAGCGCTCGCTGTTCAGGTTGTAAAGCGTGTCAGGTTGCGTGCAAAGATAAAAATAACCTCGATGTCGGGCGCAAATTTCGTCGTGTCTATGAAATTACGGGTGGCGGGTATACCCGAAATCCTAAAGGCGCACTGATTAATAATGTCTTTGCTTACACCTTATCTATCTCTTGTAACCATTGTGACGATCCTATTTGCGTTAAAAATTGCCCAACAACCGCAATGCATAAGCGTGAAGGTGATGGCATTGTGATGGTAGATACAGACAAATGTGTCGGTTGTGGTGCTTGTGCGTGGTCTTGCCCTTATGGCGCACCACAAATGAACCCAGAAACCAAACAGATGTCAAAATGCGATTTTTGCATCGATTTACAGCAAAAAGGTGAACAACCCGTTTGTGTCGCTACTTGTCCGTTAGGTGCAATCCAATTTGGCCCTATTGATGAACTACGTGAACGCTATGGCGATTTAGATTATGTCACGGGTTTACCTTCCCCTGAAATAACGCATCCAAACCTTGTTATTAACCCACATCAGGGTGCCAATAATGACGGAATTAATAATAAGGAAGAAAGAAAATGAATGAATGGTCATTATTAATCTTCACATTTATGATGAATGCGGCCATTGGTCTTGCGCTAACAACAGGGCTTTTTGCTCGCCGCCTTTCTCATTATCTCAATGCAGAAAGCTACTATCGCTTTATGCTATTGGCCTTATTTGTTATTTGCGGACTAGCAGGTTTAGGCTCTATTGCCTCAATCACTCACTTAGGTGTGCCATTAAATGCCCCAAATGCGATTAGAAATGTTTTTTCCGCTTGGCTAAGTCGTGAAGTTGCTATCACAGCTATTTTTGTCGGTTGTCTAGGCTTAACCTTTTTATGGCTCTGGCGCACTCGCAAACTCTCAATGCTGTTATTAAGTACCAGTATTCTGATTGGGTTATTTGATATTTATTGCATGGCATCAATTTATCGCCACACCTCCATTTTGACATGGATGGATAACAACACGTATGTGATGTTCTTCGGGGCAATGTTAACGCTAGGTGCTGCAATTTTCTTTTTATTGTTCAAAATAGTGCAACGTGTCGGAAATAAGTTAGGTATTGAAATACCACAAACCTCTTTCCCAATGCGTTGGAAATGGCAACTATGGGGAATAATAGCAGTTAGCTTAATGGGTCGATTATTGTATCAACCTTTTTATGAGCAATATTTAACTAGCACTCTATATAGCCAAAAATCGGTGACATTCCCGTTATCACCTATTCAAGTCTATTACTCCATTGGTTCGTTACGGACTACATGCTGGATCTTAGCAACCTTTGCAGTATTGGCTTGTGGTTATAGTTTAGTGAAATTCCTAGCCCTTAAAAATCAAGAGAAATCCACTGAGTCTATTTTTGCACTTGGCTGTGTTATCGCAATTATCGCTGACTTTATGTTGCGCTATGTTTTCTACTCAATTCACTAATTGCCATTGAGTATGTCGTTTAAATAATAAAAAAAACAAACCTCATTAATCGGGGTTTGTTTAAGGAAATATCAAAATTATGAGCAGACTCTCTTATTATGCGGCTGCATTTAATTTATTGGGAATTTGTTATTTGTTCCCACCTGATGATGACACCAATAAAACTGCACTCAACTTTTTTAAAACTGGGGATTTTGTAGCACAGTGGCCTTGTAAAATTGAAAACCGTTTGTGTGAACGTTTAATTGATTCTGTGTCTATCGATACAGAGCAATTAAAAACCCAATGGCAAAATCTTTTTGTTGGCCCTAATGCGTTGCCTGCCCCACCTTGGGGTTCGGTCTATTTAGATCCTGAAGGTTTATTACAAGGGGATTCTACCCTTGCGCTGAGTGAATTTTTAAAACGGGAACGTTTAAAAGTAAACACGCCTTTTCCAGAGCCTGTTGATCATATCGGTTTGATGCTATTTCAAGCGGCGGTATTGGCATCGGAAAAAAAAGAAGAAGCAGTTAATGAATTATTTTCCCTTCATTTAACCACATGGCTACCTCACTATTTAAATAAATTAAAAATGAGTGGGTATAGCCAATTTTATAGCACATTAACAGAACTGGTAACCATCACGGTGAACGCATTCAGAAAATAGAAATTTATTAACAACTTATCATCCTAACATAATTATTTAAGGTAATTTGGACCACGCACCCAAATTACCTTTTTTCATTTAGAACATCCCTTTTAAAATTATGATAATTTTAATCCCAAGCGTTTTGTTAAACGACGTAAATTAGCCGGATCAAGTGATAATTCTCGCGCGGTTGCTGCCCAATTTTGGTTATTACGCAGTAATGCTTGTTTGATTAAGTCTCGCTGAAATTCGTCCGTTGCTTCTTTTAGATTTTTTTCTTCTGAAGGTAACATTTGAGAACCAGAGTGAACTGGATTTTCAGCCCCTAAAGCAAAATGGCTCACTTGTAAAATAAGGCTATCAGTTTTATTTCCCGCTCTGGCTAAAACAATCGCTCGATGAATGGTGTGTTCTAATTCTCGCACATTACCTGGCCAAGAATAGTGTAATAAATAAAGGCGTAATTCTGGGCTAATAATCACTTGAGTAAGATTAAAACGTTGACGATATTGCTCACAAAAATAACCTACTAATAGCAGAATATCTTCGTCTCTTTCTCGTAATGGAGGCACATGCAGAGGGAAAATACTTAAACGATGAAATAAATCAGCACGGAAATTCCCCGCTAATACTTCTTCCCATAAATCACGATTTGTTGCTGCTAATACACGCACATTGACGCGTAAATTACGATCATCACCAATACGTTGAATATCACCATATTGTAAGACACGCAGTAATTTGGCTTGCAGTGATAATGATAACTCCCCTATTTCATCAAGAAATAACGTTCCGTTATCTGCCATTTCAAATTTACCACTACGATGACTAATTGCTCCTGTAAAAGCCCCTTTCACATGACCAAATAATTCACTTTCCGCCACGCTCTCAGGCAGTGCGGCGCAATTTAAATAGACTAACGGATTATCTGCACGATTAGACATTTCATGAATGGCTTTTACCACCAGCTCTTTACCCGTTCCCGTTTCGCCACTCACTAAAATATTCATATCTGCGGGTGCAACAATTTCTATCTCTTTTTTCAGTTGCATCATTGAAGGCGATAAACCAATAATTTCTGTTTTTACTGTGGGCTTAAACGTATTGGTTGGCGTAAATAACATATTTTGATTTTCAAGTTGCTCAATCAATAATGCATTATTTAATGCTCCTGCGGTTAATGCAGCAATTAAACGTAATTCTTCATCACTAAAGGTATCAAACTGATTAGGGTCCATTCCATCAAGCGTTAACGTACCAATTAAGTCTTGTCCCGCAAATAACGGCAATCCCACACAAGCATGCACTTTTAAATGCTCTCTATCCGGAATAAGCCCATCATAAGGATCGGGTAAATCACTATCCGCAGGAAAACGAACAACATCCCCAGCACGCGCAATAGTTTCAAGGCGTGGATGCCCTTCAAGTAAAAAGCGCCGCCCTAATACATCAGGCACAAGACCATCTATCGCCAATGGAATAAACTGATGAGGCTCATAACGAAGCAGAGCGGCCGCATCGCAATTTAGCACTTGCCGAAGCGTGGTCACAAGGCGTTGAAACCTATCTTGATGACCCACATCTTTTTGTAATTCAATGGCAATTTTAGCCAGCACATCAACAGAAAAGCCCATAAAAACACCTCATAGTCATTATGACTGTTATTATGGTCATTTTGACATGATAAAGATAGTCATATTGACAATATATAAATAGCCAACAAAATAAAAAACGTTATAAAACAACAAATTAAAAAATGGCACGCTTCTTGATTATATCAATACATATCCCTATGAAAAGATTAATGAGAAGGAACAATACAAAATGGCTATTCATGTTAAAAATAATGTTAATTGGGTTGGACAACGTGACTGGGAAGTTCGTGATTTTCATGGCACTGAATACAAAACATTATTAGGCAGTAGCTACAACAGTTACCTAATACGTGAAGAAAAGAATGTGCTTATTGATACGGTTGATCATAAATTCAGCCGTGAATTTGTGCAAAATTTACGCACGCAAATTGATCTGGAAGAGATTGATTACATTATTATTAATCATGCAGAAGAAGATCACGCTGGCGCACTCACTGAGCTGATGTCTTTTATACCTAATACCCCGATTTATTGCACAGCAAATGCGATTGATTCAATCAATGGTCATCACCATCATCCTGAATGGAATTTTAATATCGTTAAAACAGGCGATAGCCTAGATATTGGTAATGGCAAGCAACTCATTTTTGTTGAAACGCCAATGTTACATTGGCCTGACAGCATGATGACCTATTTAACGGGAGATGCGATTTTATTTAGTAATGATGCCTTTGGTCAGCACTATTGTGATGAACGGTTATTTAACGATGAAGTTGACCAAACTGAATTATTTGAACAATGCCAACGCTATTATGCCAATATTTTGACGCCATTTAGTCGCCTTGTAACACCCAAAATTAATGAAATTTTAGGCTTTAACTTACCTGTTGATATGATTGCTACTTCTCACGGTGTGGTATGGCGTGATAATCCAACGCAAATCGTTGAATTATATCTAAAATGGGCAGCAGATTATCAAGAAGATCGCATCACTATTTTCTATGACACCATGTCAAACAATACACGAATGATGGCAGATGCGATTGCACAAGGTATTAACGAAATTGACCCTAACGTGTTTGTAAAAAGCTATAACGTCGCCAAAAGTGATAAAAATGACATCATCACTAGTGCTTTTCGTTCTAAGGGTGTTCTAGTCGGTTCATCGACAATGAATAATGTCATGATGCCAAAAATTGCCGCCATGCTGGAAGAGATGACTGGCTTACGTTTTCGTAATAAAAAAGCCGCTGCTTTTGGCAGTTATGGTTGGAATGGCGGTGCCGTAGATCGCATTCAAACTCGCTTAATGGATGCCGGATTTGAAACCGCATTAGCGCTAAAAACCAAATGGCGCCCAGATATGCAAGCACAAGAAATTTGTCGTGAATATGGTCGTGAAATTGCACGCCAATGGGCTTTAGCACCACTTCCTGCAACCCAATCTTGTTGTACAGTCTCATCACAACCTGAAGTTGCCACAAATGTTGAAGCTGTCGATTTAGGTCCTTGTATGCAATGCAGTGTGTGTCAATGGATTTACGATCCTGCAATTGGTGAACCGATACAAAATGTTCAACCTAATACGCCGTGGAGTGAAGTACCTGATAACTTCTTATGCCCTGAATGTTCATTAGGAAAAGATGTCTTTGATGCACTTGCCAAGGAGGCAAAATGAGTAAAGACCTTCTCAGTAATGGGATTGTCATTATTGGCGCGGGCTTTGCTTCGCGCCAATTAGTGAAAAATATTCGCAAATTTAATGCAGATATTCCTATTACCCTAATTGCATCAGACAGTATTGATGAATATAACAAACCCGATTTAAGCCATGTAATCAGTCAGGCACAAAGTGCCGATGATTTAACGAAACAAACGGCTCAAGACTTTGCACAACAATATCAATTAGCAATTCATCCTTATACGCAAATTACGGATATTAATACGGCTGAAAAACGTATTCAGAGCATGCAAGGCGAACAATGGTATTACGATAAATTAATATTAGCCACTGGTGCCAAAACCTATTGTCCGCCAATTTCAGGGCATGAGTTAATGTTAACGCTCAATAGCCAACAAGAGTACCGAGCTTATGAAACGCAAATTCATCACGCTAAACGTATATTAATTTTAGGTGCTGGGTTAATTGGTACTGAATTAGCGATGGATTTTAGTCGAGCAGGTAAAGAAGTGATCCTTGCTGATATTTCTGGGCAATTATTATCGTCGCTGATCCCATCTGATCTCAGTGGTCGTTTACAATCAAGCCTAACAGAAATTGGTGTGCGTTTAATGCTCAAATCACCGTTACAGTCATTAACACAAACCGATAACGGAATTTTAGCGACATTTAATCAACATCATCAATTAACCGTTGATTGTGTTATTGCCGCGACTGGGCTTACACCAAATATAGAGCTTGCTTATCTTGCAGGTTTACATACTGACCGTGGGATTATTGTGAATGAATATCTGCAAAGCAGTGATAAAGATATTTATGCCTTAGGTGACTGTGCACAAATCAACGGTAGCTTATTGCCATTTTTACAGCCAATACAATTGAGTGCGATGCATTTAGCAAAATCACTTGTAGGTGAAAATAATGCGCCACTTAATCTACCGCCAATGATTATTCGGGTAAAAACGCCTTTAATGCCACTGCACCTTGCCGGTGAAACCGCACGTAAAGATTTAACGTGGAATATTAGTACAACACAATCGGGCATTATCGCTAAAGGCTTTGATAAAAATGATGTATTACGTGCCTTTGTGGTAACAGAAGAGCAGGTAAAAGAAGCGTTTGCTTTATTAAGAGCACTGTCCGCTTAATTTAAATCTCTTCTCTAATTTTGACCTCTTAAACGACAAAAAGCACCTCAAGAGGTGCTTTTTGCTGAAACAATACAAATTCGAATTTGCAATATTTTACAACCTTGCTTGTTGCCTTATCCGCTCTCTAAGGAATATACATTTTGATCCTTACGATCTGACCGTATATCAGGGTGCAGCGCGGGCGACGTTCGATAATTTATAGAGCAGGACCACTCATACCAGCTCTAGCGCAAGTAATATACGGATAATAAATACAATGCAAGTCGCCTAATAAAAACTGATTTACCGCTCACCTTGAGTATCTATCAACAAACGCTGATTTATATAATCAATAGTCTCATCTATCGTCATAATATTATTAACGACATTCGTAATACCTTGTCCGATAATAATCTCGGCTTGGCGTAAATTAAATAACTTACCATTAGGTACCGAAGATTCTCGTATTCCCTTATTAATTTCTTGATAAGCCAATGTCATCCATGGGTAACGATGGCTAATTTCTTGGTTATGGCTGAAATTTTGATGATTACTGTTTCCACCTAATAAAATAAGGTGATCCATCACCATTGGGGAATAAAGCCAACGATAAAATTGCTCTGCATATTGTGATTTTTGGCTATAACGTGAAACGCCTAATACGCCACCGCCTAATTGTGGAATACTTCCGGGCACAGGTGCAAAACCTGTTTTAGGTAAAATATTGCTATGAGCGACATCGTTAAATAAATTCATATAAGCGATAAGCATAGCAAGATGACCTTGCTCAAATTGTCTAACTGATTCACTCCACCATTTATTATCAATATTTTCGGTGATCGACAATTGCTGTAGATATTCTTCTAATATTTCACCCGCTAACGGCATTGCTAATCTAGGAATATTATTACTTCCTATTAAACGCCCACCTTTTGCGTAGTAACGTAATAAATATTCTGTTGCAATGAGCCCTGCACTCCCTAATGTTGTTGAAGCGCCCATTGGACGATTTAATTGCCCTTCTTCATGCTGTTCAGTAAAAAACTGCGTTACATTATCGTATTCTTCGAACGTCGCAGGCACCGTTAATTCATTACCGGTTTTTTCGTAATACATTCTTTTTAGAATAGGATCTTCAAACAAGTCTTTTCGATAAAACAGAAGTTGCGCACTGGCATCAAAAGGCATGGCATAAGCAACATTATTGACTAAACTAAATTTCTGTTGAGTGGGCAATGAGAAATTATTTAATAAATCCGTTAGTCCATTACCGATCTTATCTAATGGCTGCAATATTCTTTCCGCAAACCAAGGAAAACACGCCATATCAATACGCAGCAAATCATAATATGGATGTAAATGTAGCTGACTCAATATTTGATAAACTTCATCATAAGGGTGTATCGCCAAATTAACTTTAATTCCTGTCTGGCGATAAAAATGGGGCAATAGTTTTTTTAATGCACTGGTTGAAGGACTAGGCAGAATAAGCAAATTAAGATTTATATCTGCTTTATCCTCACATATAACCGCAGCGGTTTGCGTATAAAGATGATCACTTTGATTACGCACATAAATGGCATTATTTGCTGTTATCTCTCCCTCATCGGCATCTTGCATTAGCGCATCAATTACTTCTAACCCAAGTTGGGCATAGTTCATTGGAAAGTAATACAACCCTTTTAATACAGGTGGAATATTATCGCTCAATGCAAAAATAGGCGGGCAATCATTATGGCTACCGAAATAACTGGCTTGTGTTAAATAACGTGCTTTTTCTATATCTTGAGCAATAAATATGTCTGGAATTTGCTCCATAGAAAAGAAATCAAACGCAATTTTATAGCTCTCTTCATCTGACGCGCAAAGCACCACATTTTTTTTATTTGGTGCGTACTTCAAAAGTCGATGTTGTAATTCATTAACAAAAATCTGATTATTTAAATAATCACTATTGCCAATAAAAATGCCGACCAATTTACCGACAGTTTTTGCTACCTGTTGGCAAATAGCCTCTGCCGCTTGAGCAAAATCGAGTGTAAAAAAACGTTGTGTATTGAGTGGTTGGCGATAAATAAATGCAATTTGAGAAGGGGACAATTTTAACGTGTCAAAATAGATATTCGCATCATTAAGGCAACTCACGGTGATCACTTGCTTATAACCACCTGCTGCAATTTTCTGTAATAGCTCTAACTCTGTGGTTTCAAGGTCATCCGTTAAAAAAAGATCGTAAGTAACCTCAGGAAAATGAGCGATAGATTGTCTTAAAGAATTAAAGAAAACAGCATATTTTTCAGAAACTAATTGAGGTAAAAGTATCGCAATTTTATGGCTTTTATTGGTTCTTAACAGTTGAGCCTGTGTATTTAATTGATAACCCATTTGTTTGGCGGCTTGATACACAGCTTCAATTTTCTCAACGCTTACATTTCCACGCTTGTTCAATACGTTAGAAACAGTACCATGAGAAACACCTGCTAATTTTGCAATATCTTTTATCGTTGCCATAGACCTTTTTCCATCTCAATTTCCGCTTTCACTAGCATACCTGAATTATTTATCTCGACTACCGATAATTAATTTGAACGTTCCATTTAATAATTGTTTATAAAACAATCTTTTATTACTTGTCTCAAATAAATAATTATCAATATCAATTAAAAACTCATATTCATATTAATCAATAAGATAATAAAATTAATTTGAATAAGATCACTGATCTGATCTTCATTTATTGGCAAAGACTCTTCATCATTTTATTATTGGAACGTTCAAATTTATCTATGTCTTATAGATAGCCAACACCAGATAATTAATAAAATCATAATAAAACAATAGGATAAGGGGATTTCTTATGAAACTTCATTTTTTAGGGACGGCTGCCTCAGAAGGCATACCCAATCCCTTCTGCCGTTGTGAACACTGTCTAAAAGCAAGAGAACTTGGTGGGAAAGATATCCGAACTCACTCGTCTGCCATTGTCGATGACATTATGTTAATCGACGTATCACCCACATTTAGCTACCAGTTAATGCGTGATGGAATGGATGCTACCCATTTTGAAAGTCTTCTATTCACTCACACACATCCTGATCATTTCAATGTTGGCGATCTGTTTAGCCGAATGGAAGGTTATGGTTTTGAAATTAACCATCCCCTTCATATTTTTGGCAATGATCGCGCCATTAATGGTTGTATCGAAGTTTTACCTGGTTACAGCAAAGAGCGTTTCGCTTTTCACTGCTTAATTCCTTTTGTTACTGTCGAAAGAAACGGTTATAAAATTACGCCATTACTTGCTAATCATGCGAAATGGGAACTTTGCTATGTTTATCATATTGAGAAGGATGGCAAGGTGATTTTCTATGGTCATGATTCTGGTTGGTTCCCTGAATTAACGTGGAAATGGTTAGAAAACAAACCACTTGATATCGTTGTTTTTGAATGTACTTATGGACTCAATGGTAAAGATCGTACTGATAATCATATGAGCTTAGAAACCGTATTTGCAGCAAAAGAAAAACTGCAACAACAAGGTTGTTTACATCAAGATACACAAATTGCCGTTTCGCATATTTCACATAGCGGTAAATTGCTTCACCACGAATTAGAAGCTGTTTGTGCTCCTCATAATATCCGCGTTGCCTACGACGGATTAACGTTAGAAACAAATTAAGAGGAGAACGATGATGGATATGAAAATAACCTCTCGCTTACTAATTATGATGTTTGTGCAATATTTCATGCAAGGTGCGTGGAATATGACTATGGGGCTAGTATTAAGTACCTATGGTATGGCAAGCATTATTGGTAATGCCTATGCTTTATTAGGTGTAGCAACAATTATCTCCCCATTATTTATTGGTATGGTGGCTGACCGTTTCTTTGCTTCACAAAAAGTGATGGGCATCCTTCATTTAATTAATGCCGCAGTCATTATTTGTGTTCCTCAATTTATTGAAGCACAAAACAGTGGTATGACTTTATTCTTAATTTTCATTATTGGATTATTGTTTTATCCAACCACTGCGCTTTCAAATAGTATTAGTTTCTCCCACATTAATGGTGTGAAATATTTCCCTATTATTCGTGTATTCGGTACGTTCGGTTTTATGGCTATCGGATTTATATTAGGAGAAATGGGCTTCTCTGGTAGTACGATGACTTGGTATATCGCTTCTGCTGTGGGCGTATTACTGGGTTTCTATTGCTTTACTTTACCTAATACACCACCGAAAGCGAAAGGCAAACCGTTCTCTGCTCGTGATATTTTATGTTTGGATGCACTGTCATTATTTAAAGATCGCTATTTTGCTATCTTAATGTTTAGTATCTTTATTTTAATGATCCCTAAAACAGCTTATTCTGCTTATATTCCTGTCTTTATTAAAGCATTAGGTTTTAATAATGCAGCGTCTATTATGCAAATAGGGATCGCCTGTGAAGTGCTGTTTATGTTTGTCTTGTCATTCTTCTTAATGAAATTTGGCTTCAAAATTACACTTCTTTTAGGTGCTGTTAGCTGGATCATTCGCTCAATATTCTTCTCTTATGCTGCGGTAAATACAGAATTCTATTTTATCGTTATCGGATTAATGCTACAGGGATTATGTTGGGACTTCTTCTTTACCGCTGGTGATATCTATGTTGACCGCAAAGCAAAACCTGAAATCCGCGCTCAAGCACAAGGTTTACGTTTTATTGTCTCTAATGGTTTCGGCTTATTATTTGCTTCCACTATTTGTGGTCAAATCTTTAATTCAACCGTAACAGAAACAGGTGATGCAGCCTTACCACAATGGTCAACATTCTGGATATACCCAGCGATTGTTGCCGCCGTTGTGACGATATTCTTTATCTTCTTCTTTAAAGATGATGTGAGTAAAAAGAAAAGTAACGAAGATAAAAAAGCACAAGAAAGTATTGCAACACCGTAGTTTTAAAATAAAGGAATAAGCCAACGTTAGGAGCAAACCATGGACGCATTAATACAGTTTGTTGACAGCATTGGCCCTTTATCACTTTCAAGTATCGCTAAATTACTGGCCGCCTTTATTTTAGGCGGCCTTATTGGCTTAGAGCGTGAATCAAAGGGAAAGCCTGTCGGTTTTAAAACCTGTGTCATTATTGCTGTTGCCAGTTGTTTATTAACCATTGTCTCTATTCAATCCGCAGAATATTACGCCAATATCTCCGACAATATTCGTAGCGATCCCATGAGATTAGCAGCACAAATTATCAGTGGTGTCGGCTTTCTTGGCGCAGGTGTTATATTGCATCGACGTGATGACGCAATTTCAGGTCTAACAACAGCAGCGATAGTATGGGCTTCAGCGGGTGTGGGGATTGCTTGTGGTTCAGGGTTTTATTGGCATGCCATGATTGTGACTTTTCTCTTTTTTATGGCTATTCAACTCAGCCCACAAGTGGTGCTATTCCAAATGAAAAACCAACGTTTAGGTAAGATAAAAGTACGTATGTTATTTACTCATGAAAGCGGTGTTCCTCTTTTAATTGAGTATTTAAAAAGTCATAAAGACGTAATTGAAAATCTGACTATTCGTGATATTAAAAAAGAGCGCGTTGAAGTAAATTTGAAGCTGTTAGTTAGGCAAAAAATTACCTTACCTGAATTTTATTGCTCATTAAAACAGCTTGAACATGTTCATTCTGTTTCTTTGGATCATTAATATATTCAAAAATAAAAAGGGCGGTTATCTAAGATAAAGCGCCCTTTTTATTATTTTGATGACCGATTGATGGTCATATTAAGGATTTTTGATGACTAGCGGATTACCAAAACGTTCTAGATACATCATGCCGAAGATTGTTGAAGCATAATCTGTAATATGCCCTACATCACGATAAACCGGCACACCTTCTATATCGGTTAAGCAGATATTTTTATCACACTGCACATCTTTAGGATCGATGATAATTAAAGTTGGATAATCCTGTTTTAATTTAACGAATAATTGATCCATCCATGTATTTCCCTCACCTTTATAGTTTTTGGGATTACAGTTATTATCTGCAAAGTCTTTTCTTAATTTTGTATTTTCATAAAAACAGGTCATAAAACCACTTGGCATAGAATTAACTGTTTTAATAAAAACGGGTTTAGCGCCTGTGGTAATAATAAGATCAAGCGCTTCACGCATCGCTTTCTCAACGCGTTTACGAGGCTCTTCGACGGTTCTAACATCACCTATTTTATTAATGACATGGTTTGACGCGTAGTTATTCCAAACCTGCCCAAATATCACATAATCAAAGTGATTGTTCTTGATGAGTTGATAATATTTCGCCGTTTGATCGAACAACGCTGATAAACCGCATTTTTATGATTAGACCAATCATAAAGGTAAATATTAGGAAGAGTAATGCATGATGACGTGGCTTGTGCATATACATCTATTTTGGCGTCTTTACCTAAAATATCCATAAAGCCCCAATAATGATTTGCATGAGAATCACCAAATAAAAACGCTTTTCTCTGGCTTCCCACTTCACCAATATGGCACATTTTATCTGGATCAGAGGCTTCAAAATTCATACATTTAATTCGATTAGGATAATCAAACTGACTCAACTTAGCTTCTAAATTAACGTAATTTTGCCCAAGCCTTGCGCCAATACCGTGATATTTTTCATTCATAATTCAAGTACATTATCCAGATGAAAAGAATTGCCGGATTATATACCAATTAGCCATATCGCTTTAGTCACAAAAAGAAAAAGGCTATTTAATATTTATTATTAATAACACCTAAATGGCCATAACTGATTAAACTCCATCGTTAAACCTAATTGCACTTCAGATGAAAGAGAACCTTTACTCACCACAAATTTTGGATGTCGAATAACGATAGAGGTATTAATATCATAAAACATTAATGATGATCGGCTCTGTTCTAACTCATCATAAAGCGTCCTCATTTCTGCTGATGACCTATTTTCACATAATCGCCCAAGCGTGATATGAATAATATTTTTATGAAGGGTGTTATCAATGGGGATCTGCTGATAAACCTTTTGTCTAAATTGTTCTAATTCCTTTGAAACGCCCGTTAATATCACACTACCATTAGACGTTAACACAACGTTATTAAATGAAATTTCAATTCGTTTTGTTTGATTAAAGATTTGGGCAATCTCATGGCACCACGCCAATAATCCGGGTCGTTGCAGTTTAAACTGTTCATTTTGTTGATTAAAAATCGTTAATAATGTGGAATGAAATTCTTGTGGCTGAGCAAATTCAATAAATGGAAACTTAAGTGCAAGCGGTTCACAATAAGCCATTAGCTTCTGGCTAAAGGGAATAAAGCTTTCCTCAATTTCAGGCTGACAAATCATTAATTGCCCCGCATTTAAGCTGACATCAAAAATACTTTCATCATTGATTTGTCGTTGCCAAATTTCACCTGTTGACAATTTTTTGAGTGTTGCTTGTGTCAGGAATTCGCATGCCATAAATGCACCTAAGTAAAGAATATAATTATTGCTATTACTTTGGTTGGAGTGAAATTTAAAATCAAGTTGCAGAGTGAATAATAAAAAGTGGCTTTCATCTAAAAGCCACTGTCACATCAATGGGGGAGATGTTAAAAATGGGCTATCTATAAATACTCAATCAAAATCAAATCAATTACAGAAAATTAGCAGCTTTAAACTTCGCGAGAGCATCTGCTGTTTGCTCTGCGGTCATTGGGCGTAATGGGCGACGAGGAGAGCCCACATCAATACCATGCAGTTGCATTGCCACTTTTCCTGCCGCAACGCCGCCGTATTCGACTAACACACGAATAATCGCAATCACTTTATCCATGCAAGCGGTCACACCTTCATGATCACCCGCTTTAAATTTTTCAATAATTTCAAGGTATAATGGCGCAGCATAGTTATAAGTACTGCCGACTGCACTTAATGCACCACAGGCTAATCCAGCAGGAATAAATTCATCAACCCCAAATGGGATGTCATATTTTCCACCATCTACACGTAAGCAACGCTGGAATTCATACATATCAGGAGAGTTAAATTTCATACCTGATAGATTTGGGATAGCTTTACCCGCAGCTTGTAAGAATTTTTCCATATCAATGCTTAAGCCTGACATCGTGGAATGATAATAATAAAAACCTTTTGATGGCGCACTGGTGGCGGCTAAACGGCAATATTCAACCAAGTCATCAACATTGCCTGGCTTAAAGAAACAAGGACCAATCACTGATGTTGCTTTGATATCTAATGTCTCAGCATGGCGAGCAAGTTCTAGTGTATCCGCAATGCTCAATGCACCCGTGTGAATAATAAGGTCTAGTTTACCCTGACTGGCATCAACCCAGCGTTCGGCTACCTTCTTACGTTCTTCAACAGAGCAATGAATACCTTCACCCGTTGTTCCTAATACATAAGCACCCGTCACACCGCTTGCTATAAGGTGTTTTGCTATCTCATCAATGACAGGATAATTAACGCTACCGTCAGTCGCAAATGGGGTATGAGGTGCGGCAATCAGTCCAGAGAGTTTGTTCATGATCACTTCCTTTGGAGGTTAATTTCTTTATTGTTTAATTTATGGAGTTTGACTCTATATTAGAGAGCTATACTTCAGAACGCAATAACGAAATGAGCGTTAAAGGAAGAGAAAAATGAAAGTGTGATCTTTCGCCAATTTTCGCAAAAAATCACACAATGCAGAAATGAGCTTACGCGGAATGAGTCTGTTTTAACGCATTCAGTGTTCGTAGTTTTTGCTCCTTGACCATTTCTGGTTGAGCTTGAACTAACAAGGTATAGAGGAGATCCAACACAAAGAGTTGTGCTGTTTTTGTGCCAATAGAGTCGCCTTGCAATTTCCCTTGTCGATTACCATTAATCAAATGATAGTCCGCATGTTCCATAATTTGTGAACCCAAATTATGAGTCAGTGCAATGGTATGGGCTCCCGCTTCTTTTGCCAATTTAAGGGAATGAACCGTTTCTGGTGAATTACCTGAGTGGCTAATACCAATAGCAACATCACCCGGTTTTAATAACGAGGCTTGCATATACATAAAATGGTTATTTGTCACCGCATCAACACGATAACCAATTCGCATTAATTTATTTTTTAGATCTTCCGCCGTTATACCTGAAGAACCAACACCACAGATAAAAATATAATTTGCTGACAATAAAGCATCTACAGCGCCTTGAACTTGCTTCATATCGAGCAGATTCAATGTCTCTGATAGTACGTTATTAATCGTTGCTTGAAGTTTTAAACCAATGGTATGGATATCGTCTTGATGAGTGACTTCTGCATCAAGAATAGGTGACTCTTCATTATCAGAGGTCGCCATTTCAATCGCCAAATCCATTTTAAAATCTTGAAACCCTTTATAACCCAATGTGCGACAAAAACGCACAACCGTCGCTTCACCCGCTTTTGTCGCTTGTGAAAGTTGAGCAATAGAGAGCTGAGTAACTTCTGTAGGATGGAACAGGATATAGTCTGCAATACGCTGTGATACTCGCGTTAGACTATTTTTCATTGCGCCTAGCGTATCAAGTATTTTACCCGGCTTTAATCGGGTCGTTGCCTGTTCTGTCATGGAGATTATCCTTGGTTGCAGCGGATACACGGAAAAAATTCTGCTAACAAGAGTACCAATTCCAACAGGTTAAAAAAAGCCTTGCTCATACAATAATGTGATAATAAAAAACGCTTTATTCCTTATATCATCAGAATACAACTTACTGATACATCAGAAATAAAGCGCTTAATAAAAACAGTAATTGTTAGTCAGTCAATGCGGCGACATCCAACTTAACGACTACTTTCTTCAGTGTATTTGCACCCTTTTCAGCCGAAATTCCCGGTTTATGAGGTTCATAAGGCATAAAAACAGCAAACATGCTTGGTGTAAGCGTTAAGGTCTGTTGACCTATTATTGTATCGGTTAGTTGATAATCATCAGCCTCATTATAAGGCGTCACATCTTGAGCTGAGCCCTGTATACCAAAATCAATAATTTCCTCACCAGATAGCAATATCTGAATATCAATATAACGCTGATGTAACTCTGCACGTTTTTGCTCACGAGGCTGCGTGTCAAACGTCATCACATTCATAAACAACGTTTCACCGTCAATTTTATAACTACCCGGTGCGAGAGATGCGGGATCAAGTGCGAGTGCTTTTTCCATCGCGTTACGCAGTGTTGAATTCATTTCTGGCATCAAAGCCAAATCTGATATGTGTCCAAATAACATAGGTTATCCCCTATTAATTCCCTGATGTTTCATTGTCATCTAATGAAATTTGTTTTGCTGAGGCGAAAAGAGGCGCTGTGATTGTTCCTGCTATTACCACAGACATTGCACCGATCACACCGTAGAAGAAGAAGTTAAGATCACTGCCATAACGAGCCGCTAATACCGCAATAATACTGACGATAATACCCACCACGGCACTGCCTGCATTGGCACGTTTAACAAAAATACCCAACATAAACAGACCTGTCATTGGGCCACCCATTAAGCCAATCAGGCTGTTAAAGGCATCCCAAATTTCAGACTCATCAGATAAAACTAACCAAATTGCGGCAAGGCTACTGAACACACCCGCTACGATAATCACTAATCTTGCGACTTTCATTTTTTGTTCAGCACGGCGTTCTACTTTACTTAAACGAGTATAAATATCTGAGTTAAAGCAACTTGAAATACTGTTTAAGCTACTCGAAATACTCGATTGAGCCGCAGCAAAAATAGCAGCGATAATTAATCCAGCAATACCGACAGGCATTTCGGTCACAATAAATAGAGGTAGAATACCACCTGTATTAAAGCCTTCAGGTAAGAAACTAGGATTCTGTTTGTAATACACAAACAAGGCCGAGCCAATAGCGAAGAAGAAAATAGGAATAATGGCAACTAATTTAGCGTTTGTTATCAGTGTACGCTTAGTTTCTTCAATGGAATCCGTCACAATATAACGCTGTACGACATCCTGACTTGCGGTAAATTGCTGAATATTCGCGAATAAAAATCCGATCATCAAAACAGGAATGGTGCTATCAGTCCAACTCCAACGTAATTGTGTCGCAGGGAAGAATTTATCTGCCTGTGATGTTGCAGTGAAAATTTCACTAATTCCGCCATCAACTTTAAAGCAGATCATAATAAAGATAAGCACTGCGCCACCTGATAGTAATAACCCTTGAATAACGTCAGTCCAAATAACGCCTTCAATGCCGCCCATCCAAGTATAAACAATACATAGCAAGCTAATCAGCACAATTAATACAACGGGATCGATACCCATAAAAGGACGCAAAGCAAGTACAGTTAAATAAGTAATAATTGCCACTCGACCAATATGGAATAACATAAATGAAAGGCTGGCAAATAAACGGCTGCGTATATCAAAACGCGCTTCTAAATATTCATAAGCCGAGGTGATTTTTAATTTTCTAAAAAACGGAATATAGAAATAAAAGACTAATGGCAAAATAGCGATCGCTAAATATTGCCCAATAATGAAAGTCCAGTCTGAGGTATAAGCCTTTGCAGGAATAGACATAAACGTAATCGAGCTTAATGTGGTTGCAAAGACGGAAACACCCGCAGCCCAACCAGGAACGCGACCTCCGCCACGGAAATAATCATCCGCGGTTTTTTGACGTTTAGAGAAATAAACACCAACGAGTAGCATTGCTGCTAAATAACCAAACAGCACTGCATAATTAATGAAACCAAAATCATGTAATTGCATTTTTTAGTCCTGCCATATGTAGGGTAAAAGGTAAGTTTTACGACAGTTTTTTATTGCTCTCTAGCCCACAGGACAGCGCCCCAGAGCCCGGCATCATGATGGTAGTGAGCCGATAAAATCGGCACTTGTAATGCTAATGGCTGTTGTGTCATGGCTGCTTGAACGAGTTCTATATACCCTTTCGCTAGCCCAACACTACCGCCAAGAACGACACAATCGGCATCGGTTGTGGCTTTAATATCTGTTACCAAATTTGCAATTGTGTTTGCTGAGTGCTCAATAATTGATTTTGCTTGTGAATTTCCCTGATGAAAGGCAGCAAAAATCGCTTTAGCATCTTTTCCTGCAAGCTCTCCAGTTGCCTGTGCGGCAATCGCACGACCTGAAGCGATGGCTTCAACGCAACCATAGCGACCACAGCCACAACGTGGGCCATGAGGATCTGCTAAGGTGTGACCTAAATGGCCTGCAATACCTCGTTTTCCTGTAAAAAGTTGTCCTTGTTGAATAACGCCACCGCCAACACCTGTCGATACAGTGATAAACGCCATATCAGAAATAGTTTCACGACGATAATCATATTCAGCCCATGTTGCGGCTTGAGCATCATTCAGTAACCAACATGGCAACCCCGTGATCGCAGATAACGTTTCTTTTAAAGGAAAATCCTTTAATCCGCCTAAGTTATCCGGATTCAGAGCCGTTAAAATGCCATTACAAATAATGCCTGTTGATGCCACGGCAACACTATCAGCATGGTTTTTTAGTGGTGTCGTAATAGCAACGAGTGCTTCATAAAGTTGTGTTGGTGATGCACTTGCGGGTGTGGTGATCTGCGTATGTTGTGTCAATTGGTTATCTCGGCTAATTAATGCTGCCGAAATTTTTGTTCCTCCAATATCAATGGCTAATGTATTCATTTATCTAACTCCTGCTGCCACTTTAATGCTTGAGTGAACCAATCACAGACATGCTCAAGACGTGTTAATGCAGAGCCTACAGTGACAGCCCAAGCACCCGCATGCATACCTCTTGCTGCCATCATCGGTGTGTTATAACGCCCTTCAGCAATCACTCGGCATCCTTTTTCAGCCAATGCAGTGACCAGCTGTAAATCAGGCAGCTTTGGTATTTCGCCACCGGTATAGCCCGACATCGTTGAACCAATAAATTCGGTGCCCAACTCTTGGCAATACATGCCTTCGTCAAAGGTGGCGCAATCCGCCATCGCCAATTTTCCTAAACGATGAATATGAGCTAATAACGTTTTCACGGGTACAGGACGCACACGATCAGTACCATCAAAAGCAATAATATCTGCACCTGCGGTGGCTAATTCTTCAATATCACTGAGCCACGGTGTGATCCTTACAGGGCTATCAGGCAAATCACGCTTCACAATGCCAATAATCGGCACATCAATAAGAGGACGCGTTGCTTTTAAATTATCAATTCCCTCAATACGTACTGCGATTGCACCTGCATTTACTGCGGCTTGAGCCATAGCAGCGACAATTTCGGGCTTATCCATTGGACTATTATCAACTGGCTGGCAAGACACGATTAATCCGCCTTTTTGCTGAATATCCTTAGTCATTTTTTCAATTAGCGCCATTTTGAACTCACTGTTCTCTTTTTTGAAACACAACTCCAAATTATAATATTTTACGGAGTTTAATTTCTCAATCAAAAAAATAACAATTTGTGAAGAAGATCAAACAATAACCACAGCCATATAACCAACTGATAAATAAACAAAATAAAAAGGAAGAATGATGTCTCCACCACTCTTCCTGTTTTTTTACTTTGTTTTCATTAAGTAAAATCAGAAATGGAACTGTAACCCAACACGATAACGCGTCTGACGAGCATCACTAAGTGGGCTTACTGCCATATTGCCAATTTCAATATAAGGCGTGAATGTGCTGTTGATTTGATAAGAGAAAGCGACGTTATGCTCATAATTACGTTTTTTATTATCGTATTTTATGGCATCGCTATACATTTGCGTGTAGTCATATTCCACTTTAAATTTGTTATATTTATAACCAATAAAACCATCAAAACGATTTGTCTTTTCGTCATCAACACCCTGTTTTGTTTTACGGGCATAATCAAAACGATAACGCCCTGCAATATATAAACCACTATCAAAATTATATTGTGCTTTTAAATAAGGTTTATATATAGAAGTATCGGTAACTGTTTCGAAAATAAGACCAGGTTGTAATGTGACATTATTATTTAATTTATGATTGTAGCTTAACCCCATTTCAATGGCATTATTAACAACATCACTAAATAATTTATCTTTTTCACCATCAACACCACCTGATTTGACACTCGCATCAATATAAAAACCAATACCATTTGAAAAAGAATGAATAAATGCAATTCTATCTTTATTAATTCGTGTCGAATCTGCATATTCATGACGGAAGTCTAATGTAGTCGCATATAATTGAGATGACATTAATAAAGTACAGCATGCCAATAAAAGTTTTTTCTTTTTATTTGCCATAATATTTACCTAAATAGGTAAGACTCCCTGAATAAATCAGGGGTCTTAATGGGTTATTTTAATTTATATGTAGGGAGAGATTATTCAATAATTAATTGTTTATCTTTCATCGTTAAAGTAATAACTGAATTAACAGCTTCACCTTTATTTGTTTCACCTCCGATTAAATAAAGTGAATTATCATGTGAGATAGTGACACCATAGCCAAGAGGAAGCGGTAATTCGCCAATGACTTTCCATTGATTATTAATAAAGCCATAAATTTCTTTATGCCATGTTTTTTCTAGTCCTTGGTGTGCAAAATAATGTTGCTGTGCATAGTTTGCCTGAGAACCCGGAAAATTAGCCCCTCCAGCAACCAGCAAGGTGTGCATGCTGTAACCCGCAAATGCACCTGCTAAGCCGTCTTGTTGCTGATCAGGTGTAGGATTTGGTAGCTTTTGTGCTACCGTGTTCCATTGTAATTGGTTGTTTTTAAATGTCGCTGTTTGTACTTCACTGGTTCGTAATCCCGGTTTTATTTCACCATTTATTAAGGTGATTTTATTACCATCATAAGCTAATGCCGAACCCGCCGTTCCATTAAATGGCATAACACCTAATAATCGCCATTGATTACTTTCAGCGTTATATTCCATTATATTTCGATTAAAGAAGTAACCTTCCGCAGGTTTATTAAAATAATCACTGATGACTTTTTTATTTTCAGATCCATTCTCTTTGGTGCGGTTTAAATCAACAAAGTAACCATCAAAAATTTGTTGATTAACACCACCAAGAATAATAGCTTCATGGTTGTTAATATTGATACCAGCATGCCCAACTAATCCGTAAGGCGCTCGCGTATTCACTTTTTCCCATTTATTTTCTTTAGGTAAATAACGATAAACTTCTGTGAGTGCACTAATAGTTTCACTCTCTTTATTTTCTTTTCCCGCACCACCAAATACATAAATATCGTTATTTAATGCTAGTGCAATGGCCTGATCTCTTTGTGTACCAGGAAAGTCTGCTATTTTTTCCCATTGTTTTGTTTGATTATTAAGATCAAGCTTATACCAAGATTTTCCTGCTGTGCCTAAACCAATATAAATAACATTTTTGTTGATTGTTCCTGCCCCACTTTTAAATGTGACAGGTAAGTTAGGAAGTTTTTCTGCAAAGCTAGTAGAGGTGAATATTGCTGACACTAGCATTACAGAGAGACAGGCGTAAGATATTTTCTTTATTCTGTTCATACTTATTAGCTCTTATTATTGTCATCAAGTAGGGTGTTTTTTGTATATTGAAGATCACTCCAATATATAATTATTTTCGGAGTTAAACTTCAAATCGATCTTTTCTGAATTGTGAAGACGATCAAAATGTCTATTTTTTAGCCTTATATTTTTATAACTTTCCTTAAATCAAATTTAGGAATAAAAATCTGACATTGGAATAAAAAGTAGTCACAATAATTTATTGTTGAGATTTTATGCAGAATATAATGTTACTTCTTTTACAGTAAAATTTTTTTATAAAAGAGATAAGAATGGAGTTTTATTTCAAGAGCCTTTTTAATCGATTTAATCCCCATTTTCACCTTGTGTGCTAACTAGGGAGTAAAAGAGTCATAAAGAACTTTCAATTAATCAGGAATTATTCCAATTAAATTTTTTAAATATAATCAATAAGATATAAAAATAAAATAATGTTTAATAACCGTTTCGACATTTTTGCTGATGCTCACCTTACACAAATAAGGTTAATTCCATGACTTATTACGACATTTATCTATTGGCATCAGAAAAACATTTAGAAATAAAAATTAACACTGAATTCCAATAAAATTTATTTCTTTAGTTTGAATTTATGATATAAATAACAAATACGCATTTTGAAAACAATATTTCATATTGCATTGCGATGATATCCATTTCAATAAAGAGCAAAAAGATGAATATGAACACTAACAACCGACTTTTAGGCCTAAACCTACTACTACTTCGTTAGGTGGCCACGCTTATTCATCTTTTGCAAAAGCCACCAGTAAGGTGGTTTTTTTGTTTGTAACCTACTGGTGGAACTGATTTTTTAGGGGAGTTCTATGATGTTTAGTTTCACCACAAAGGTTATGAATTACAATGTGTTATCTGCAATTCGTTGTTTGCCAGCTACCTCCATCACTAAAATAATTAAATCGGAGGCAAAATGAGCCAGCAATGGACATCACGAGTCGGCCATATCTTAGCAGCCGCAGGCTCTGCAATCGGTATTGGCGCAATCTGGAAGTTTTCTTATGTCGCTGCCAATAATGGTGGTGGTGCATTCTTAATCGTCTTCTTATTATTTAGTTTTATTATCGGGCTTGCGGTATTACTGGCTGAAAATATATTAGGCAGTAGCACACACGCCGAAGCAGTTAATGCATTTAAGAAAATGATGGGGCGCAATTGGGTCATCATTGGCGTTATTGGTGTATTCAGTTCATGGTGTATTTATAGCTTCTATAGTGTTGTCGGTGGTTGGACAATTGGCTATACCGTTATGGCGGCAACAGGTCAGTTGAATATTACAGATAGCGCTGAATTAACGGGTATTTTTACCCGCTTTATTAGTGATCCTTTATGGCCTATTTTGGCTCACCTTGCTTTTGCTGGATTAACCTGTTTTGTGGTTTTAGCAGGTGTACAACGCGGATTAGAAAAAGCCGTTAAAATCATGATGCCAATGTTATTTATCATTATGATTTTATTGATTATTGTTGGTATTAGCTTACCTGGTTCTTCTGAAGGCTTAAAATTATTTTTATACCCTGATTTCAGCAAATTAACCCCTCAAGGCGTATTAGATGCGTTAGGGTTAGCCTTCTTCTCACTGTCTATCGGTTTAGGTATTCACATCACTTACAGTGCTTATTTAGCGGATAATAAAGGTATCGCTAACTCCAGTATGTGGGTGGTTATTCTGTCTTGTATGGTATGTGTACTTGCCGGATTAATGATTTTCCCTGCATTATCTGCCGCAGGCTTAGAGCCTAATGCGGGCCCAGGTTTAACCTTTATGACCATGCCAGTTTACTTTGCTAACTTACCTGGTGGCAATATTTTAGCCGTGACGTTCTTTGTCTTGTTATTAATGGCAGCGTTAACTTCTGCAATTTCATTACTGGAACATATCGTCGCTTACGTACAGATGCGTTTTCAGTGGACACGCCGTCGTGCAGGGTTAGTCGTAACCGCATCGATTATGTTGATGGGTATTCCAGTGTCATTATCTTTTGGACCGATGAGTGACGTGACGCTGGGGGGCAAAACAGTCTTCGATTTGTTGGATTACCTGACTTCTAATATTTTGATGCCACTGTTTGGTATTGCAATGTGTTTAATCTTTGGTTGGTCACGTAGAGCGAATGCCTTTATTCCTGAAAATATCACAGGATTAAAACGTCAAAGCTTATTATTGGTATGGCGTTATATTGGGCCAATTTGTATCGGGATTATTTTAGTGCATGGTTTGATTGGTTAGTCATCAGCAAAAAGAGCCACTCAAAATGAGTGGCTCTCGACTTAACTGATAATGATTTATTGATGGATACTTGATAACTTTTACGACTTATTTATAGCTTTGCTTAATTTCTTGAGCCGCCACTAATCCACGTTTTGCTTCTTTTTCAGCAAGTTCAACAGATAAACCGATATAAGAACGAGGATCAAGCATTGCCTTAATTTCATCTGCATTAAATGCCGCTGTAATGGTTTCATTCTTCATCAGATTAGTGTAAAAATCTTCACCATCTGCCGCCGTTTTAATGGCTTCTTCATATAACAATGAATGCGCTTTATCTTTGCCTAATTTTTCTGCCATTTTCATCATAACGTATTCGGTATTATCTAAACCCTTATTTCTCATCACGTTATGTAGCATTCTCTCTTCATGAGGAACGATGGTTCTTGAAAGCTCTTCCGTTCTTAGCAAAATTTCTGTTGTTAATTCTAATGCTTCTTCAATTAAGCCATCGAATAACATATAAGAGCTGCTATCGCCCTCGTATGGTCTTACTGCGGAATACATGCCCACATTCGGTAATGAGTAAAGTTTTTGTGAGTTAGCGATAATTCCTTTGGCTAATTTTGGATTAATTTTATGAGGCATCGTGCTACTACCCACAGTGCCTTTTGTAAATCCTTCAGAAACTTCAGCAATTTCTTCTAACGTGGTGCTATACACTTCTTCACCCATTTTATGGCAGATATTTGCCATCAATGCCAAATTCATCATGTACTCTAATTTATGCGTACTTAGGTTACGTGATGGGACTTCCATTGCTTGCATACCCACTAATTCAGCAACGCGTTTTTGTACTTTCATCCCCACTTCAGGCATGGAGTTAAAAGCACCTACTGCGCCCCCCATCATGATAGTGAATACACGCTTTTCACACTCTTTCATACGCTGGTAGCAATCAATAAAATCACTGATCCAAACAGACACTTTATAACCATAAGTAATTGGAATAGCATGGCGACCGTGTGTTCTACCTGCCATCACCATATGTTTGGTTCTTTCAGCGAGATTTGATAAGTTTTCGATGATCTCGCTTAACAACAACATAAATTTGTTGTGTACCGTTTTCATCATATACAGCTGTGAACTTTGCTGTATATTTTGAGTGGTAATGCCGTAGTGCACATATTTACCACTCTCTTCAGAGCATGCATTCACCAGTACTTTTAAGAAAGGCACAAAGCCATGACCGATTTTTTGATAAATACGGTTCATCTCTTCGAAATCGATATTCTCAATAATCGCCTTTTCTTTAATTTCATCTGCGGCAGACTGTGGAATAAAACCGTATTCAGCTTGTGCTTGCGCTAACATGGCTTCAAACATCAACCAAGTTGAATATTTCGCTTCATTGGACAGCAGATTTTTTATACCGCGATCGTCGATTGTTTTACTTTTAGAATCGTATAACGCTCTCATCATGTATCCTTTTATTTCTTCATTGCTTCATCAACAGCATTGCGAACAAATTCGACTTTAGGGCCATAAACGACATGGACATGGTTTGCTGCCGGAAAGAAGAATGCTGTACAGCCAGACTCTAACATTAACTCTTTATCTATTTGATTAACTTCATTAATATCGATACGTAATCGTGTAATACAGTTATCAACATTACGAATATTTTGTTTGCCACCTAACGCTTGAATAAGAATTTCTGCAATTTCGCCATAACGTTTTTCTTTGATTAACGTATTTTTCATATTGCTTGATTCTTCTCTACCTGGTGTTTTGATATCAAATTTGACGATAGCCCAGTAGAAAATAAAGTAGGTCACAACAGCCAGTGCGCTACCAATCAACACTAAGAAGATCCAGTTAGTATGTTCGTACAGTAAACCAAAGATGGTGAAATCAAAGACTGTGCCTCGAATATAACCAATCGCAACTCCCGCAAAAGAGAGCAGAACAGCGCCAATACCGACGATAATCGCGTAAATTAAGTAGAGTAACGGCGCGATAAAGACGAAAGTAAATTCAAGTGGCTCAGTAACGTTACCTAACATTGCCGTTAAGACCATCGTCACCAGCATCGATTTAACTTCAGCGCGATTTTCTTTCTTCGAGGTTTTATAAATTGCTAATGCAATCGCAGGGAATAGGAACAACGTAACCAACATTTGTTGTTGAGCCATAAAGCGCGTTAGGCTTGGCATCATTGCCCAATATTCACTACTTGGCCCTTGATTAAACAATACTTCGGTCATTGCTGGCACAACACCCACATAGGTTTGACCTTCAATAACATAAGAGCCACCCGCTTCGGTAAATCTAAACAGAACGTTCCAAACATGGTGTAAACCAAATGGAATAAATAGACGTTCACCACCCGCGGTAAAGAAAGGCCCGACAGGGCTTAAGAAGACAGCCGAGAGCTTAGTTAAGCCCATGACTAATACTTCCCAAATAAATGGCAATAATGCGCCTACGCCTATCATCAATCCGACCATAATAATGGCGACAGATTTTTTCCCTGAGAAGAAAGCAAATGCAGTTGGTAATTCCAGGTTATAGAATTTATCCGTTGCCCATGCGGCGATTAATCCCGTGATAATCCCCCCTGCTGCACTGATATTCATGGTTTGGATACCAAGCACCTTGATTTGCCCCACTTGCGTCATAATCGCAGGATCAGCCAATTTTCCTGTCAATACCAGCCAGATATTGATAGTACTTATCAAGGTTAAATAGCCGACAACAGAGGCAAAGACCGCTATCCCCTTATCTTTGTGGCTCATACCATATGCCACACCCATTGCAAATAAGAGAGGGATATTGTCAAACACAACGCCCGCAATAGAACGGATACTCACTAACAATGCGTTGACGGTTTCATTTCCTAAGAAAGGAAAGCGTGCAATCATATAAGACTGAACTAAAGCACCACTGATCCCCAATATCATACCGATTGGTGCCAATACGCCGATAGGTAGAAGTAGGGTTCTACCAAAGCGCTGAATAGATTCGCTGAACTTTTTCCTGGCCATATTTTTTTCCTTATGACTTCTCGAATATAAAAGAATTACAGAGGTACTCTATCTTAGGGATTATAGGAAATGAATGACGCGCTGGTTTTAAATATTATCTCAGGTCATATTTTATGACTTAGGTCTTTTTGTTAATTATCGATGTAATAAAGAACAATGAATAAATCCTTTTATTCTATTAAATAATATTTATTTTAGGGTTGAGAAGTAAGATTGAAAAGAAAAGCTATTTTAGAATAAATAACGATTAATCTAACAAGATATATTAATATTATTCACGCTTTAATAATTAAAAAGAGTATTTAATAAATCATATAAGCTCTATTATCCCTTTTTAAAGTAGATTTTCTAACTCATTAATCAGTAAATCCACCAGCATAAAAAATCCAATTCGTGATTTGGTATCATCTTTTTTAGTATCATGATTATCAGCAAAACAAAATAGAGCATGAGTTGCATAAGTGGTTAATTCATTGGTATTAAATGCTGTCATACTAATGATGTTAGCATCTTTTAGCTGCACGATTTTTGCTGTCTCGATGATTTTCTTAGTGCCACCAGAAAGAGAGATAAAGATAACCGTGTCATCTTCATTAACAAGACGTGTAAACGAATCAGATAAGTTGTAATCATTAATAAAAAAGCAATGCAGACCTAATGCAAACAATAGGTGTTCAAGGTAATACCCTACGGCTTTGCTTGTACCTCTTGCAACAATAAAAATATTTCTAGAATGGCGTAAGGTTTTTGCACACTCCTGAATTTGTTCTTCATTAATTAAGGTAAATGTTTTATGAATATTTTTTTCTAATTGTTTTTTATAAGATGCCGCATTCGTTTTTTCGACTTTATTTTTCGTCAAAATATAATTATTAATTTGGAATTTAAGCTCTTTAAATCCACTAAATCCTAATTTTTGCGATAAATTAATGATAACCGTTTTTGATACAAAGGTTTTGGCGACTAAATCATTAATATTTAAATACGGAATATCCGCAATATTATCGGTGAGATATTTTAATACTTTCTTTTCGCTGATCGTCAAATTGTCATAATTTTTTAAAAAATCCAGCATATCTCACCCAATAAATTAATCTAAAATATCTAATGAAAACAGCAAACATCAAAAAAGCAGTTCGGTTATTTTTTACGAGTTTATGTGAAATAAAGTGCATAACGAGTATACGTTAAATCATACAGTTATGTAGGATCAGAGTGACATTTTGTGAATTAGGATAATATTGAGCCCATTTTTTAATGAGCCCAATACGTATTATTCGTTACCCCAGCGATTAAGAAACATGGCGATATCATCAATGCGTTTTTTATCAATACCCGCTTCTTTTGCCATCTCTTGCTGTGCGTTTTCGCTAATTTCTTCGTTATTCATTAATCGTGTAAGTAGTAACTGGAAGTAGAGAGCCAGCGCATCTGCTTCAGCCTCAGCAACAGGCTCTATCGATTCCATCGCATACTCTTCTACCATGTCATAATATTTAAAATGAATGTCATTGTTCATCGGTTGTCCTCAGGGATTAACGTTTATACTCGTCGTATTCAAATTACTAAGAGTATATCTCTACATTCGCCTGTTAACCTAAAATTCGCTATCATCCATTTCCTTCTTTTTCTGCGGATAAGCTGATGTCTACGATTATCGATACTTTTATTGCCCCACCTTGCCATGATGAAATCGAGATCCTTTATCAAGACGAGCACTTAGTGCTTATCAATAAGCCAACAGGGCTACTCAGTCTGTCAGGAAAGAATCCACAAAACATCGACTCAGTACACTATCGATTAGTGAAGCTATTTCCGGGTTGTACGCTTGTTCATCGACTTGATTTTGGTACATCTGGATTGATGGTTGTGGCACGCAATAAAACAATCAATGCTCTTTTGTGTCAGCAATTTAGCCAGCGCAGTGTAACCAAAGTATACAGCGCGCTACTGTGCGGGCATTTAGATGATAATGAAGGAATAATCGATGCGCCGATTGCAAAAGATACGGCTCTGTTCCCACGTATGTCGATTAGCCCCATTAATGGCAAACCCGCGCGCTCTCGCTACCACGTTATTGAACGTTTTTATCATACGTTAGAAGATGGAACGTTATTGCCTTTAACGCGAGTACAATTTATGCCTGAAACAGGGAGAACTCATCAACTTCGTATTCACAGCCAGTTTATAGGGCATCCTATTTTAGGTTGTGATTTATATGGTGGGTGCGACGGAGATTTAATTGAAGGAATAGAAGGAACTGAACGGACTCCGCGACTTATGCTTCATGCGAGTGAACTTCATTTTGTTCATCCCATTAGCCAAGCACCCATAAAAGCGCGCTGCGAGAGCCCGTTTTAAATATCGATATTTACAGTTTAAGTGCTTTCACAGTTTCATCGATATCAAGTTCATCTTCAGTAAAAACTATTTCTGTTCCGTGCATTGTGGTGATTGCAAGCTTTCTCAACGTACGCATATTATTGGCGTCATCCGCTGATTTTGGTCTGATGCTATTCATTAAAGTACCGACAGAAAGTACGGTGTTTTCTTTATTGATATGCGTATCTGCGGGCACATCTTCACTATAAATTCGAAATGATTTAATGGATGTCAGTTTAACTCGCTCACCTGCAATATAGACATATTTGCTGTCTGGGATCACTTTCACAGCGTAAGCAGATAAACCTTTAGTATTTGTGGTTGGTTCAAACGTGACATTTGCATCTGTTTTTATCAAAGCAGGGTTGGCAACTTTAATCACATGAAAATAACGGTTATCACCGTTTTCATCTTTAATAAATCCAAAACCTTTATCTTCAAACCACTTTGTGATTATTCCGTTCATTGCCATTATCGCCTACTTAATCGTTTATCTACAAAAATTTCCAGATGCAGTATAAAGCACAATGCTTATACAGACTATGTCTTTGAGGTAATAAGCTACTTTGCTTATTACCACATCAAATCATCTGGGATTTTAAAATCAGCATAAGGATCGTCTTCATCTTGTTCTGTTTCGCTAAGTGCGTTATTTAACAAGATACAGTCCACATCTCTTTGTGTAATTTTATCCGCAACACTTGCTGGAATAATCGCATATTCCGTTTTATCTGCACTATCCAGACGCGCAATGGCGAGACGTCCATTAATCAATTGAGATTGTGTCAGTTTGTCCACCACGATATTTTTAATCACATTATTGTCAGTGAAGTTAAAATCAATATCGCCTTTTGCTGGCGTAACTCTATTCATCTCAATAAGTTGCTTAACTTGCGCTTTATACTCTTTAGATAAAGTGGCTTGTTTTTGTTGCTCACTAAGCAGTTTATCGCGTTCAAGTTGGGCTTTTTTATTTTCTTCCACGGCTTCTCTTGCTTCTCGTGCCTGAACGCGTGATTTTTTCGCCGTTCTTTGAACTTTCGCCATTTTTTTACTGGTCACAAGCCCTGCTTTTAACATTTGTTCTTGTAAGGTAAGTTTTGCCATTTTTATGCCTAAATCTGCTAAATAATTTTTGAAATTATACCTGTAATTTCCAAGAGTGCATCAGATTGTGAGTGTGGTTGTTTATTAGAAGAAATAGGCCTTGTGAGATTTGAACCAATGAGTGCATTCAGAGTATATTGGAAAAACTATCGTCAAACTTTCTCTTATAACAGGTAATAACAATGGCTCTGATCCCCAAAAACTATGCACGGTTGGAAAGTGGCTACCGTGAAAAAGCGCTGAAAATCTATCCGTGGGTATGTGGGCGTTGCGCTCGTGAGTTCGTTTATTCCAATCTACGTGAATTAACCGTTCATCATATTGATCACGACCATACCAATAACCCAGAAGATGGCAGTAACTGGGAGTTATTGTGTCTGTTTTGCCATGATCATGAACACTCGAAATATACAGAAGCAGACCAATACGGTACAACCGTTGTCGCGGGTGAAGATGCACAAGACGATGTAGGCGCAGCCACTTATAATCCGTTTGCTGATTTAAAATCGATGCTGAACAAGAAAAAATAATGAATGTGATGTCTGCTTTAATTCGTCCCCCTTTTCATGCTCCTATGCAGAATGGTGTATACTTGCCAACAAGAAATTTGTTCACGGTTAATTAATAATGAAAGAAATCGAAAAAGCAAAAATCAAACTCCTTAGCGACCGTTTAGATCTTATTCGTCACAAAATGGCAAATATCTCGCTGACAGACGAAGCAGAAAAATACGCAGAGTTTGAGAAAGAAAAAGTAGAACTGGAAACTGAAATCGTTCGTTTGAAAGAAGTACGTAGCAATAAACTAAGTAAAGAAGCGCAGAAATTAGAAGATATGCCATTCAAACGCCCCATTACTAAGAAAGAACAAGCTGATATTGGCAAGCTGAAGAAAGCCGTACGAGGCTTGATCATTGTCCATCCAATGACAGCATTAGGCAGAGAAATGGGGCTAGATAGTATGACTGGTTTTTCTAAGACTGATTTCTAGTTAGAAAATTACTCCGACTAAAACCTGCAAAGATCGACTAATACTGGCTGGTTCTTAATATACTTTTCGTTGTTATGAACCGTCAGTAAATAATTCGCCTTCAATATTCGCTACCTCATCTTCTGCCATAAAACTGATCCTGACAATTTAGTTAATATAAAAATTAATAGAATGACTGCTTTTTTATTTACCTCTTTTTAGCAAATCTTTCAGTGCCGCAATATTCGCTCTTGCCCCTTCGATTTCTTTTAATCGACGACGTTTTTGGGCAAAAATATCAAATACTTCTTTAGCTTTTTCATCAGCGGCTTTTTTACTTATTTCACCTGCGCCTTGTAATACTTCACGGTCGTTGAAACTTAAAAACTGATCCAGCTTGGTATCCCAATCCTGTAAGAAAACTTGCTTACGGCGCAGTGCTTGGTCTTCAGCAAAATCGAGCCACATATTGACAATACGGTTTAATTCTTTAAGTTCATTTTCACGCAGATAGTTCTTCGCAATCGTTACATCCGTTTTACGTACTTCATCAAATTTATAGCTGGTTAATCCCATATCTGGCTGACTCGCATCTGCACGGCTGGCAATAAGCTCTGCGGCAGTCATTCCCGTACAGGCAAAATGCAATTTGTTTTGGATGGTTTGGAAGAATCGATTGGTTTCTTTATTTGAAGGTTCGTAGTCTGCTGCCATGGTGAATATCTCTTTCACCCGTAGATAAACTCGTCGCTCACTGGCACGAATATCACGGATACGTTCGAGTATCTCATCAAAGTAATCTGGCACAACAGACTGACCGATAGGCGGGTTCTTTAGCCGTTCATCATCCATCACAAACCCTTTGATCAGATACTGCTCCAGCGTTTGCGTTGCCCATTGGCGGAACTGAGTACCGCGAACTGAACGAACACGGTAACCAACAGCAAGAATGGCGGGTAAACTATAGTGGTCTATATCTCTGGAAACCTGACGATTTCCTTCTAATCGAACTATCCGGAATTTCCGGATGGTTGCATTTTGAGCAAGTTCTCCTTCAGAGAAAATATTAACAAGATGCTCATTAATTGTACGAACATCTTTTCCATACAGCTCAGCAATTGATGATTGAGATAACCACAGCGTATCCGACTCAAAGCGGCATTCGACGTGAGTCTGACCATCTTCACTGCGGAACAAAACAAATTCGCCCTGTGGCGCTTCAGGAAGATTTTTGCTCATCAAATTATCCCCACTCTCTATACGTTATGAATAAACTGTGAACAACAATATACCATGTTTAATAAAAAAATAAGGGCATCAGCCAATAGATAACAAACGTACTATTTTGCTGAAAAACAATATGATAAGAGAATAAAAAGAGGTTTTATTGGAAGATCAGTTAATACAAAGTGGCGGAGATCACAGGAGTCCATATGGACTCCTATTATTTGATTTAAAAGAAAATATAAAATATTAAAATAAGAGTTACACACAATTCTACTCACACGATTAAATCCATGACTCTAAATATGAAGCATTAAAGCCTGTCTTTTATTAAATATTTTCCGTTCTTAATTCATACTCTTTTATAAAACAAACATTGTATAGATAGTCATCAATTAGGCTATTGCTTATCCTTGAATTATCATTTTGTACTGGTTATAATGACAGTGTTCGTTTAATGAAAATATCGGATTACAGAAAAGCCCAACCTTACCAGTTGGGTTTTTCTGTTTTTAAAACATAATATTACAATATTGAAAATATAAAGAATGATCATATAATAATCACAGTCAGTGAGTTGTATCGAGATAATGTCTTACAAAGAAAAAGGATTTTCGTCTTTTCGTTTTCTAAACGAGAAGAGTAGTAAACCCTGAACAAATAACATGTGGTGGTGATTTGTAGCCTAGGACATGAAGCCCGATATTTTCATTAAACGAACTGACTAATGAAAAATCTAACTGGACAGGTAATGTAAAGGCAATAGTTAGATTTATCGGTCTTCCCTTACAGTCAAGGAAGACAACGTATGAATGAAGCTATAAAGCTATTGCAAACTTCAATCATGGTTCTTATTGCGATTAAAGCAAATTTAGAACTGGTTCTACACATTCTTAATCTTATGAATGGCTAATGAATCCGTAATTAAGGCTATCTAGTTACCGCTGGGTAGCCTTTAATAAATCTTCTTAAATTTACTTCTCTCTACGCCTCTCTACAACGTTATTTTCCTCTAACACCACCTAATAGCCATACTTAAAACGCGCTTGTCTACATTCATTACAGCGCCAGCTAGAGCCACGACGTAAAATAAAATATGACGTAAAATGCACTACACCGCACCCGCCTGCACAATTTGGATCTTAAAATTATTTCAGTTTGAATTTTTTACAAAACATATCGCGAGAGCGCATGGTGACTGGGTTCTTTGCGTCAGAGTCAAACTGAAATGATTGAAAAGGATTTCAGGTTATTTCAGTTTGACGAAAAAAAGAGAGAAGCAAGTAGACTTGTAATACTATGAAAATAAAAGAGTTTTCATACTTTACGTGAGAATTATTTTTAATGTAAACCCCACATGAAAAACTGAAAAGCCCAATTCATGCGGGTTCACAGAAAATTCAAACTGAAATCGAATGAAAAAATAAATCAAGGGTGGTATGGTAACAATGGATGTTTTACTCGCTCTGATACAAGAGCCTGAATAATTTTTATTGCATCTTCAGCACTAAATCCAGATAAATTAATCACCATTGAATTTTGATTTACTTCGACAGAAATAGACGGTGTTGTTTTAAATAACATGACTATTTTCTCCTTGTTCAATGGAAGGAAGAGATTGCGTTAATTTACTGGGATTCAATGTGTGTGAAAAAGTGACATCTAAAACAAACGTCATGCCACACTCCAAGTCATTACAAGCACAATACAATTCAGGGTCATTGTTTTCGCCTTTCATTTTAATGTAATGGATCTTCGCTTTTGCTGAACATGCAGGACAAAGCACTTTTATTAATTTCACCTTGTTTCTCCTTATCGGGCGTTATGCCCGCCAGAAAAAAGCCAATTAAATACATCTCTTGCTATTTTGAGGTGTAACAGGTGTAACAGGTGTTACACCGTTGAATTATAAGACTTTATTTTGTTACACTTTCAAAAAACAGAGGTGTAACAGGTGTAACAAATCGGCTGTGTTACACCTTGTTACCCATTTAAAAACAAAAGGTGTAACAGATAAAAACCTTTAAAATCAATCTTGTAACACCTGTTACACCTGTTACACCAAAAACATAAGACGGTCAGTTTTTCTTACTCTATTTCGGAACAGCCTAAAACGTCGCTATTAAAGACATAAACCCGTTTAACGCCTATTTCTGGCAGGCGAATACTGGTTTGCGTTTTTCCATCCTTACCCGTTTCAAGCCACCCTTTTTCAACACACAAACGCACTACTTTACGAGCATCAAATCCTTTACATATTTCTTTCCATGCAGTGGGTAACACATAAAAGGTGATACTGCTTTCACCATTACCCGTGTCTTTTTCAACACGCCTAAAACCCATCATGCTTGCAGGTCGGCTGTATTCATCGTACCAATCCGCAAAACGGCTAAACTGATGTCGAGAAATAAAATCACTGACTTGCTCCAATGCGGTCATATCTTCCTGATTGGCCGTGTGCCCGCGTTCTTTCATCCATGCAGATAAGCATTTCTTAGCCGATATAAACGCTTCGCCTTCTTTCCAGCCTGTAATACCTGCACGTGTGGCCATTTCTCCCGCCATAGCGACTAACGCAAAGCGTGTAATAGCGCGACCCACTTGATTCCCTGCATTTTCAGGCATCAATTTTGTGGTGTACTCTTTCAATAAGGCTTTAGCGGTATTCGACACATCAGATAAATTATTAGTAATGTATTTGAGCCAGTCGCGAAATGGCGTACCGTGATAACGCGTGACCGCATGTTCAAGGTATTCGGCAATCGCTTTACCACTGGTAAAGTGGTGTAAGTCTTCAAAAACACCGTATTTACCGGAATCACTCGGAATTTGTATCATCCGCACTTCAACCCCTGCATAAGTGCGTTCGCCTGCGTTTGAAGCGTGTTCAACAAGCGAGAGTTCCCCTGTTGATAGGAATAAGAGATTCCAACGGTTAGTCTCTCGGACACTGCCGTCCGTTTTAGCGCGGGCTTTTCCTTGTCCGTTTGCCAGCATATAAGCAATGTTACCCGCTTCACGTCCGTCTACTTCCCTGATTTCATCTAACATCAATGTAGCATCATTACGACGGCAAGCTGTTCCTTCAAGGGCATTGCCTGTGGCGCGCCATGTATACCAATAATCCGTACCGCCACACACTGACGATGCCACTTTCATCGTGGTTGTTTTACCGTCTGTGGATTCACCTTTTAAGTGATAACCGCCACCGCCTACACCTGCTAACCGTAATAAAGGAGAAGCAAAGGCAAGGCTCACCGAAAAGGCAAGGCGGGCATTACCGACACAATATTTGCCAATATGTTCACGCCATTGTTCGCTTGTTCCTGAGACTCTAAAGTCTTTACCTTGAACGCTGGATGTTTGTAAAATTACCGAGTCCGCCCCGTTGCCGACCACTTCATCTTGCAGAACGTACACATTGCCATGCCAACCCGTTTTATTTACACAGGTGACTTTTCTTTCTGGACGACAAAGGGAGATATACTCCATTAAATGGGCGCGCGCCTGTCCTGAGATATTGATATAAGATAATCCGTTCACCAAAAGCACACGGCGTAACTCTTCACCACTTCCGCTTAGCATCTCCATCGGCATTGCCCATTTACGGCAATTACCGTAAGTGTCTTCCCATTCCAATAAACGCCCGTAGTTACTCCCATCCGCATCACACGTAATCGCGGTAACTTTTATTGGACTGCTGATTTTGATGTTTCTGACTTCGATATCACCGTCTGACTTGGTGATTTGTTTATCAAACCACAGATATTCTTGCGTGAGACGAAAACCTTGCGGTAAACGGGTACGGTCTTTGCCGTAATACGTCATTTCTTCAAAGAACGCTTCTTTGAGTTTTTGAAGGCTATTTTCTTGTCGGAAATCATCCCAATCGGCTTTATAGTGCGTTGGTGGCAATGTCACCCATCCGTCAACCGCTTTACCTGCACGCTCCGCCCACATTTTGCCCGTGTTGTCTTTACCATCCACAAAGTCATTATCCCCTGCGATAATTATCTTCGCGTCAGGGTATTGCGCCCGTAGCTGTTGAGCGACTTTCACTAAGTTAGTCGCGGAAACACTCGCCACAATCAACGCATCAAGGCATTTTGAGAGACTTAACCCCGTGGCAAAGCCTTCTGTGATAACGATTTGCTCTAAAGGCTTCTTCTCTGGCTGGCGAACGATAATAAAAGAGCCTGAAAGGGTTGAGCCTGATAACAGACTTTTTTCACCGTTTAGGCTAATCAGTTGCCCGCCTTTAATCAGCGAATCAGTACCAACCAACGGAAGCAATAAAGAGCCCACTGGAAAGCTAAACTCACCCTGTGTATACTGTTGGCGAGTTATTAAGCATTGATGGTTGGCTAACCCTTTATTGATTAAATATTGGCTTTCGCCCAAAGAACAAAAGGCTTTTATTTTTTCATAATGTTCAATGCCTTTCTTAGCGCTAACTTTTTTAATCGGGGTTGGCGCTATTTCTTTAAATGCGGGTAATAAAATAATTTTATTCACTTCCTGACACGCTGTTTTCGTCTCTTTCCCTGTTACCAATTTGACTAAATCTAACCCGTCACCGTGCCCACATTGGTTACAAAACCATGTGCCTTTGCCGTTCTTATCATCAAAACGAAATCGGTCTTTACCGCCACATTTAGGACATGCACCGTGTTTATGATTATCAGGTACGGTAATACCGAGATTCGCTAGGATATAGAGCCAGCGCCCTTGTGACGCTTTCACAATGTCGCTGACAGAGGGAGTTTCTACTGAAAAATGAGTCTGAGTCATGACTTGATCTCCTCCGTAATTAAACTGCTTTCTTGAATAATGGATTCCATTTGCTCAGAAAGGCATTCCATCAGTGCGCCCATACCTTCACAAGACACAACTTCGCTTCCTGTCATGCTGTGGCTGACTAAAAGTTCAGAAATAAATGCGGTAACTTGTGCCGTGCGAATGAGTTGCTTTTCACCCGCAGAAGACAGCGTAGTCAATTGAGATAAGCCGTTTTTCATTGTGCATTCCCTCTTGTGTCATGTAAGGGAATTTGTCCTGCAAAATACAAGGCATAATCGGAAGAATATTGTGCGCGGGCCTCTTGCTCGTTAACCGCTGTAATTTCAAGACGACAAGGTTTAGCCTTGCTATCTGTTCGATTAACGCTCAAAAATAAGAATTTGATTTGAATAGAGGTAGGGATAGCCATCATCATGATGATCTCCAGTAACTTAGTTAAGGAGTCACCACCAGAGTTCTCACGCTCTAAAGGGGTGGTGACGCTGACAGGGGTGAGAATACTGGAGTTACTGGAATCCAGCCAACCTTCCGGTTGCCCTATCAACGCCACCATTGAATAAGGACGGTATAATACCGTATTTTTTATCGGTGCGCAGATATGGACACAAAAAAAGACGCTTGGCGCGTCATGTGTCGCCAGTAACTGATTCAGGTTCTCACGCCTGACGTTAGATTTTGCTAACGCGCCAACAATATAGCCCATCCATTTGAAGAGATGCAACACTTTTATGCTCCTTAGAAAATAACCCAAGACGAATAGAGGGGATATTGCCCAGCCGAAACTGGGCATCGTATTAACCCGCAGAGATAGCGGAAAACCAGAGGTTTTTGGCTTGCTTCAAGCCTTTATCTAAATGAAAAACGGAAGGTGAACTTAAACTCAACTTACGTTTTCTTCGGGAAAAATGTGCCCGATTGATACTAAATTGAAGCCTATCCGTTCCTACACTGGCGGGGCTATCAGTGACGGCAAGTCCACCTAAATAAAAAATCCCTCTGCCTTGAAAATCGTCTTCTACTTCGATTGAACAAAAGAGCTTTTGTCCTTTTTCGTTGTAATTCAGTAGTTTTCCATTTGGTCTTAAACGAACATAGAGTTTTGTTTCACCGTCAACGATATCCACTTTGGCATCGAGCACTTCGCCTAGATTATCCAGATTACGGTTATGCTCTTCCCAAATTAACGCGGTGTAATAACTGGGATCGTAATACTCGGCAATATCAGTTAGCCATTCCGCCTCAATTTCACGGTCATCCATACTCGTGAGTCCCGCTGTTGCGACACAAATCCAACCGGTTGTTAATTGTGATGTGCTTTTATCACTCATAAGGAATAGACTCCTTCCTCAATCTCAATGGCACTTTCATCAATCGAAGCATACAAATTGATATCACCTAAGCCATAACCCTCGTTACGTAAATAGCTATGCTCATAGGCTGAACGGTCATCAACAAACTCAGCTCTAAAGCGACGGCTTCCTGTTTGTGTGTAGATATGCAAATTATCAAGACGAGTAACAACAATGCGTCGCCCAGGCATAAAGGGGGGAACAATAGCAAGACGACCTGCAACGGTACTGAGCATTTTTTGACTGGCATTTAAATCGGATGGGCTGTTAGCACCATTAAATAAGGATGTGCGATACATGCCTGCTAATTCAGCGCCCACAAGTACCACTAAGCGAGGGTCTTCGCGGTATTCTTCGGGAATTTTTTGCATAATGAGGTAATTCACCAACGCATCTAAATTAGGAAATTTTCCATCCTTACCTAAGGTAATTTTATCAGTAATAATTTGAGCACCATCATTCGTGGTTTTGGCGATTTCATGCCAACCGATATTGACATCTTGCCCTTTAGGGAATTTTTGCGGATTGGTCGGATAGTTACAAAAGTGACCATTAAAGCCAATACGTAACATATCTAAAGCAACCGCTTTTGACATATAATCGGACATGGATTTATTGATATGGTCATCATCTCCACTGCCACTATTGCAAATTAAAGATAATTGTTGATACGTGAGCGAACAGCAGGTATCCACTTCTTCTAACGCAAAAGGTGTTCCCGCAAAGGCGACATTTTTATAGAAACGGCTTTCAACTTCTCGCCCCGTATGCAGTGAATTATCCCCTAAATTAACGGTATCCCCTTTAGCTTCATCAACATCAGCAAGCGTTAATTGATTAATTAACCAATTGGAATCCATTAACGCCACACGAATTAAATTCGTTGACGGTTCTGATAATGAAAAATAACGACGTGATGAAGATAAATACTTTACGCCACGGGTAAAATTCTCGTGAAAAACCCTTGCGCCTTGAGGTACAATATAAGACATAATTAATTTCCTTATTATTAAATAAATGATTTAGTCATTAAGTATTTTTTATCGTGAACTTCTTTCTCTTGAGTGAGAATATAATTCACATAATCATCTGCACTCAAAATAGTTTTTATAATCCAATCCGTCTGACTGTAATAATATTGATATAACTCAACGCCTCGTTGGTTCTCCCACATTCGCAGTTTGTATCTATCATTAGAGGGTGTGCAGGAATTAAGAATGCGTAAGATATTTTCATTCAGTTTTTCAAAAGATGATTCAATATATTGATACGCATCTTTATATTTCATCGGTTTTCCATAATATACATTTATACGAAATTTATTCCCTTTATATATTTCATCAGGAATGATATTCATCTGTTTTTTGTTAATGTTTTTTATATTTTCTTGTGGAAGAGATTGAATGATTATTCTCAACAATCCAAAAATGCCATTAAAATCATTTAATTGCTCTTTAGCAATAAGTAAATTACTTTCATGCTGACTTACTCTAGCAGAAAGACTTTCTTTCCAAGCCTTTACTGATGGGGCGCTATCAGGTTTTTTAAGTCCACCTTCTTCGGCTTTTTCTTTTATATTTTTAGCTAAATCATAATTCTTTGATAATTCAGTAACGATTTCTTCATTCCGCTTTGAAATAGCGTCCCCTCGTTCAATTAATGCAATAACTTCATCTATTGAAGGTTCGATATTATCTAACGTTAACCCTGTAAGCTTTTGCAATTGTATTAATTGATTTTTAATTTGAGTAAACTTAAATAGTTCAATAACACGAATAATAAAACCATTGTCCTCATGTTTTTCATTAAATGGAATGGCTTTGTAATTTGCAATGGCGTGTAAGTTTTCATCTTTATAAAAAGAAATATTATCCATAATATTTACCTAACATAATTTAATTAATAATAGAATTAATTGAAAAATAATTAATTCATTCTCGAATCAGCAATTTTATTGGCTACCCATGTATCTATTTCTGATTCAATAAAAGCAACCGCACGAATACCTGTTTTTACCTGCTTTGGAAATTGACCACGTTTAATTAATCGGTATATCCACGCCTTGCCGTAACCAGTACGACGTTGAACTTCTGGTAATCGAATGAGGGTTTCTTTTTGTGTTTGGTGAGTAGACACATTTCCTCCTGTTATTCATTCCTTAATACGCCTTAGTAGACGTTCGTAGATGACAGGAGCAATGTACCGATATTTGATAGGCTATATTGTAATATTACAAAAATAGTTCGTAATATTACGAAATAATATCTTTTATCCAGCCAGAAACAGTATTCCCACTCGGCAAAGATAATCCTTCTTTCTCAAAAGCGAGACGTATCACGCCTGCTTTCCCTTCAATATGTCTTCTAGGATTTTCTGCAACATCAATACCGTATTGAGTACGGATTAATCCATAAATAAACTCAGATTGAGCATTTGCTGTTTTAGATGATATTTTCTTCTCTGGCTGGCACCATGAATGAATAAAATCATTAATATCTTCTCTTTTTAACGCTAAATAAGCATTAGGAGGTAATGAAATGCAGGGCATCAGTGATTCATAAGCGCTATTTGCTTCTAATTTATCCCTAATCTCTTTCAATTTAGCAATATGACCATTCAAAAAACCATTATCCGTGATATTTTGCGCTTTAGTCAGTTGGACGAGTTCCATCAATTCTCGCTGAACATCAAAAGGCGTGACGATTTGATAGTATTTATCTAAATCACTCACAATGATCCCTTTTACATCGTAAAGAGAACGACAAGGGGATGATAACTGCTCTTCTTCGCTATATATTCTCTCTGCTTCATGAAGCGTAATACCTACGGGTAATACTGACCATACATCTTTTATACGGATAATATTTTGATTAATAGGTGTGGCGTGTGTGACCAGCGTTTCCGCAATAATGGTTTCTTCACTCAACAAATGGCGATTGCAGGATAATGCCGTTTCTATTTCGGCTAATAAATAGGAAAGAGGTTTTTCTTCCAGTTTGACTTCTCTGGCAAAAACAGGTGTACGGAAGAAAATAGAGGGCTTTATATCCTTATCTGCAATTAACCTTGCCACATCAGATAAGCGGATTGACGCATCCACTTTTTTTTGAAGTAATCGAACAGTTTCCTTTAAATTTAGCCACTTCCTATTTTCTAAAATATCTAAACTCATACCCTTGAGTATCCTCCAGTCCATTGACGTCTACAAAAGCTATTTTAAAATAACTAAGTCAAATAAACAAATAGAAGATAATCATATTTTGATTGAGTTATTGTCACGCAAACAAGAAAAACCAACTATTTACTAACTTACTCTGATTATAAATACTGGTGACTTAAGCACGTTTAAAATTACCATGAACAATATTCTCACCATTCTCTAACGCATCCATATAATCCGCATACCATTGAAGCATCTCTCTGCGACCTTCAATATACTGAGCATGATTATATGTTCCTCTAATCGAGTTTTTATCTATATGAGCAAGTTGGGTTTCAATCCACGAACTATTATAACCTTGTTCATGTAATATTGTGCTCATGGTATGCCTAAATCCATGCCCTGTTAATCTTCCTTTATATCCTAATAATTCAATAACTTGATTAATACTTTCTTTACTAATAGGCTTATTGTGATCGTTCCTACCAATAAATACTAATGGGTAACTTCCACTGATTGGTTTTAGGGATTGAAAAAGTTCAATACATTGAAATGAGAGAGGTACTACATGTGGGCGTTTCATCTTCATAATTTCAGCAGGAATTTCCCATATTCCATTTTCTAAATCTATATATTCCCACTTAGCAAATCTGAGTTCCTGCGTTCTCACAGCAGTTAACATTAATATTTTTGTGGCAGTCTTAGTAATAAAACTCCCCGTATAACCAGATAGATCACGTAAAAAGAAAGGTAGCTCTTTAGCGCTTAAAAAAGGGAAATGTTTTTTCTTTGGCGGGGTAAGCACACTTGCTAAATCTGGTGCAGGATTATACTTTGCACGTCCAGTCACTATGGCAAATTTAAAGACTTCACCGCATCGCTGACGCACTTTTCTCATTTTTTCTAGCGCCCCTCTTGCTTCAATTTTTTTGAGCACTTCCAGTAATTCCAAAGGCTCTATTTCTGCAATTTCTTTGCCACCAATAAATGGAAAAATATCTTTTTCAAATGTATCTATTATTTCATCACGGTACTTTAACGACCATCTATCAGATTTTGCTTTATGCCATTCCCTAGCTACGTTTTCAAAAGAATGAGTTACTTTCCTTTCAATTTTTTCTTTTTTAGCTTTTCTTTCATCGCTGGGATTAATACCTTCCATAAGTAACTTTCTAGCAGCTTCACGTTTTTCTCTAGCCATCAATAAAGTCACTTCTGGATAAATGCCAAAAGAAAGCATTTTAGCCTTACTCTCAAAACGATAACGAAAACGCCAACCTTTAGAACCATTAGGCTCAATTAATAATGATAACCCTTTTCCATCAGCAAGAGAGTATGCCCTATCCTTAGGCTTCGCCTTCTTGATTACCATATCCGTAAGCTTCATAAATACCTCAATTGTGTATAGGAAAAAGTGTATAGAAAATTCTACTCACAAAATTATACACAAATGGTCGTATATTTGGGTAGTCCTCAGAATACCTCAGTATACTTGAATTAGACTAATAACATTGATTTTAAAGGAGAAAGTAGACTTTAATAGACGTTGGTAAACTAGGCGTGGCGGAAGATCACAGGAGTCGAACCTGCCAAGGACCGCTGGCGGCCCCATCTGGATTTGAAGTCCAGCCGCCCCACCGGGGACGATGATCTTCCATTTTTGAATGGGTCAAAAGGAAATAACGGGATGATTATACGCTGAATTATTTTTAATCCCAAGTGCATCAAATCAATAAAAGCTCTTTCAAATAAAATAATCCCATTTTTGAGTAAAACCTCGGATAATTACCGCGATACTATTGAACTTATGCGGTTTCATCCTCATCTTACTCTCTATAACGAATAAACTCAGTGGTGTGTTTTACGCCACTGCAAACCTAAATACAGGATGTTTTTTATGTCAAATCCATTACTTAGCACAACGGGATTACCTGCATTTTCCCTTATCAAACCAGAACACGTTGTTCCCGCTCTTAAAGAAGTCTTAGCAACTTACCGTGAAACAGTTGAAAAATTATTGGCTGATAATGCTCAATTTAACTGGGATAACCTTTGCCAACCGTTAGCAGAAGCTGGCGATAAACTGTCTCGAGTTTGGTCTCCTGTTAGCCATTTAAACTCAGTTAAAAATAGTGCAGAACTGCGTGAAGCCTATGAACAAAGCTTACCGCTATTGTCTGAATTTAGTACTTGGATGGGGCAACACGAAGGTTTATATCAAGCTTATAAATCCATTAAAGAAAGTGCAGATTTCAACACATTAACTCAACCTCAGAAAAAAGCGGTTGAAAATGCACTGCGTGATTTTGAATTATCAGGTATCGGTTTACCAAAAGAGAAACAACAGCGTTTTGGTGAAATTAGTGCGCGTATGTCAGAATTAGGTGCGAAATACGGCAATAACGTATTAGATGCCACAATGGGTTGGTCTAAATTAATTACCAATGTAGACGATCTATCTGGTATGCCACAAAGTGCGATTGATGCAGCAAAAGCAATTGCACAAGCTAAAGAGCAAGAAGGCTATCTGTTAACACTTGATATGCCAAGCTATCTACCAGTTATGACTTACGCAGATAACCGTGAACTGCGAAAAGAGATGAGCATTGCTTATAGTACTCGCGCCTCTGATCAAGGTCCAAATGCTGGTCAGTGGGATAACAGTGAAATTATGGCGGAAATCTTAGCGTTACGTCATGAACTCGCTCAACTGCTAGGCTTTAAAAATTACGCTGAAAAATCCCTTGCTACTAAAATGGCAGAGTCTCCTGAGCAAGTAATTAGCTTCTTAACTGATTTAGCCCAACGCGCTCATCCACAAGGTGAAGAAGAATTAGCAGAACTCACTCAATTTGCAAAAGAACACTATGGTGTTGATAAACTCGAATCGTGGGATCTGGCTTATTACAGCGAAAAGCAAAAACAACACCTATTCTCAATCGATGATGAACAGTTACGCCCTTATTTCCCTGAACAACGTGCTTTAAGTGGTTTATTTGAAGTCGTTCATCGTATCTATGGTTTAACAGCCAAAGAACGTAACGACATCGAAACTTGGCATGACGACGTCCGTTTCTTTGAGCTTTATGATGAAAGCAACACTTTACGTGGTAGCTTCTATCTTGATTTATATGCACGCGAGCACAAACGTGGTGGCGCTTGGATGGATGATTGCGTAGGAAGAATGCGTCATGCTGACGGTTCACTACAAAACCCCGTTGCTTACCTCACTTGTAACTTCAATAAGCCAGTAGGCGATAAACCAGCACTGTTTACTCATAATGAAGTAACCACTCTATTCCATGAGTTTGGTCACGGCTTACATCACATGTTAACTCAGATTGATACGGCAGATGTTGCAGGCATTAATGGCGTGCCTTGGGATGCTGTTGAATTACCAAGCCAATTTATGGAAAATTGGTGTTGGGAGCCAGAAGCGTTAGCCTTTATTTCGGGTCATTATGAAACTGGTGAACCATTACCACAGGCAATGCTTGATAATATGCTTAAAGCAAAAAATTATCAGTCAGCGATGTTTGTGTTACGTCAACTGGAATTTGGTCTGTTTGATTTCCGTTTACACGCTGAATATGATCCATCGAAAGGAGCGCGTATTATGGAAATCTTAAACAGTGTGAAAGAGAAAGTTTCCGTGGTTCCTTCTACACCTTGGGCGCGTTTTCCTCACGCCTTTAGCCATATTTTTGCAGGTGGATATGCAGCAGGTTATTACAGCTATTTATGGGCTGATGTACTGGCAGCAGATGCATTCTCTCGCTTCTCTGAAGAAGGCATTTTTAACCGCGAAACGGGTCAATCATTCCTTGATAATATTTTAACTCGTGGTGGTTCAGAAGAGCCAATGGAGCTGTTCAAACGCTTCCGTGGTCGTGAGCCGAAACTTGATGCTATGCTCAAAGGCTACGGCATTAAAGGATGATATGTGAATATCTGTTTACTTTGTGAAGAAGGCGCTGATAACAGCGCCTTATCTGATTTAGCGCAACGTTGGGGCTTAGTTCACGATGAAACGCAAATTATGGCATTAGTGTTAACACCTACTCACCTTGAATTACGCAAACAAGATGAACCTAAATTGGGTGGTATTTATGTCGATTTTGTGGAAGGCACCATGGCGCATCGTCGTAAATTTGGCGGTGGTCGAGGTGAAGCTGTGGCAAAAGCGGTCGGCATTAAAAAAGACTACCTACCTGATGTAGTTGATGCAACAGCGGGACTTGGTCGTGATGCGTTTGTATTGGGCTCTATTGGTTGTAAGGTGAGAATGGTTGAACGCCACCCTGTTGTCGCGGCGTTGCTTGAAGACGGCTTAAAACGAGCTTATCTTGATCCTGATATTGGTAAATGGATGCAAGAACGTATGACACTGATCCACGCCTCTTCAGCTCAAGCACTGACAGAAATCACACCCGCACCCGATGTAGTTTATCTTGATCCTATGTATCCACATAAAGCGAAAAGCGCATTAGTGAAAAAAGAGATGCGAGTATTTCAGTCTTTAGTAGGTGCCGATGAAGATGCAGATGCACTATTAGAACCAGCAATGACGTTAGCTAAAAAAAGGGTTGTGGTAAAACGCCCTGATTATGCAGAACCATTAAATAATCAGCCCGCACACGCCAATGTAACTACAAAAAATCACCGTTTTGATATTTATCCTTGTGTGTAATCACTTACACATTAGGAAAAAATAAATAAATTTTAAATCTGACGGGTGTTAAACACCCGTTCAGAATAGATAAAATTTACAGAACGCCTTGTGCCAGCATTGCATCAGCGACTTTAACAAAGCCTGCGATGTTCGCGCCTTGGATATAATTAGTTTGCTTACCTTCACCACCGTAATTCACGCAAGCATGGTGAATATCTAACATAATGTGATGTAAGCGAGCATCCACTTTCTCTGCTTTCCAGCTTAAACGTGCCGCATTCTGTGCCATCTCTAAACCAGAGGTTGCAACACCACCAGCATTAGCAGCTTTACCTGGCGCAAACAGGACACCCGCTTCAGTAAAGGCATCCGTTGCAGCAATCGTTGTTGGCATATTCGCGCCTTCAGCAACGGCTTTCACACCATTTTTGATAAGTATTTTAGCCGCTTCCAAATCTAACTCATTTTGTGTTGCACAAGGCAAAGCAATATCAACAGGAATAGCCCAAGGTTGTTGCCCTTCAAGATACGTTAAGCCAAATTCTTTTGCGTACTCTTCAACACGACCATAATTATTTTTAATTTCAGTGAGTCGAGCGAGTTTTTCAGTAGTAAATCCAGCTTCATCAACCACAGTACCACCTGAATCCGATGCTGTTATTACTTTAGCGCCTAACTCTAAACATTTTTCGATAGTGAACTGTGCAACGTTACCCGCGCCAGAAACCGCTACACGCATTCCCTCAAGAGACATACCATGACGTTTAAGCATCGCATTAGTAAAGTAAACTAAACCATACCCAGTAGCTTCTGGGCGGATTAAACTGCCACCAAATGAAAGACCTTTACCTGTAAATACACATTCATTGCTATTAGACAGCTTTTTCATCATGCCTGCCATAAAGCCGACTTCTCGTGCACCCACACCAATGTCACCAGCAGGAACATCCGTATTAGCGCCTAAATGGCGATAGAGTTCCGTCATCAGTGCCTGACAAAAACGCATGACTTCCCCATGACTTTTACCTTTAGGATTAAAATCGGAACCGCCTTTGGCTCCTCCCATCGGCAATGTAGTTAATGCATTTTTAAATGTTTGCTCAAAACCTAAGAATTTTAGGATAGAAAGATTTACTGATGGATGAAAACGCATACCACCTTTGTAAGGTCCAATGGCTGAGTTAAATTGGATACGCCATGCACGGTTAACTTGCACTTGCCCTTTATCATCTAACCAACAGACGCGAAACTGGATAATACGTTCAGGCTCAACTAAGCGCTCAAATAATGATTGTTCACGATATTGTGGGTTTTTCTCTAAAAAAGGCCACAAAGTGGTAAAAACTTCACGAACCGCCTGATGATACTCAGGTTGATGAGCGTTATATTTTTCTACCCCTTCTAAAAACGAAGATAATGAGCCAGATATATTCATTCAGCTATTCCTTTTTTGTGTAATGTGATGTTGGCATAACCTCATTTATTCGGAATATTTTTGGGTTTTGTGAGGTTGATGTTGTTTTGCTTCTTGAATATATCATTAAAATACATTCACACTTCAAGACATTTTTTTCATAATTAGACAAAAAAAAAAGGTTGACTCGGTTTAAAAGCAGGAAAAATAGGAATTTTAGGCAAAAAAAAATACCTGCATAAGCAGGCATTTTTTTTGCTTAAACAAGCAATCGATTATTATTCATCATCTTTCAGAGGAACAATTAGCATATCAACATGCACAGTATTAATTAGTTGGCGTGCTGATGACATCAATTTGCTCCAGAAGTCTTGGTGATGACCACAAACGACTAAATCCATATCGTATTTCTTAATCGCATCAACCAGAACTTGGCCTAAATCACCACTACCACTCAGGGTTTCCTGAATTTCATAACCTGATTTATCAGAGAGGTCTTTTAACGCGTTACGGGTTTCATCAGTAATACGTTGCTGCATATCACCGAGGTTGACATCAATTAGACCGGTATAAAGATCAGAGTAGTTAACATCAACGTGAATTAAGGAAACTTTGGCATTATAGGGTTTTGCCATAGATACAGCTTTCTGTACTAAGACGTTACTCTCAGGGGATAAATCAACTGCCACTAGAATATGCTTATAAGCCATCGTGAACTCCTTCCATAAGCTGATTAATCGGTTGGAAAGGCTGTTAAGCCTAAATCCTATGTATTAAATATAACGTTTTAAGATGAAAATTAGATGTCGCCTTGATCACAACTTATGTCAAATTCATCAAGAAAGCATCTATCGATAAATAACAATATACACCATTTTACATTAGCACGATGTCATTCACCGACAATATCATCATAATAATGAGAATTGAGTATAAAAAACAACAAAAACACCCTTTTAGAGTTATTTTTTATCTTTTTTTCTGAAAAAGGAAACAACTTGAAAAAGTCACTTTTGTTTATTGCTTAATTTCACCTAAACTTAAATTAGAGAAAAAAGTAACCTTTATTGGTAAAGGTTTTCTCATCTCAGAATCTATTATTCTAGGGAGGGGATTATGTTTAATGTCATTGTTGTCTTTTGGGCGCTATGTATTCTTTGCCTGATTAATATGATGCGTTATTTTTCATCTATTCGGGTATTGCTCACGATATTGCGCCAATCTGATCCTTTGCTCTACCAATCTGTGGATGGCAATGGATTTTTTACTATGCACGGACAATTTTCAAAACAACTAAGACTAATTCGCTATATCAACCAACGCCAATACGTCAGTCATCATAATCCTGAAGTCATTATGCGTTGTGAGCGGATTTATCGGCAATTTTATCTTGTTAGCCGTTTTTGTATTTTGGCTGTCGCAAGTTTAATTGCCATGCTTTTTTGGTAGGTAACAAAAATAAAAAACGGTGACTAAAAGTCACCGTTTATAAACAAACTTAGGTAATTATTGTTATCAGCTATTCACAATAAATGTAAGTGATATCCAATAAAGTAAACCTGATAAACCAATGCTAACTGGTAATGTTAAGATCCAAGCCAGTGCAATATTTTTCACCGTCTTCGATTGAACACCACCACCATCAACAATCATCGTACCTGCAACTGCAGATGACAGAACTTGTGTTGTTGATACAGGCATACCCGTATAACTTGCTACACCAATGGATACCGCTGCTGTTACTTGCGCAGAAACCCCTTGAGCATAAGTCATACCTTTCTTACCAATCTTCTCACCAATCGTTACTGCAACGCGTTTCCAACCTACCATTGTCCCGATAGAGAGCGCTAATGCCACTGCGATAATGATCCAAATCGGAGCATATTCCACGGTGTTTAGCAGGTCACGACTCAATGTTTTTAAGAACCGTGCATCTTGGGCGCTAGTTTCTGGTAATTTAGCCACTTCTGTTGCGGTATCAGCGATACACATAAGTAATCGACGCATTTGAGCACGTTGGTCTGCAGTTAGCTCATCATAAGAGCTAATATTTGCAAGCATCTGTTCTGTTTGATTCAGAACAATTGGCGTTCTTGCGCTATTACAATGGAAATCTGTATCACTAGCATCAGCTTGTACTGGTACTACTGGTGTATTATCAATAGCATGCTGTAGTGCTGGCTGATGTTTCTCATAATATTGTTGTAAGTGCACAACTGCATCATGAGTTTTGGTGATATCGTATCCGCTCGCACTCATATTGACGACAAAGCCCGCAGGCGCCACGCCAATTAATACCAACATGATAAGACCGATACCTTTCTGCCCATCATTTGCACCATGAGAGAAACTCACCCCAACTGCAGATAAAATCAGTGCAGTACGAGTCCAAAATGGCGGCTTACGCTTACCATCTTGCTTCTCACGTTCAGCAGGTGTCAGGTGAATACGACGACGTTTTTTCGTACCACTCCAGTAACGGCGCAGTAAGAAAATCATCGCGCCTGCAATAACCAAGCCGATAATTGGTGAAAGAATGAGTGATAGAAAGATACTGATCATTTTTGGTATGTTTAATGCGTCAACGATAGACGAATCTGTCACGATAGCATTTGTTAAACCAATACCAATGATAGCACCTATCAGCGTATGTGAACTTGATGCTGGAATACCGAAATACCATGTACCTAAGTTCCAGATAATGGCGGCTAACAGCAACGAGAAGACCATGGCAAGGCCATGAGCTGAGCTCACATTCAGCAGAAGATCTGTCGGTAACAAGTGAACGATAGCATAAGCTACGCTCAATCCACCGAGCAAAACTCCAAGGAAGTTAAATACACCCGCCATCACGACCGCAAATTGCGCACGCATAGCACGAGTATAGATAACAGTTGCTACCGCATTTGCGGTATCATGGAAGCCGTTAATAGCTTCATAAAATAGCACAAATAACAGTGCTAAAACCAACATCAAACCTGTGTGAAATTCTAGGTCAGTAAACAAATGTAGCATAGACGTTAAGCCAGTTAGTTGGACATGAACGCGGCGCATTATCAGCGACAAATGCGAACGGTGGAAGCGAAATTTAACCTTTTTTTGATTTGATAACCAAGAAAATTAGAACCTTTTTAAGATAATTCCTTATATATCATTTAATTAATAAAAATAAAAAAAAAGTAAATTTCTGACAATTTTTTTCCTTGCTAATAAGAATTTAGGTGAAAAATGCAGATTTCTCCATATAATTTTACAAAAATACTCTGATCTTACGCGAAAATCATTGATTAAGTTGTCAGAGAAAACCAAGAACGAGACATCATTGTGGGATCATACGATACAGTAATTATAGGTGCAGGTGCCGCGGGGCTTTTTTGTGCGTCTTTAGTAGGACAAGCAGGATTATCTGTTTTAGTCCTCGATAATGGCAAAAAAGCGGGCCGTAAAATTCTAATGTCAGGTGGTGGGCGTTGTAATTTCACCAATATGTATATCGAACCTTCAGCGTACTTATCAGAGAATCCTCATTTCTGTAAGTCAGCACTTGCTCGCTATACACAATGGGATTTTATTGAATTAGTGCAAAAACATAACATTGCCTACCATGAAAAAACGCTAGGACAGCTATTTTGTGATGATTCAGCACAGCAAATTGTTGATTTATTACTCACTGAATGTCAAAAAGGGAAAGTAAGTGTTCGCTTACGTAGTGAAGTCACGCAAATCGAGAAAACGGATGTGGGCTTTGCTATTTTTGTTGATGGAAAAACGATCACAACACCTTCGGTGGTCATTGCCAGTGGTGGTCTTTCTATGCCTGGTTTAGGAGCTACTCCTTTTGGCTATAAAGTTGCAGAACAATTTGGACTTTCTGTTTTACCCACTCGCGCAGGTTTAGTGCCTTTTACTCTGCATAAACCCCAACTTGAGCAATTAAGCCAACTATCTGGTGTAGCTGTACCTGCCATTGTGACGGCAAAAAATGGGACAAGCTTTAAAGAAAATATTCTTTTTACACACCGTGGTCTTTCAGGTCCCGCGATTTTACAAATTTCTAGTTATTGGCAAGCTGGAGAGTATGTAAGTATTAACTTACTTCCAAACATTGATCTTGAAAGCCTTCTCCAAGAAAAACGTCAAGAGCATCCGAATCAATTATTAAAAAATACACTTTCTCGCTTATTACCAAAGCGTCTTATTGAAATAATGATAGAAAATAAACAGTTACCTGATATTTCCCTGACCCAACTTAGTAATGAACGTATTACGCAAATTGCAACGTTATTACAAGAATGGCAAGTTCAGCCTAATGGTACTGAGGGATATCGCACCGCAGAAGTCACACTAGGTGGCGTAGATACCCGTGCCCTTTCCTCTAAAACAATGGAAGCCACAAAAGTAAAAGGACTCTATTTTATTGGGGAAGTGGTTGATGTCACAGGTTGGTTAGGTGGATATAACTTCCAATGGGCGTGGAGTTCGGCTTATGCCTGTGCGCAGAGCCTTATTTCAGCACCAAAATCAACAAACTGATAAATTACACATAATAAAAGCCAGCCATCATCAATCAGTGATGGCTTTTTCTTCTTGTATTTCTCGGTAGAGATTAAAAATACCTTATATCCCTTCCTTTCCTCTGGTTCTATGCCACATTTTCTCTTCTTTTTCCTATAAATGACCCCATAAAGAATATTGTTAACTATTTGGTTATATTACTGTTTTAAAAAATTATTAAAATAAAACAACTCTTTAATCAGTGAGTTAAAACTTTTTTAGCGCTTTTTTCTAATTTGCTTAAAAAAAGGGCTTTACAAATGATACTGAGAACTATTATCATCAATAACACTTTCAGATGCACCACCTTCAGGGTCATATGAAAGAACGACATTGCTCACATTGCTTCCAGTGTTTTATTTTAGCCAGCCGGGTGCTGGCTTTTTCTTTTCTAGAACTTATTCGATGTTTTTGTTTTCTCTTATTCAAATTATTTGGATCTTCAGGTTAAATTCCTCCGCTTTTTTACTTTGCGCTATTGAGTAAACTGTGTTCAACAACTTCAGAGAAGGAAACACATTATGATTTATCTACGCAAAGCAAATGAAAGAGGACACGCTAATCATGGTTGGCTAGATAGCTGGCATACCTTCTCTTTCGCAAATTACTACGATCATGATTTTATGGGATTTTCTGCACTACGAGTGATTAATGAAGATCGCGTAATACCCGGTGAAGGTTTTGGTACTCACCCACATAAAGACATGGAAATTTTAACCTATGTGCTTGAAGGTAATATCGAGCATAAAGACAGCATGGGTAATAAAGAAAATGTTCCCGCAGGTGAGTTTCAAATAATGAGTGCAGGTACAGGTATTACTCACTCAGAATATAATCCAAATAGTGATAAAGGACTGCATTTTTACCAAATTTGGATTATGCCAAACACCGTCGGTATCACACCACGTTACGATCAACGTCGTTTTGATACAACAGTGAGCAAACAGCTTATCTTATCGCCAGATGCCCGTGATGGCTCTTTAAAAGTCTTTCAAGATATGACGTTATGGCGCTGGAACCTGAAAAAAGGTGAAGAAGCACAATATCAAGCTGAAACAGGACGCAATGTTTGGCTACAAGTTGTGAAAGGCAAAATAACGATTAATGACATAATTGCGACCACCAGTGATGGTGTGGCTATCGCAAATGAAGATATGATCCGTTTCGTTGGTGATGAGGACAGTGAAATTTTACTGTTTGATTTACCTCCAGTAACAGCATAGTTGGGTTATCACCCTCTAAAGTCACTTTTTCTCTAATAAACAATTTCACTTTATTTTCTTTCTATTCCCTGAAATCTTCTCGCATTTCAGGGATTTTTTTTATCTCAAAGATCTCAAATAAAAAACACCAAACATCCTATGAGTTTGGTGTTTTTATTCATGCTAATAAAAATTAACGTTTTGGCCCAACTTTAGTCAACGCTTGACCCGCTGGGGTGTCCGTATATTTATCAAAGTTTTTCACAAAGCGATCGGCAAGATCGTCTGCTTTGGTATCCCATTGCGTTTTATCAGCATAAGTATCACGAGGATCTAATATTTCACTGTTAACGCCTGGCAGTGCGGTTGGGATCTCTAAATCAAATACTGGCAGTGTTTTCATTGGTGCTTTATCAATATCACCATTTAAGATGGCATCAATAATAGCGCGTGTATCTTTAATAGAGATACGCTTACCTGTACCGTTCCAACCTGTATTAACCAAGTAGGCTTTAGCACCTGATGCTTGCATACGTTTTACCAATACTTCAGCGTATTGTGTTGGGTGCAGAGATAAGAATGCCGCACCAAAACAAGCCGAGAATGTTGGCGTTGGCTCAGTCACACCACGTTCAGTTCCCGCAAGTTTAGCGGTGAAACCTGATAAAAAGTGGTATTGCGTCTGTTCTGGTGTTAAACGTGAAACAGGAGGTAACACACCAAAAGCATCCGCTGTTAAGAAAATAACTTTCTTAGCGTGACCTGCTTTGGAAATGGGTTTAACGATATTATCAATATGATAAATAGGGTAAGAAACACGAGTATTTTCTGTTTTCGAACCATCGTCGAAATCAACAGAGCCATCAGATAACACAACCACGTTTTCTAACAGTGCATCACGTTTAATTGCACCATAGATATCAGGTTCGGCTTCTTTTGATAAGTGGATTGTTTTCGCATAACAACCGCCTTCAAAGTTAAACACACCGTCATCATCCCAGCCATGTTCATCATCACCAATTAGCTTACGCTTAGGATCGGTTGAAAGGGTTGTTTTACCTGTGCCTGATAGACCAAAGAAAATAGCAACATCACCACTTTCGCCAACGTTTGCAGAGCAGTGCATAGAAGCTATGCCTTTAAGAGGAAGGAAGTAGTTCATCATAGAGAACATACCTTTCTTCATCTCGCCACCGTACCAAGTACCACCAATTAACTGAATGCGTTCAGTTAAATTGAAAGCAACGAAGTTTTCTGAATTCAGACCTTGCGCCTTCCAATTTGGATTTGTACATTTCGCTCCGTTCATCACAATGAAGTCTGGTGTGAAATTCTCCAGCTCTTCTTGTTCAGGACGAATAAACATATTTTTAACAAAATGCGCTTGCCAAGCAACTTCTGTGATAAAACGAACTTTCAAACGTGTATCCGCATTCGCACCACAAAATGCATCGACAACAAACAAACGTTTGCCTGATAGCTGATTGGTTACTAATGATTTTAAGTCAGTCCACACTTCTTGTGAAAGTGGCTTATTATCGTTCTTACCTTTACCCTGATCAGCCCACCATACGGTGTCACGAGTAACATCATCACGAACAATGTATTTATCTTTCGGAGAACGTCCAGTAAATATACCTGTATCAACAGCAATAGCGCCTAACGAGGTTTGTGTACCTCGCTCGTAACCTGTTAATCCAGGCTTGGTTTCTTCATTAAATAACAGCTCATAACTTGGGTTATAAATGATTTCACTCGTGTCCTTAATACCGTACTGCTGGAGATCCTTAGGGGTAAGACCTTTAACGCTCATAGTTTCGCTCCTGATAAATAGACCTTTCTACGAATAATATTAAGGTGTTACGAGTAATTAACAGCGATTGTTATCAATATTTTGAAAATTTATAATTTTTTTATGTTAAGAACGAGAGCTAATGCACAAAACTACAGAAAAATTGTTGAATAAAAAAGGACGCAAAATGGCGTCCTTTTGATAAAACTGACTTGCTAAATCGAATCAGTGCAATTCAGAGTCGCTCAACTTATTGATATTATTAATATCATTCTCATTGAAGATATAATGAGTTCCACAATATTCACATTCCATATCAATATTTCCCTGTTCTTGCAACAGGTGAGTTACATCTTCTTTCGACAATGTTACTAATGTATTTTCACAGCGTTCACGTGAACAAGTGCAATGAAATTCAACAGGTTGAGGATCATAAAGAGTGACATCTTCCTCGTGATATAAGCGATGTAAGATCTCTTTAGTATCTAGCGTAAATAGCTCTTCAGCTTTAATTGTGTGCGTTAACTGTGTGAGCAATTCAAAATGTTCAGCAGTATGTTCTGCTGTGAACTCTTCTGATGCAGGCAATACTTGTAATAGCATACCCGCTGCGGCTGGTTTGCCCGCTTGCATACCACTACGAATAAATACGCGTGTAGGTAACTGTTCTGATTGCTTAAAGTAGTTATCAATACATGCTTCAATAGTTTCACCATCAAGAGCAACAATACCTTGATAACGTTCACCTTTTTCAGGCGTTACCGTGATGACCATAAAACCATTACCGATCATCTCTTTTAATGTACTTCCAGCCTTAACATCATCACCTACACGCGCAACACCACGCATTTGTTGATTATTGTTGCCATTAATAACCGCCAATCGTACTGGACCATCGCCTTGTATTTGAACTGTAATATCTCCTTCAAATTTAAGCGTTGCTGTTAACAAACTCGTTGCCACCAACAAATCACCCAAAAGGCATTGAACTGGCTCAGGATAATGGTGATTTTCAAGCATTGATTGATAGGTTTCAGTCACATTGACCAATTCACCACGTACCGCGTTTTTTTCAAATAAAAAACGTGATAAAGCGTCTTTTTTAGACATAACTTTCTCTCATTTCAGGGAATCGGTTAATCCGATTCTTGTAAATTTGTCTGTTTGAAGCGAAGTAAGGTGCGTCTTTCCTTTTTATCAGGGCGACGCTCAGGATGAGGCATTGTTAACGCATTCATTTTTCTTGCTAGAGCAATTTTTTCTCTTTTAGCAATACTCTCTGGTGTTTCACAATAGAGTGTCTGCGCTTGTGTAGCACCTTGTCGCTGTGCACTCACCATGAGAATGGTTACCGTCCGTTCATCATTACCTTGTCGTAGGCGTATTTCTGCGCCTTCTTCAACGATTTTACTTGGCTTGCCTCTCACACCGTTGTAATGGACTTTACCACCTTCAATCATTGTGCGAGCAATGGCACGCGTTTTATAAAAACGAGCGGCCCAAAGCCATTTATCTAAGCGGACACCACTTTCTTGTGATGGTTGACTCATCCCTTTCTCCTTAACTTCAACTTCTTTACGAAGGCGATAGTGTAAACACATAGCCTTCCACAACAAGGGACTTACTGAGGAGGGCGATAAAAACAGTGCTCATAATAGAGACTGATTTTATTCATGCGTTGGTTATTTTGTCGCCGGCGCCGGATGATAAGAAATAGGTTCAATATTAAGAACCCGATAGCAAGAAACAATAATAACGTATTACCGATGTAATATAACATTGTCATCGAGTCTGGCAGGCTATGTAAAAATATCTGTAACGTGCCATTTGCATCGATAACCATGCCTGTTATGACACCTCCGGTATCAAAAGGCGTGTGTAATAAAATATCAGATAAACGTTGTAGTTCTCGCCACTGTTCTAACGGGGTCGGTTCAAATACCGAATTTGAACTTGAAGCGTAATCAACAAGTTGTTTTCTCTCATCACTGATTAACAGCACACCACCTGGTGGAGGACTGTTTAACAGTATTGCGGCTTTATCTATTTCTCGGTAGATAAAAGAAGATGTGGTGGTGTCGATAAGCTTTTCCAAGGCCTCAGCACTCACTGCACGCAATAAAACATTAGTTCCGGTTAATTTTCCACTTTCAGCTCGTTGAACTAATGCAGTCCAATCATTGACGTTACTTAAGTTAACTAGCGCCATTTTTAGCCGAATACATTCATTTTCTCGTGGACATAAATCCTGTGTTTTCAACACAATGCCATCAAAATTATCTAACAAGTTCATCCCAGATTTAGTTATCGCTTGGCCTAAACTTGGGTTAACTCTGTTATTAGAAACAGGGTGTAATTGCTCTTCAACCATATGCAATAAAGCGGCAGCTTTTTCTATCGTGCTCGATTCAGGCATTGGCATTGGATTACTGTTATTCCAATAAATCCCTGAGCAATCAAAAGGTGCAAAAATCGTTTTATTATTCTTACTTGATAAATTAGGTGGCATGTAGCACATCCCAACCCCTTTAGCTTGAATAATATCTCCGACATGCAAATCGGTTGTTTCCAACTCGGTAAAGTTGGTGACTAAATGAGGTTCAGTATCTTTAAGCCATGAAAAGCTGAGTTTCATAGAAAGAGAAAGTGGCTGATAAAGATACAACATTCCAATAATAAACAAACTCCAAAAAACGAAAATAATATTTTTAATATATCGTTTATAAGGATAATTTTTCTCTTCATCATGTAATGAAAGGTAATTTCCTTGTTTTACAACATGATGGTTTGGATACATTTCTAAATAGGTCACCTTATCAATATCGTTTTGGATATAAGGCTCCCAATGAGGCGGGTAAACAAGATCAATCCCCCCTAAAGAAACATTTTTTACCTGCCCATGATCAAAATTACCAAAAAGCCCCCAGCGCTTTAAGCGCCCTTTAAAACAGTGGATTTCTTGTTTACGTGGTTTGATTAAAGGGTTGTGGATCAGAAAAATACCAACAGCAAGAAAAGCACCACCAGTCGCTAGGATCCAAGGAAGAAAAACTTGAGGCATCATTAAAGCTGTTAGACACAACGTAAGCCCTATACAAATAAAAGAGCCATCCCAAAAACCAGATGAGTTATGTAATCGATATTCTTCGTTAGTTTCTTCTCGGATTTGTAATAAGTGAGCCGCATCACCTTCGTTCTTTTGGATAGTTGATGAACCATTTGCCAATATCGGTTCAGACAGCTGTTTTAAACTTAGCGCAGAAAAATGAATTTTTTCATCTTTTAAGAAATGTCCATTCACACCAACAACGATGGGGATCGAAGGGGTACAGACAACATCAAGAACGTTTTCTTGCTGAAGATAAGGAACGAGCAGCGGGGGAATATGAATTTCTACAGCATCAATATAGTAACGCCAATGATTTAATCCTTCACTAGAACCTGCAAAGCGATTAACGATATTTCTTAATGTAGTAACGACTTCGCCTTTAATTGGCATTTCGGGGAAGTTTTGTAATGAATAGCCAGAAGAGAAGTTTGATGTACCAAAATAAGATAAATAATCACTAATAAGCCCATAGTCATCAGAAGTGAGCTTGCGATAAGTAGGTTTAGCGAGAGATGGGAGATGATGTGAGCCATCAAGCCGCCTTCTTTTAAAGAATAGAAAGGCGGCCATTATAAATAGGCTTATCATCAAGATAGCCAATATAATGACTGATAATCTCATTTTTTCCCCATGCTTATACTGATGCTGCGTAGTAACAATAACAAATTTAAAACCCTGCCTAACATAAGGCAATTCCTATTCTTTTGTTCTATTTTTTATTTAAATACAATAGATTATATTTTTGCAGTCGCGTTATAATTTATATCTATAATCAAGTTTATATCCGCTAACAATGCTATCTTCGGGTAAAATAGCGAATCAATAAATAATAATATTCTCAAAAAATCAATAAATAACTAGATTTGATAGCGGAGTGTACTCAATTTTCCTTTAAAAGCTAAATCTAATTGTTAGATTTATTTTGTCATTAATGTGTTAAATTCAGGTTAATCTCTATTCTGCCAGGGACTGTTATGAAAGAACTAAAAAAACCCAATATATTAAACATTGATAACATCGCCCGTTCTCGATTATTTCAGATCCAATCCGTTAATCTGGAGTTTAGCAACGGAGAAAAGCGCACTTATGAGCGAATGAAACCCGCTAATCGTGAAGCTGTTATGATTGTTCCTATTATTGATGACAATCTTATTCTTATTCGTGAATACGCCGTAGGTATCGAAAATTACGACTTTGGTTTTCCCAAAGGCGCCATTGATCCTGGTGAAAATGCCCTACAAGCCGCAAACCGCGAACTAAAAGAAGAAATTGGTTATGGTGCCCACTCATTAATAGAACTCGCAAAGCTTTCTATGGCGCCATCTTACTTTTCTAGCAAAATGAACATTGTCATTGCGCATGACCTTTATCCAGAGCAACTCGAAGGTGATGAGCCTGAGCCACTAATCCAAATACGTTGGCCTATCGCCAAAATGATGGATTTACTCGACCACCCAGATTTTACAGAAGCTCGTAGTGTCAGTGCTCTCTTCTTAGCTCACCGCTATCTATTACAAAAATAAATAGATAAATAAAAAACCGGATTTTAACATCCGGTTTTTATTTTCGATTAATTAGAATAACTCGTTAGATTCGCCATTATCCTCAAAAATCTGTGTTCCTACTTCATTTTTTGCCCTTTCTGTCGGTTGAGTCCCATCAATAAAATATTCTTTCATTGAAGGGCCATCACCTGCCAATTTTCCTGTTCTTCTATCAATTTGAACAGCCACAACACCTTTTGGCACAGGCATCATATTAACAGGGACACCATCCAGAGCCACTTTCATAAAGTCATTCCAAATAGGTTGCGCTGTTTTAGCACCCGCTTCCCCACCACTCGCGGCAGTTCGACCTAAATTGCGGCTACTGTCATCAAAGCCAATCCAAGCTGTGGCAACAATATTGGCACCATATCCAGAGAACCATGCATCTTTAGAACTGTTTGTTGTTCCGGTCTTACCACCAATATCTTGGCGTTTAAGATCACGAACAGCACGCCAACCTGTACCAGACCATCCCGGTTCACCCACAAGGTTTGTCCTTAATGCATCATGCATTAAGTAAGCCAGTGGTGTGCTGATAACGTGTGGTGCATAAGGGCTTTCTTTTACAGTTTCAGCTAACGGCGCTTGTTCTAATTCAATTTCAGGCGTAGCAGTTGCTGGCTGAGATTTATTAGATTGAGCAACGTTTTCCATATAGTCATCAGATAACGCAATAGAACGCATGGTATCGCCGTAAATAACAGGGATATCAGTACAATCCGGGCAAGCTATCTTTGGTTTTGCAGTAAACAGCTCTTCACCATCAGCATTTTCAATACGTTGGATATAGTAAGGCTCAATGAGATATCCGCCGTTTGCCATAACAGCAAATCCTCGTACCATTTGCATTGGTGTAAATGATGGTGATCCTAATGCTAAAGATTCTGTTCTATCGATATTTTGATTAGGGAAACCAAAACGTAATAGATAATCAGCAGCATAATCCACGCCCATCGCGCGCATTGCACGTACCATCACCACGTTTTTAGACTGGCCTAAACCTTGACGTAAACGAATAGGGCCGGCATAAGTTGGTGGTGAGTTTTTAGGGCGCCAATCTGTTCCTGCACCAGCATCCCAGCGGCTAATAGGTAAATCATTAAGCAGTGTCGATAACGTCAATCCTTTATCTAATGCAGCAGCATATAAGAAAGGTTTAATGTTTGAACCGACTTGGCGTAAAGATTGAGAAACTCGGTTAAATTTACTGATCTCAAAATCAAAACCACCAACAAGCGCAATAATCCCTCCATTGATAGGGTCTAATGCAACAAATGCCGCATTAACCCCCGGAAGTTGCGCTAGCACCCAACTTTTTTCGTTATTTTGACGTACCCAAATTTGCTCACCAACATGCACAACGGCATCAACTTTTGTTGGTGTTGCGCCTTGAGAGGTGTCAGAAATAAATTTACGTGCCCAACGAACCGCTTTTAAATCTAGCGTAATGTTGTCGCCCGTTTTTAAAATGACTTTGGCTTCTTTCGCATCAGCAGATAACACAACAGCTGGAATTAAAGGGCCATAAGTTTGGATCCCTTTTAATTTCTTGTTGATAGCTTCGTTATCCCATGGTGTTTGCCCTTCACTCCACAAAACTTCTTGAGCACCACGGTAACCATGACGCATGTCGTAGTCGATAACATTATCACGCAAGGCTTTTTCTGCCGCTAATTGATCTTTACGAACCACAGTGGTGTAAATTTTATAGCCATCAGTGTAGGCATTTTCACCATAACGCTCGTACATCTCCATACGCACCATTTCGGTTAGATAAGGCGCTGAGAAATCAATTTGAGGTGCGTGGTATTTCGCAACAATAGGCTCTGCTCTTGCACTTTCATATTGTGCGCGAGTGATATAGTTCTCTTCATACATACGCTGTAAAACGATATTACGACGTTTTAAGGCACGATCATAAGAATAAAGTGGGTTAAGTGTAGAAGGTGCTTTAGGTAAGCCAGCAATCACAGCCATTTCATTAAGGCTCAGATCGTGAACACTTTTACCAAAGTAAACATAAGCGGCAGCACCCACACCATAAGCACGATTACCCAGATAAATTTTATTTAAATACAGCGCTAAAATTTCATCTTTAGTGAGCTCTTTCTCAATGCGGATCGCCAAAAAGGCTTCTTTTATTTTGCGCATTAATTTCTTTTCAGGCGTTAAAAAGAAATTTCGAGCTAATTGTTGCGTAATGGTACTAGCGCCTTGGGAGGCTTGTCCTGATGTTAATGCCACTACAACAGCACGCGAGATCCCAATAGGGTCAATACCGTGGTGTTCACGAAAACGCGTATCTTCTGTTGCGATAAAAGCATTAATAAGTTGAGGAGGCATCTCCTCCAATGTTAGCGGTAAACGACGTTTCTCGCCGTATTGCGCAATCAACTCTCCGTCTGCACTAAATACCTGCATAGGGGTTTGTAAACGAACATCTTTTAATGTCGCGACATCGGGTAACTGAGGCTCAACATACTTATACATACCGTATATCGAGGCTGCTCCCAAAATTATGCAAGCAAAAACGAAGATGAAAAAATATTTTAAGAACTTCACCTTAAATTTCCCATGTAGTGTGAATTGGGCGGTTTATAAACAAACAGTGCGTAGTATAAAGGTAACGCCTCTTTGAAAATAGGCAATTACTCATCAATAGATATGGATATCATTTATGGAAACACACAATTACCAGATTGGTATTGAAATTAACACTCATCATATCAATGCAGTTTTGGTATTTCAGCAGAATAAACAATGGAAGATCAGTGCATTTTGGCAATTCCCTTTACCTCTTAATGACGATTTAAATGATATAAAATTAAGAAAAATCCTAATGGGTTGGCGTAAAAAATTACCTTCTATTAATAATGTTACGCTTTCTCTACCGGATATTTATGAAAACTATCAAATTATCCCACTGCCTCATGCAGTTTCCCTTACATCAGCAGCATGTTATCGGTTGGCGCAACTACGAGCCACATCTTACACACAAAATACGAAAATCCCTGTTAATTTTGATTATCGGCAAAATAAGGGGAAACTCGCTATTCACCTGTGCCATAAAACGATTTTAGATAAGTATATTGACTTATTTTCTCGAATAAACTTAACAATAACTGCGATTGATACCCCAGCGTGTGCACTACGCTATTTAGCAACTTACCTCGGCATCTCACCTCAGAATCCCCTTTTGTACTGTAAAAACAAAACGCTACTTTGGGTATCATCTGATGAAAATATGCCCCATTACGGCACTCTCACCTATGAAAACCAACAAGAGCAACAAGCTTGTATTTATCAGTTAATAGAAAAATACCATTGGCCATTAAAACAGTGTTATTTAACGGGTGATAATGAAGAATATTTTAGCCAGTTGATGCCTCTTTGGCCCAATCTTTCCCTCGTCTTATTTAAAACAACGTCAGATAAAGATCTCATTCCATTTGTTGCATTAGGTTTGGCATTACGCCCTGAAGAGGTGCTATGTATCAAGTAAATTACCTACCTTGGCGCCACAGCTTATTTAGACAAAAAGCATTGTTATGGCTTTCTCAAACGCTATCATTGGTCACGATCACTTTCGTTATTTGTAGCTATTACACCTACCATTTGGCACAAAAACGATCACTCATAACAGATCAACAACGCCAAACTCAGCAACAAGAAGATTTATTACTAAAACAGATCGATATATATAAAACACAGAAAAAACAAACACTTTTACACTATCAGCACTATTCACTCTATTATCAAAACTGGTTGCGCTATTTACATTACATTCGCTTCTTTCGAGCTATCGAAACCCATCTTCCCTCAACTGGTTGGATTAGCCACTATGGTGAAGCAGATAATCAACGCTCACTGCATCTCACACTCCCCAATACACAATCACTCTCCTTTATTACCAACCTTAAAAGTCACTCTGTTTTAGCCTCTTTAACGTTGAGTTATTTACAACAAAACAAAGCTGATCCGTCTTACACAGAAGTGCATTTAAACGGAAAATCAGAAGAACAAGAGCGATGGAATAAAGAAGATGAGGGAAGCCAATGAAAATAAATGCACAATGGTTGTTACTTATTGCGTTTCTACCTAAGTGGAAACTCACTTTACTGAGCTTAATGATACCTTTTATTACCCTGCTATTTTATTACCTCTTTATCTACACGGACTACCAGCAAGAGATAGCCCAACAACACCTAGAAATAGCACAAAGACTAAAGCGTATTAATCACTATCAAAGCACATTAGACACAATGCCATCTATTAATTCACTAATCACACAACAAATAGATTATGACATTCCATTCGATAACCCACCGGTTAGTGAGCAATTACAACGCTTACTAATGACTTATCATTTTATACCAGAGATTTGGGAAAACACGCCTAACTCTTTATATAAACTCACTTTTACTTTGTCTTACCCACAGTTTTTAACACTATTGGAATACCTCAGTCAAACAAGTTTAGCGCTGATCTCTCTGAATATTGTTCCAATAAAACCCCATCTAATTTCAGTACAAATGAGCTTTACAGAGCTAAGTTATCCTAGTGCAATACAGGGTGATATATCATGAAGATAGGAATTTTAATCGTCATATTATATATGATGACAACCACCATTTGGGCTCACACTCGAGACCCCTTCTTTCCTGAGAATAGCGATGATGAAAAGATATCATCTACCTTTATTGAAGAGCGAACATCTACTACAGAACAACCTGAAGAATTACATCACCAACTTTATCCTTTAAATTATGCTGATGCTGAGAGACTAGGCGAACAACTAAGTGATCACACTATTCCATTACTAAGTCAGCAAGGGCGAGTTATTATTGATAGAGAAGCGAATAGTCTTTCAATAGTTGATAATAGTAAAACACTATCTGAAATTGGGGATTGGCTAAAATTACGGGACACCCCACAACAACAAGTTCATATCACCGCACATATTGTGAGTAGCAGTCAGGATGCTCTAAATGAATTAGGTACTCAATGGGGATTACAAGCATTAAAAACACAAACCGAAGCCGCATCTACAATACCTAATGCTATTTCAACAACCTCCTCGCTTAATTCGGCGCTATCAACGCCTTCACTTTCTGCATTATCACTCCATCAAAACACCAAAAACCCTCTTCACTATATTGCATTTAATATTGCTAGAATTAATGGACGCCTATTAGAGCTTGAATTAAGTGCGTTAGAACAAGAGAAACAGTTATCTATTATTGCCAGTCCGCGGCTAACAACCGCTCATGAAAAAACAGCCTCCATCAAACAAGGAACGGAGATCCCCTATGTCAGTCGAGATAATGAAATCACACGAGTACAATTTAAAGAAGCCGTCTTGGGTATGGAAGTAACTCCCATTATTCAAAGAAATAAAAAGATAAGGTTAATACTTAAAATTAGTCAAAACACACCAGGTATTGCACTTGTTCAAGGCGGAAGTGAACATCTTTCTATTGATAAACAAGAGATCAGCACAGAAGTGACTATTCGCGATGGAGAAACCATTATGTTGGGAGGTATATTTCAGCAAAAGCAACAAGAACACACAGCAAAGATCCCCTTCTTATCCTCTATTCCATTACTAGGCGTACTTTTCAGTCATAAAAGAGATCAACACAGTCGCCATGAATTGGTTATTTTTATTACACCCAAATTAATATAATTTTTTATGTGATAAATATTTTTATTATAAAATACAAAGCACTACATGTTTTTCACTAGAGTTAAACTGAGAGTTATTCATTGTTTTTTCTTATAATCAGTATTTATAGATTTGACGATGAGGACGATTTAGCTTACAAGGGTTAGCTAATTTGAGTGAGCCTGAAACATCACAATAAAAATACGGATACATTTTATGCACTTCCTCTATTCTTGGAGGTAGGGCTTTTTATATGTAATATTGATCGATTGATGACGAAAAAGACAATATTATCAGATGCGGTTTTCCGACTAAATTGTGTTAGAATCTCCGCGTTGCCAACAAAGATAATTACTTTTTTAGTAGTTTTTGTTATGTACTGTGGGCAAAGGGATTTTTATCCTATGTTGTCGCTTATGACAGCATGTGGTTATTTTATAGCGATCTACTGAAAGAACTCAGTCTTATTATGAGAGTAGATAACAAATGTTATCAGGTGTGAATTAGATAAACACTCATAAATTTCAGTTTAGGTCCCGTCGCTGAATGAATTTGGCGGGGCGGGTTATCATTAACGAATATCTTAGTAATACCAAAAACATGGCAGAGAAACGTAATATCTTTCTGGTTGGGCCTATGGGTGCCGGCAAAAGCACTATTGGTCGTCAGTTAGCTCAACAACTTAGTATGGAGTTTTATGATTCCGATCAGGAAATTGAGCGGCGTACAGGTGCAGATGTAGGTTGGGTATTTGATGTTGAAGGCGAAGAAGGCTTCCGTCAACGAGAAGAAAAAATAATCAACGAACTCACTGAAAAGCAAGGCATTGTGTTAGCAACAGGTGGTGGTTCGGTGATATCGCGAGAAACCCGTAACAGATTATCTGCACGCGGTGTGGTTGTTTATTTAGAAACCAACATCGAAAAGCAGCTCGCGCGTACCCAACGTGATAAAAAACGTCCTTTATTGCAAGGTGTTGAACCTGTGCGCGATGTCTTAGAGACATTAGCTGAAGAACGTAATCCTCTTTATGAAGAAATTGCTGACATCACTATTCATACTGATGATCAGAGTGCAAAAATTGTAGCCAATCAAATAATTGAATTATTAGAACAAAACTAATAAATTCAGCTATTTATAAGGTTAAGTAAAGACAATAAAAAGAAGGCCACTGTTATGGAAAAAATCACTGTCACATTAGGTGAAAGAAGCTATCCCATTACCATTGCTTCTGGCCTTTTTCATCAAGAAGATACCTTTTTACCTTTAAAATCAGGGCAGCAAGTTATGATAGTCACAAACGTGACACTTGCTCCACTCTATTTAGAAAAGGTAACGGACACCTTAAAAAAACAGGGTGTTTTGGTTGATAGCGTAATTTTGCCTGATGGCGAACAATACAAATCGCTTGAAATCATGAATGATGTCTTTACTGCATTATTAGAAAAAAATCACAATCGAGATACAACACTTATCGCATTAGGCGGTGGTGTTATTGGTGATCTAACTGGTTTTGCCGCAGCAAGCTATCAACGTGGCGTTCGCTTTATCCAAGTACCAACAACACTATTGTCACAAGTCGATTCTTCTGTTGGTGGAAAAACCGCAGTTAATCATCCTCTTGGCAAAAATATGATTGGTGCGTTTTATCAGCCCGCTTCTGTTGTTATCGATCTCGATTGTCTTGCCACATTACCGCCTCGTGAACTTTCATCGGGTTTAGCTGAAGTTATTAAATATGGCATCATTTTAGATAAAGACTTTTTTATCTGGCTTGAAAATAATATTGATAAACTCTTGGCTCTTGATCCTAAAGCCATGGCATTTTGTATCCGTCGTTGCTGTGAGCTAAAAGCTGACGTCGTTGCTGCTGATGAAAAAGAAACAAGTGGCTTACGCGCACTACTCAACCTTGGCCATACCTATGGACATGCCATTGAAGCCCATATGGGATATGGTGTTTGGTTGCATGGTGAAGCCGTTGCCGCAGGTATGGTAATGGCGGCAAGAACATCTCAAGCACTTGGTCAATTCACTGAAGAAGAGACTCAACGTGTTATTCAATTGCTTGAGAGAGCCAATCTCCCCATCAATGGTCCTATTGAAATGACACCTGATGACTATTTACCTCATATGATGAGAGATAAAAAAGTATCTGGTGGCAAATTACACCTTGTTTTACCAAAAGGTATCGGTCAATCCGAATTACGTGCCGATATTACTCGCGAACAAGTCCACAAAGCGATAACATCTTGCATTAATGCAAATTAAGCTCCCCATTACCTGACAAGCAATAAACTAGAATATTCATTTAAGGAAAATTCTGGTTAATATTGTCAAATGCAACGTTTCAGAAAAAGCGTTTCATCCTTATACTATGAGGTAATGGCTAAGGCTGAATAGAATATTTTTCGCTTTTTGACGCTCTGACGGAGGGCATAATGGACGAGTTCAAACCTGATAATGAAACCAAGGGTGATAATTCACTCAAACCTGATACTTCGGATAGACCTGAACGTCGAACCAACCGACCTCGTAACAATCCATTAAAAAACGCACGATTCTCTGTATCCCGTCAACAGATGATGATTGGTGCAGGTGTTTTAGTCCTTATTCTGCTAATTATCGCAATAAGTTCAGCATTAAAATCACCAGAAACAACTGAACCTGCACCTTCGACCAATACGGAAAGAAATATCGACCTATCTCAACAACCGTCATCCGTTACGCCTTCAGAAAATGGTCAGCCATCGACACCTCAATCTATTTCTGGGCAAGAGATACAGCCTGCAACACCACCTTCACAAAATTTACCTCCAATGATTGATTCGCAAGGTCAACGTGTTGAGATCCCTGGAGATATCGTTGATTCTTTAAATCAACAACAAGCAGGTATTAATCAAGCCACTAATCAGCAGCAATTAAATGCTCAACAGCCACAACCCGTGCAGCCTGTCACGCAACCACCTGCAACTAAACCAGTGCAACCCGTACAAAAACCGGCTGAAGTAAAAACACCACCAACAAAACCAGTAACACCACCAGCAACAACGCAACCTAAACCTGCAACGACTAAACCTGTTGTTTCAGGCTCATTATCAGCAAGTAATTTAAGCACTATCCCTGCTACTAACTATACTTTGCAATTAAGTGGTGCAAGTCGCCAAGATACCTTAGAGGCTTTCGCTAAAAAGAACCTCAATGGAAACTACACTATTTACAAAACGCAGCGTAATGGTAATCCATGGTATGTACTCATCTATGGAAATTATCGTAATATAAGTGAAGCCAAGCAGGCTGTTTCTTCTTTACCTGCGCCAGTACAAGCCAAACAACCTTGGGTTAGACCGATGAAACATGTTCATCAGGATCTAAAAAAATAATTAAGACGAAGTTCACCGCTGATATGCTGTCTGAAACAGAGTACAATCGGCGACTCTGAAACGATTGAGAAATTTGGACGGCATGAAAAAAAAACGCGCATTCCTAAAATGGGCTGGTGGTAAATATCCTTTGGTAGATGACATTAAACGTCATCTGCCTGAGGGTAATTGTTTAATTGAACCTTTTATGGGTGCCGGTTCTGTTTTTTTAAATACAGAATACGATTCATATATTCTTGCCGATATAAATAGTGATCTAATTCATCTCTATAATACGGTAAAGCAACATCCTGAAAAATTTATGAAGGATGCTCGCTTATTATTTACCCCTCAAATGAATATCGCAGAAGAGTTCTATCAACTACGACAAGAATTTAATCGTTCAACGGACGCTTATCAGCGTAGTGTGTTATTTCTCTATCTTAACCGTCATTGCTACAATGGGCTGTGTCGTTATAATTCAAAAGGTGAATACAATGTCCCTTTTGGTCGTTATAAAAAACCTTATTTTCCTGAAGCAGAGCTAATTTGGTTTTCTGAAAAAGCACAAAAAGCCGAATTTGTTTGCCAAAGCTATTCATCAACGATGACAAATGCAAAAAAAGGCGCCGTTGTTTATTGCGATCCTCCTTATGCACCGTTATCACCGACTGCAAATTTTACGTCATACCATACAAATAGCTTTAGTTTTCAAGAGCAGGAACATCTGGCTCAACTTGCCTCAATGCTGGCTTACGAGAGACAGATACCCGTGTTAATATCAAATCATGAGACTGCGTTAACAAAAGAGTGGTATGTAGACGCAAAAGAGCTACACAGTGTGAAAGTCAGAAGAACAATCAGTAGCAACACACTTGGTCGTAGCAAAGTGAACGAATTACTTGCCTTATATAAATAATCGTTAACACCTCCCGACAATGGGAGTGTTGTCTGGAGAATGCGATGAAAGATTTTCTGATTGCCCCTTCTATTTTATCCGCTGATTTTGCTCGCCTTGGCGAAGACACTGAAAAAGTGCTCGCAGCTGGCGCAGATGTTGTCCACTTTGATGTTATGGATAACCACTATGTACCGAACCTAACGTTTGGTGCGCCAATTTGTAAAGCTCTGCGCAACTACGGTATTACAGCGCCCATTGATGTTCACCTAATGGTTAAACCCGTTGATCGCATCATTCCTGATTTTGCAGAAGCTGGCGCAACATATATCTCATTTCACGCTGAAGCCAGTGACCACGTTGACCGTACAATTCAACTAATAAAAGATTGTGGTTGTAAAGCAGGCTTAGTGCTTAACCCAGCAACCCCATTAAATTATCTTGATTATGTAATGGATAAATTAGATCTTATTCTGCTGATGTCTGTTAACCCAGGCTTTGGTGGTCAATCATTTATTCCTAACACCCTCGATAAATTACGCCAAGTTCGTAAAATGATCGATGATGGTGGTTATGACATTCGTTTAGAAATTGATGGTGGTGTTAAAGTCGATAATATCGCTGAAATTGCCCAAGCAGGTGCAGATATGTTCGTTGCTGGCTCAGCTATTTTCAATCAACCAGATTATAAGCATGTTATTGACAATATGCGTCGCGAATTAGAAAAGGTATCGTAATGATAGACAAAAAACTCAAAGGCATTCGTGCTATCGCCTTTGATCTTGATGGCACACTCACTGACAGCGCTGTTGGACTAACAGAAGCAACAGATTACGCATTAACATCAAAAGGTTTTGCACCTGCTGGTAAACATAATGTCACAATTTGGGTGGGTAATGGCGTTGATATGCTACTTACGCGCGCTTTACATAACGCTGGCGTAGAAGATGTCACAGAAACCTTATTAAAAGAGATGCGTGACCTTTTTGATGAACATTATGCAACATCGGTCAAAACAGGCAGTGATTTATTCCCACACGTCAAAGAAACGCTTGAAGTATTAGCTTCACATAACATTCCATTAGGTATCGTTACCAATAAGCCTTCACCTTTTATTGCACCACTATTACAGCAACTGAAAATTGATAAATATTTTTCCTTAGTACTAGGGGGAGATGATGTCAAAGAAAAAAAACCACATCCAGCACCATTATATTTAACAATGGGTACATTTGGTGTTAAAAAGGAAGAACTCCTTTTTGTTGGGGATTCTCGCAACGATATTATTGCAGCACAAGCGGCCGAGTGCCCTTGCGTAGGTTTAACCTATGGCTATAACTATGGCGTCTCTATTGCAGACAGCAAACCTGATTATACACTCGATAATTTTGCTGACTTGCTATCAATCCTCGACATCACGCAATGACAACTGTGGAACAGAATTAAGATGACGACTTCAGTAGAAAAAACGGCACAAAAGCCAATTGTATTCAGTGGTGCACAACCTTCTGGTGAACTCACTATTGGTAACTACATGGGTGCATTACGTCAATGGGTACAAATGCAAGATGACTATGATTGCATTTACTGTATCGTTGACCAACACGCCATTACAGTTCGTCAAGATCCAAAAGAACTTAGAAAAAGAACCTTAGATACGCTGGCTCTTTATCTTGCTTGCGGTATTGATCCAGAAAAAAGCACTATTTTTGTTCAGTCACATGTTCCACAACATGCACAATTAAGCTGGGCACTTAACTGCTATACCTATTTTGGTGAATTGAGCCGAATGACTCAATTTAAAGATAAATCAGCGCGTCACTCTGAAAATATCAATGCAGGGTTATTCGATTATCCTGTATTAATGGCGGCAGATATTCTGATTTATCAAACAAATCAAGTCCCTGTTGGTATCGACCAAAAACAACATCTTGAATTAAGCCGTGATATTGCTCAGCGCTTTAACGCTATTTATGGCGATATCTTCACCGTACCCGATCCTTTTATTCCAAAAGGCGGTGCTCGTGTTATGGCTCTGCAAGATCCGACCAAGAAAATGTCCAAGTCTGATGATAACCGTAATAACGTTATCGCATTGCTTGAAGATCCAAAAGCAGCAGCCAAGAAAATTAAACGCGCAATGACAGATTCTGAAGAACCACCTCGTGTTATTTACGATCTTGAAAATAAAGCAGGTGTGTCTAACTTACTCGATATCTTAGCGGGTGTTACAGGTAAAACTATTCCTGAATTAGAAGCTGAATTTGAAGGCCAAATGTATGGTCATCTAAAAGGTGCTGTCGCTGATGCGGTATCTGAAATGCTAACCAACATTCAAGAACGTTTTAACACATTCCGTAATGATGAAGCATTGCTTAATAAAATCATGAAAGAAGGTGCTGATAAAGCCAAAACTCGTGCTCAAGCAACCTTAGACAAGGTTTATGATGCGATTGGATTTATCGCACATCCGTAATTTTTCGTTAATACATAAAAAAACACCCCAAAGTTGGTGTCCAACTTTTGGGGTGCAGTTCATGTTTAGGGAGGTGTTTTAATACCATTAATTATCAATTAGATAACTATTTATCTCTTAAACAGCCGTCTATCAAAGCTCTCAATAGTTTGATTTTGCAGTCTTAGCTGCATGGTTTTACTCCAACTCGCTGATAATCCTGCCGCACTTAATAAACGATGATAAAGCTCTTCATCAAAAGGCATATGAAAAGCAATAGAAATAGCTTCTTTAACAGAGACATCACTGTTTCTTGAAACCAACACAAGAGGATGATGACTGCCTGTTTCTCCTGCACTCACAACACGATATAACCAACCACAATAACCACTATCTTGCATAATTTGCGAAAAGTTACTGACTTCTGTCACTGTGTTAAGTTTGTAGCAAGGAGAGCGAGGTTGAGTCACTTGAATTAATGCAGTTCCCCATTGATAAATATCCCCAATAAAAACATTCTCTTCCGTCATGCCTGTTGTTGAGATATTTTCACCAAATGCGGGAGCATGAAAAAAATCCATCAATTGAGGGAATTGCTCAGCCCAATAAAGATAACGTTCGTTAGGATAGTGACAAAGGGCGCGATCAGAACCACCGTGAAAACTCTTTTCTGCTTGCTCATCACCTTCTAATCCTAGTGATGTCAATTTGATAGTGCCATCCACCAGCCTTTTGGTGATCGCACTGGTAAATCCATTAGATGTTGTTGTGATATTACCGATAAAAACACTAGGAAAATAACGCATAGCTCACTACCTAAACAGAAAAGAATAACTCATAGTAAAGATAGTGTTCAAAAGAAACAATGCCGACAAATGTCGGCATTGAAAATATAAAAAAGAAAGGATGTTATCTGCTCAATTATGCTTTGCTCTGAAAACGTTTTTGCGCTTCGTCCCAGTTAACGACGGACCAGAACGCTTTAATATAATCAGGGCGGCGATTTTGATATTTCAAGTAGTAAGCATGTTCCCACACATCTAACCCTACAATTGGGTAACCTGATGCGCCAGCTAACTCTTCACCCATTAATGGGCTATCTTGGTTTGCAGTAGAAACTACCGCAAGTTTGCCATCGTCTTTTAATACCAGCCAAGCCCAACCTGAACCAAAACGGCTCGCAGCCGCTTTTTCAAATAACTCTTTAAAGGCATCAACGCTACCAAAATCGCGCTCAATCGCATCTTTTAGTGAACCTTGTAATTGAGTACCTAGCTTCAAACCTTTCCAGAATAATGAGTGGTTAGAGTGACCACCAGCGTTATTACGTAAAAAAGTACGTTGATCAGCAGGCACTTTATGAAGATTTTTAACTAATTCATCAATCTCCAAGCCAGCAAGCTCAGGTAATTTTTCTAATGCTGTATTGGTATTATTCACATAAGTTTGATGATGCTTAGTATGGTGAATTTCCATTGTACGCTCATCAAAGTGAGGCTCTAATGCATCATAAGCATAAGGCAGTGCAGGTAATGTATAGCTCATATTAATCTCCAGTGCTGTTTTATCTTGGATCACATCATGTGATTTATCTTTTCATTTCATTATAGTGAAAAAAACGTTAATGAAAATCATTATCATATCCATATTATTTTTGTGGTTTTTTTATCCAGCACGGTTAAATTAATTTTCACAGTATATTATTTTAATTTAAAAGCATTCTATTAAACGATGATCCTATTAAACAAGAAAATAGTAGATAAATAATGCCCTGCTAGCTTTAGCACTAATTGAACATTCCATGAAAAGCATTTCCATTAATTCGTGATCTTCTGCGCAAAAAAGAAACAATCTTTATTTACCCTCTTTTGTTAACGACTTTTTGACATAGTATTAACAAGAGTGAGGAGAACTATTATGACAAAAATAAACCAACATCATATTCCTGCAAGCATTGCAGAACACGCCCTGATCAATAAAGAGCAATACCAAAAAGATTATGAATTATCCATTAAAAACCCTGAGGCCTTTTGGGCAGATAAAGGGAAAATCATTGACTGGATAAAACCATATACTGTGGTAAAGAATACTTCTTTTGACCCAGGCCATGTACGCATTCGCTGGTTTGAAGATGGTCAGCTAAATATCAGTCAAAACTGTCTTGATCGCCACCTTAAAACACGAGGTGATCAAACCGCCATTATTTGGGAAGGCGACTCACCTAATGAGTCGAAAAAAATCACTTACAGACAACTCCACCAAGATGTTTGCCAATTCGCTAATGTATTAAAAAACTTAGGTATTAAAAAAGGCGATGTTGTGGCGATTTATATGCCGATGGTACCAGAAGCGGCAGTCGCTATGCTCGCTTGTACTCGTATTGGTGCTATCCATTCTGTTATTTTTGGTGGTTTCTCTCCTGAAGCTGTCGCAGGCAGGATCATTGATTCAAAAGCTAAATTAGTGATTACAGCTGATGAAGGATTACGTGCAGGTCGCGCTATTCCTTTAAAGAAAAATGTTGATGATGCTTTAAATCACGCTGATATCCCCCCTATTAATCATGTAGTAGTATTTCGTCGAACAGGACATACCGAACAATGGATTGAAGGACGCGATGTTTGGTGGGATGAAATCACCCAAGGTGTAAGCTCTGAGTGTGATGTTGAAGTAATGGATGCAGAAGATCCTCTCTTTATTCTGTATACATCAGGTTCAACAGGCAAACCAAAAGGTGTACTGCACACAACGGGAGGTTATCTCGTTTATGCTTCAATGACCTTCAAATACACCTTTGATTATCATGAAGGTGATATTTATTGGTGTACTGCTGACGTGGGTTGGGTAACAGGACATAGCTACTTACTGTATGGCCCTCTGTCAAATGGTGCGACTACTGTTATGTTTGAAGGTGTCCCTAATTATCCATCTGTTAACCGCATGGCTCAAATTGTTGATAAACACCAAATCAATATCTTATATACAGCACCGACTGCAATCCGTGCATTAATGGCTGAAGGCGATAAAGCGATTGAAGGTACTCAACGCACCTCTCTGCGCATTCTAGGCTCCGTAGGTGAACCCATTAATCCAGAAGCATGGGAATGGTTCTATCAGAAAATGGGACGTAGCCAATGTCCTATCGTTGATACATGGTGGCAAACAGAAACTGGTGGTTTCATGATAACACCATTACCGGGTGCAATGGATCTAAAACCTGGCTCAGCAACACGCCCTTTCTTCGGTGTTCAGCCTGCAATTGTCGATAATATGGGCGAAGTACAGCAAGGGGCTTGCGAAGGAAACTTAGTGATTACTGATTCTTGGCCGGGTCAAGCAAGAACACTTTTTGGTGATCACGATCGTTTTGAGCAAACTTATTTTTCAACCTTTAAAGGGATGTATTTCTCTGGTGACGGAGCTCGCCGAGATGAGGATGGTGACTATTGGATAACAGGGCGTGTTGATGATGTCTTGAATATTTCAGGTCATCGTTTAGGAACAGCAGAGATTGAATCCGCTCTTGTTGCACATCCTAAGATTGCAGAAGCCGCAGTAGTTGGTATTCCTCATAATATTAAAGGACAAGCTATTTATGCTTATGTCACTTTAAATCACGGTGAAGAGCCAACTCCTGAACTTTATACAGAAGTTCGCAACTGGGTACGTAAAGAAATTGGGCCAATAGCCACACCAGATATCCTACATTGGACAGATTCCTTACCTAAAACACGATCAGGGAAAATTATGCGCCGTATCTTGCGTAAAATTGCCTCTGGAGACACAACTAACCTCGGGGATACCTCAACACTCGCTGATCCGGGTGTTGTAGAGAAACTGTTAGAAGAAAAACAGTCTCTATCACTCACTGCTTAATACACAACAAATAACTGTCATTCAAAAAACGTAATACGACAAAGCAAAGGCATGAAAATGCCTTTGCAGGGCTCTCTTACCTGAAAATCATGGAATGCGGGGGATTTAAGCCTCTAAATCAAGTGATAAACCAAACAATTATATAGAGGAGAACTCTGATGAATTCCAATATTTATCAAGAGATAGAAAACAACCCTCGCTTTAAAGAACTGGTTAATAAACGTAGTCGTTTTTCATGGACACTTTCAATTATTACGCTCGTTATGTACGTCTCATTTATCTTACTTATTGCGTTCTATCCACAATGGTTAGGTACACCATTATATGAGGGCAGCTACATTACACGAGGTATTCCTATTGGTATGGGTTTAATCATCGCCTCATTTTTATTAACGGGCGTTTACGTTATTAAAGCCAATACAGAGTTCGACAAACTTACCGCTGAAATTATTGAAGAGGTAGAAAAATGAGAAAGTTACTTTATGCAATAAGCTTATTTTTCCTCTCCTCAACGGTTGCTTACGCTGCCGCAATAACTGAAGGAGGTGAGAAACAACCTATGAATATTCAGGCCATCATCATGTTCCTAATATTTGTAGGATTAACACTTTACATCACTTATTGGGCTTCTAAACGTACCCGCTCTCGTGCTGATTACTATACTGCCGGAGGGAAAATTACTGGCTTCCAAAACGGAATGGCAATCGCCGGTGATTTTATGTCTGCCGCATCCTTTTTAGGGATCTCCGCACTGGTTTATACCTCGGGTTATGATGGACTTATTTATTCAATTGGATTTCTGATTGGTTGGCCTATCATTCTTTTTATCATTGCTGAACGCTTACGTAATTTAGGACGCTATACCTTTGCTGATGTTGTCTCCTATCGCTTAAGCCCTAAACCAGTGAGAACACTCTCCGCTATTGGATCACTGGTTGTTGTCGCTCTTTATCTGATTGCACAAATGGTTGGTGCCGGTAAATTAATCGAACTCCTTTTCGGCTTAAACTACCATATTGCCGTTGTGCTCGTCGGTATTCTAATGGTGCTATATGTTTTATTTGGAGGCATGTTAGCCACCACTTGGGTTCAAATCATTAAAGCTATTTTATTACTTGCAGGTGCAAGTTTTATGGCTGTTATGGTGATGAAAGCTGTCGATTTTAATTTCAATACCTTATTTAAAGAAGCCGTTAGTGTTCACTCAAAAGGGTTCTCTATCATGAGTCCTGGTGGATTGGTTTCTGATCCTATATCTGCTCTCTCTTTAGGTCTTGCACTAATGTTTGGTACGGCGGGACTTCCTCATATCATCATGCGCTTCTTTACTGTTAGCGATGCAAAAGAAGCCCGTAAGAGTGTTTTCTATGCAACAGCTTTTATCGGTTATTTCTATATTCTTACTTTTATCATTGGTTTCGGCGCTATCTTACTCGTTAGCCCTAATCCTATGTTCAAAGATGCCGCTGGCGCTTTGATTGGTGGAACCAATATGGCGGCTGTTCACTTGGCGGATGCCGTTGGCGGTAACTTCTTCTTAGGCTTCATTTCAGCCGTTGCCTTCGCTACTATTTTAGCCGTTGTTGCAGGACTAACTTTAGCGGGCGCATCTGCGGTATCACATGATCTCTACGCGAATGTAATTAAAAATGGTCACGCAGATGAAAGACAAGAGCTAAAAGTATCCAAAATTACTGTGGTTATCTTAGGTATCGTCGCTATCGGTTTAGGTATTTTATTTGAAAAACAAAATATTGCCTTTATGGTGGGGCTAGCTTTCTCAATTGCAGCAAGCTGTAACTTCCCAATCATATTGTTATCAATGTATTGGAAAGGGCTGACAACACGAGGTGCAGTCGCAGGAGGATGGTCTGGTTTATTAGTTGCTGTCACGTTGATGATCTTAGGGCCAACAATTTGGGTAAGTATTTTAGGTCATGAAAAACCCATCTATCCTTATGAATATCCAGCATTATTCTCAATAATCATTGCTTTTGTTGTCTCATGGCTTTTCTCTGTTACTGATAAATCATCTTTAGGTGAGCAAGAAAAAGCAAAATTCCAAGCACAGTTTATTCGTTCTCAAATTGGCTTAGGTATTGAACAAGGTAAACAGCACTAACAGTCTGAAATAATGTTATCTTTCTAAATAAAAATAACCCTAAAGTGAATTTCAACTTTGGGGTTATTCATTTTCAATGATTTTTATCCATTATCATAAAAATCTTGATCCTATTTCTATTATTTACTTATTTAGAATACTTTTAAGCTTTAACTACATATCTATACGATTATTTAAATAACTTATTATTAGTTATTCTACTGTTATAAAAATAAAAACAAATTAAATTGAAATCAATTAATTACAAATAAAAAGAAACATAACTTATTTTCTACAAGGCTTATTAATAAAGCCAAATAGCTCAAAATAGTGAGGAAGAAGCATAGTAATATCAATTTCAGACACACTTCAGCCAAACAAGGCTTGTATTGTCAAAAAGTAAATGGTTAACTTTTTATTCTGTATAAAAAGAGGTGGTAGTTTTTAAATAGATTATGTCTCAATTAACTCATTACGCACTTTTATTTTTCTTATCTATGGCACCTGCAATATTGGGTGGTTCAACACTGCATATAGAACAAAAAATCTATATTGTTCTTATTGGTTGGCTACTTATACTGATATGTAGTGGCATTTATCGTTCTGTTTTTGGAAAAATAATAACCTTTATTACTAGTGCGCTATGGTCTTTAAACCTGTCTATTTCTCTATTTTTCTATCGTGAACACGATATTGCTTTTTCATCATCCATTGCTGAAACTTTTATTAATACCAATGGCAGCGAAACTGTCGGTATGCTCTCTTATAATAAGTATTATGTCTTATTTTACCTATGTGCTTTTGCCATTTACTATTTTTTCATCCATAAAGCAGCTCAAGTATCTGATCTAAAAACGACAAAAAAAAGTGTGACTGCTTTTGTTATATTAATAGCCATCATTCCAATTTATAAAATCTTAGCATTGAAAAACGATGACAACAGTAAATTACTTGCAGAATATACCCTTCTGAACACACCTTTTTATAATGCAGCAGCACTTGTCCGAACCTTCCATGAAAATCGCCAAATTAGAAGAATTGCCTCTCAAAAAGTTGAGTTTCAATATAATAAACATAATGATAATACAGAAATTTATATCCTTATTCTTGGAGAATCCGTTCGCAGAGATCATCTAGGAATTTATGGCTATCAGTACGATACAACACCTAATCTAATGAAAGAAAAGAGTAATCTTATCCTATTCAATCAAGTTTATTCTCCTGCACCAGTAACTATTCTTTCTGTACCAATTTCACTCTCAAATATAGGATTGGAACAGTTACAAGATAAAAGTCATTACGCTGATAATATTGTTTCTCTTGCCAATCATGCTGGGTTTAAAACATATTGGTTAAGTAATCAAGGTGAAGGTAATCAGAAAACTAGTGTTATTTCTGTCATTGCTAATATGGCTCAAAATAAAAAGTGGAATGAATTTATCGGTTATGATGAAGAGTTGCTTCCTTATTTAGACAGAGCTCTCAATGAGCCATCTGAAGAGAAAAAACTAATCATCTTACATACATATGGTAGCCATGAGCCGGCCTGTAATCGATTTCCAAGTCAGTATTTAAAGAAATTCACGCAAGAAGATGATGATAACTGCTATGACAGCTCTATCGCTTATACAGATAAATTAATTAATAACATCATCGAGAGAGTCAAAGATAAACCAGCTTCTATTCTCTACTTTGCAGATCACGCTTTACAGCGTCTCGATAAAAATAGAGAGGTTCGTTATCATCATGGTGTAAATACGCCACGAAAAGAAGCTTATGATATCCCTTTGTTTATTTGGTATAGCCCATCATCTATTAAACCTACTATCAATAATGATGCATTGAATAAGCCTTATTCAACAGTAAATAACTATTGGCTACTAAGTAGTTGGCTTGGAATAGAACATAACTCCCCTCAACAGTGTCACTCACCATTAAATGAGTGCTATCAGCCTAAATCACCAATCACTGTTATTGATGGTAATAAAAATATCTTAAACTATGATTTACTGCGTTCAGAAGAGCAGGAGCCTCAATAACATTCTCATTAAAAGATATCTAAATAAAAATAGACTCAGTAATAAAGAGTGTATTTTTACATTTACACCATCTGCTTTTAATAAGATCCATCAGAGATAACAAGAAATAAAAGATCAGAACACTAGGCATTAAATTAATGTGATATTAGATGCTTGATACGGGGATCATTTTACTAATGAGTTGCCATAAATAGTGTTTAACGGCATGAAGATTGGCTATTTTATTGAGGAATGTAACCATAGTTTCTAATTAACGACTAACATATAAACTG